>NZ_JBEZBE010000001.1:0-486591 GCF_040646935.1 Streptomyces sp. NPDC044984
AAACGCCCGGTTACATTCCGAACCCGGAAGCTAAGCCTTACAGCGCCGATGGTACTGCAGGGGGGACCCTGTGGGAGAGTAGGACGCCGCCGAACAATTCTTGAAGAAAACCCCGCACCGGTACGGTGCGGGGTTTTCTGCGTTTAGGGTCAAAGGCATGCGCTATGACCTCGTCATCTTCGACAACGACGGTGTTCTCGTCGACAGTGAGCCGATCTCCAACGGCCTTCTGGCCGCCTATCTGACCGAACTCGGCCACCCGACCTCGTACGAGGACTCCATCCGTGACTACATGGGCTCCGCCATGCATCGCGTGCACGATCTCATCGAGGAACGGACCGGGCGGCGGTTGCCGGCGGACTTCGACGACGTGTTCCACGCCCGGGTCTTCGCCGCGTTCGAGCGGGAGTTGAAGCCGGTCGTCGGTGCCATGGACGTGCTCGAGAAGCTGGCCGCCGACGGGGTGCCGTACTGCGTGGCCTCGTCCGGGAGCCATGAGCGGATCCGGGTGGGGCACCGCACGACCGGGCTCGACCGGTGGTTCGACGACGAGCGGATCTTCAGCTCGCAGGACGTGGGACGGGGGAAGCCGGCACCGGATCTGTTCCTGTACGCGGCCGAGCGGATGGGTGTGGCGCCCGGGCGGTGCGTGGTCGTCGAGGACAGTCCGCTGGGCGTGCGGGCGGCGGTCGCGGCCGGGATGGACGTGTACGGGTTCACCGCGATGACGCCCGCCGGGAAGCTCTCCGGGACCACAGGACTCTTCGAGGACATGAGGGAGTTGCTCCCGCTGCTCTCAGGCACACGAAACTGAAGATGACTCATCTTTGACCGGATCTACCCACCGGTATCCCCGAGCCCTACGCTCGCCGCCATGACTGATGTGCTGCGGCGCGGCAGGGTCTCGCTGGCGTTCAGCTTCCTCGTGCAGGGCGTCGCCTTCGCTCTGCTCGTGACGCGGATCCCGGCCGTGCAGGACCGGTACGGGGTCTCCGACGCGCTGCTGCCGGTCTTCCTCGCCGCCGTGCCGATCCTGGCGGGCATCGGGAGTGTCACCACGGAGCGGCTGGTGAAGCGGGTGCCGCCGAGCCGGGTGCTGCGGTGGTCGCAGCCGGTGGTGCTGCTGGCGCTGCTGGGCGTCGGAGCGGGCGGACACATGGCGGGGCTCGGCGTGGCGCTGGCCGTGTTCGGGCTGGCCGTCGGTGCGCTGGACGCGTCGATGAACATGCTCGGGGTGAGTCTGCAGCGGGCGTACGGGCGCAGCATCATGCTCAGCTTCCACGCCGCGTACAGCCTGGGCGGGATCGTCGGGGCGTCGCTCGCGTGGGTGGGGGCGCACGGGGACCTGGCGTTGTGGGTGTCGTATCTGCCGGTGGTGCTGGTGCTGCTGCCGGCCGCGCTGGTCGGAAGCCGGTGGTACGTCGACGGGGGAGACGGGGAAGAGGAGCCGGCTCCGGAGAACACGGAGGGCGGGCACACGGCCGACGGCCTCACGTGGCTGCTGCCGCTGTGCCTGGTGATGACGGTGGCGTACATCGGGGACTCGACGGTCTCCAACTGGGGTGCGAAGTACCTCCAGGACGTGCTGGGGAGTTCGGAGCAGCTGGCGACCGTTCCGTACAACGTCTACATGGTCACCACGTTGCTGGGGCGGGCGCTCGGGGATGTCGGGGTGCGGCGGTTCGGGGCCGTGGCGGTGGTGCGGGCGGGGGCGCTGGTGGCGGCGGTGGGGTTCGCCGTGGTGGCCGGGGCGCCGGGTGCGTGGGTGGGGATGCTGGGGTTCACGCTGCTGGGGCTCGGGTTGTGCGTGCTGGTGCCGCAGACCTTCGCGGCGGCCGGGCGGCGGGCTGCCGGGCGTGGCGGCCCGGGGGCTTCGGACAGGGCCGTCGCGCGGCTCAATGTCTTCAATTATGTGGGTTTTCTGATCGGTTCGCCGCTGGTCGGGGCGCTCGGTGACACCTGGAGCTACCGCGGGGCGATGCTCGTGCCGATGGTGTTGGTGCTGGTGACGCTCGCGTACGCCAGGTCGTTCGCGGATCGGCCGGACCGATACGGTGGCGGGCATGAGCGGGCGCGTGCAGCTGATGTGGGACGAGGCAGTGACGGGCTATGACTTCGGCCGGGACCATCCGATGGACCCGGTCCGGCTGGCGCTGACCCGGAGTCTGGTCGGTGCCCTGGGGCTCGACCGTGAGGTGGAGGTGGTCGCCGCGAAGGCGGCCGGGGACTCGACGCTGCGGCTCGTCCACCGGGAGGACTACATCGAGGCGGTGCGGGCCGCGTCGGCGGACCCCGCGGCCGCGGACCAGGCGTACGGGCTGGGGACGGTGGACGATCCCGCGTTCGCCGGGATGCACGAGGTGTCGGCGCTGATCGCGGGGCAGTCCGTGGGCGCGGCGGAGGCGGTGTGGCGCGGGGACGCGCCGCACGCGGTGAACTTCGCGGGCGGGCTGCACCACGCCATGCCGGGCGCGGCCTCCGGCTTCTGCGTGTACAACGACGCCGCGCTGGCGATCGCGCGGCTGCTGGAGCTGGGTGCGGAGCGGGTCGCGTACGTCGACGTCGACGTGCACCACGGGGACGGGGTGCAGGCGGCGTTCTGGGAGGACCCGCGCGTGCTGACGATCTCGCTGCACGAGCATCCGCGGACGCTGTTCCCGCAGACCGGGTGGCCGGAGGAGACGGGGGCGGCCGGCGCGGAGGGCGGCGCGGTCAACGTGGCCCTGCCGGCCGGGACCGGGGACGCGGGGTGGCTGCGGGCGTTCCACTCCGTCGTGCCGGAGCTGATCGCGGACTTCCGGCCGCAGGTGCTGGTGACGCAGCACGGGGCCGACACGCACTTCGAGGATCCGCTGGCGCACCTGGCGGTGTCGCTGGACGCGCAGCGGGCGGTGCAGGTGGCGTGCCACGAGCTGGCGCACGAGCACGCCGACGGGCGGTGGGTGGCGCTGGGCGGGGGCGGTTACGCGGTGGTGGAGGTCGTGCCCCGGTCCTGGACCCATCTGGTGGGCATCGCGGCCGAGCGGCCGGTGGAGCCCACGACGGTGATCCCCGAGGGCTGGCGGCAGGAGGTGTACGCCCGGACCCGGCAGCCGGCGCCGCGGCGGATGACGGACGGGCGGTGGCCGGTGTCCTGGGCCGCGTGGGACGCGGGGTACGACCCGGCGGACCGCCTGGACCAGGCGATCCTGGCGGCGCGGCGCGCGGTGTTCCCGCTGCGGGGGCTGCTGCCCTGACGGCCGTACGGTCGTACGGGTGTTCCGTTACGCCGTCCGTGCGGTGTTCCCCCGTTCCCGGCCCCGCCTCGTCCCGGTATCCCGCAGCATCGCTTCCGTGCTGACCACCGCCGAGCTCCGTGCCCACCTCCTCGCCGTCCGGCTCGCCGGGGTCGTGGGCACCACGCGGGAGGAGAGCCTGCGGAGCTACCGGCTGTTCGCCGCCCGGGATCCGCGCCTGCTGATCGGGCTGGATCCCGAACGGGTATGGGATGAGCGGGAATTGCTCGCGTTGATGGCGGACAGGTGCGGGGTTTCGGCCGATCCCGCGCACGTCTCCGGCCATGATGTGATCGACCCCGAGCGGACCCTGGCCGCCCTGGACGCCTTCGCGGGGCGGCTGGCGATCGCTGCGGAGCGTGGCGGGCCGGTCCTGTTCGGCACCGGTCACCCGCACCGGCTGCTCGGTTTCTACGCCGTTCTGGCAGACGCCTTGTCGGCGGCGGGATGTACCGTCCTCACCCCCGCGCAGGGTCGCTGTGTCGACATAACGACCCGGTTCGGTCTACGCACGTACAACCTCGACTACGTACGGGGAGTCGGGCTCGTCCGGGGCGCGACCGCGGAACGCCCCGGTTGTGAGCCCGGCGCACACACGCACTCCCCCCTCCCGGTTCGGACCGCGCTGGCCGCGGCGGCCGAGGCCGGCGGACCGCTTCCGGAGTTGGTGATCGGAGACCACGGCTGGGTCTGCGGGGCAGGTCAGCTGGGGTTCGAGGCCGTCGGGTCGGCCGATGTGAACGACCCCGCGCCGTTCGTCGGCGAGGCCGAGGGGGCCGTCTCCCTCGTCGTTCCACTTGATGACGGCGTGCGGTCCGATTACTACCTGCCGTTGACCCGCTACGTACTCAATCGAGCGTGTCTGTCACAGTAGGCCGCCGATGGGTGCACCTCTTCCCCACTCGCATCACCCGCCCCTACATTGGGGAGTGAGCACGCAACGACGAAGAGTCACCGGAAGGGGAAGCCGGTGGCCGTCGAGTGCGGAAGGTTCAGGTGTGTCATGGCTGCAGCTGGCGAGAGGCCTCTGAACGAGGTTCAGTTCCTTACCGTGGCGGAAGTCGCCTCGGTGATGCGAGTGTCGAAGATGACCGTGTACCGGCTGGTGCACAGCGGTCATCTGCCCGCGATCCGGGTGGGGCGGTCCTTCCGCGTCCCGGAGCAAGCGGTTCACGAGTACCTCCGCGAGAGCTACGTGGGGGTGGAAACCGCCTGACGGCGTTCCGGGGAGGTCCGTACCGGGCACTCACGGGCCTCCCCGGTCACCTCGATTACGGTCTCAGCGCTCGGGCGGGTAGGCTAGCCCCTCGTAGGTCGTGTGGGCCCATGGCGCCCAAACACCGAGTCATGAGAAGTGAGCGAGGGTAGTCGTGGGCTCTGTTATCAAGAAGCGGCGCAAGCGGATGGCCAAGAAGAAGCACCGCAAGCTGCTCAAGCGCACGCGCGTCCAGCGTCGCAACAAGAAGTAAGCGACAGCGCGAGAGCGTGTCCAGTGGCCCTCCACCGCACTCCGGTGGGGGGCCACTGCCATTCGGGCTTCCGGCGTTCGTACGTCCGGGGCTGTCGTCACTTCAAGTATCCGGTCGGCACCACAGAGCGACGACGACCCGATAGGTTGGCCGTCGGGAGCAGAGCGAGAGAAAGGCGCTGATCTTGGGAAAGGTCGTGCTCGTGACCGGGGTGGCCCGTCAGCTGGGGGGCCGTTTCGTCCGGCGGATCCTGCGGGATCCCGAGGTGGACCGGGTCGTCGGCGTGGACGCGGTCCCGCCCGAGCACCACCTGGGCGGCGCCGACTTCGTCCGGACGGACATCCGCCAGCCCACCATCGCGCGGGTGCTGGCCGAGTCGGGCGCGGACACGGTCGTCCACCTCGACGTGACGGGGACGCCGCTCGGCAGCGGCGGCCGGACCGCGCTGAAGGAGACCAACGTCATCGGCACCATGCAGTTGCTGGGTGCCTGCCAGAAGTCCCCCGTCGTCAAGCGGCTGGTCGTGAAGTCCAGTACGAGCGTCTACGGTTCCGCGCCCCGCGACCCGGCGGTCTTCACCGAGTCGACCCCGCCCAAGTCCCTGCCCAGCGGTGGCTTCGCGAAGGACACGGTCGAGGTCGAGGGGTACGTGCGCGGCTTCGCGCGCCGCCGTCCGGACGTCGCCGTGTGCGTGCTGCGGTTCGCCAACATCCTGGGGCCGGCCGCGGACAGTCCGCTCGCCTCGTACTTCTCCCTGCCGGTGCTGCCGACCGTGTTCGGCTACGACCCCCGGCTGCAGTTCGTGCACGAGGACGACGTCGTCGAGGTGCTGCGGATCGGCTCGCACGAACCGAGGCGCTCCACGCTCAACAGCGGCACCTTCAACATCGCCGGCGACGGCGTGCTGCTGCTCTCGCAGTGCTCGCGGCGGCTCGGCCGGCCGACCGTGCCGCTGCTGCTTCCCGCGGTCACCTGGGCGGGCTCACTGGTGCGTACGCTGGGGATGACGGACTTCTCGCCCGAGCAGATCCGGCTGCTCACGCACGGGCGGGTGGTGGCGACGGACCAGATGCGGGAGACGCTGGGCTTCACCCCGAAGTACTCGACTGCTGAAACGTTTGCGGACTTCGTGCGCAGTCGTGGCCCCGGGCTGCTTCCGCCGGAGACCCTCGCGAGGGCCGTCGACCGGATCGCCGCGCTGCCCCTGCCGGGCAGCGGTCACCCCCCGACGCAGAGCGCCAACTGAGGAGCGCAGCAACGATGGCGGACGCCAAGGTCATTCCGTTCGACGACGACCACCGCTCGCGCGGGGGTGCCGCGCAGCGCCCGGCGCGCCGCCGAAGCGCGGGCAGTCGGCGCCAGGGCGGCGCGCAGCCCGCGGCGGTCGGGGAGGTCCAGCCCCTGCCGGGTGTGGCGTCCGCGCAGGATGATGATCGGGTGACGGGTGTGGACGAGCAGCCCCGGGAACCGGCCGGTGACGGCTCGGGTGTCGGCTTGGGTGTCGGCTCGGGCGGCCTGGAGCAGCGGATCGCGAGCGGTCTGGCGTTCCTGCGCCGCCGGCTCACCGGGGACTACGACGTCGACGACTTCGGGTACGACGAGGAGCTCACCGACCAGGTCCTGATGTCCCTGCTGCGGCCGGTGTACGAGAAGTACTTCCGGGTCGAGGTGAAGGGCGTCGAGAACATCCCCTCGGAGGGCGGCGCGCTGATCGTCGCCAACCACTCCGGGACGGTGCCGGTGGATGCCCTGATGATGCAGGTCGCCGTCCACGACCACCATCTGGCCGGCCGCCATCTGCGGCTGCTCGCGGCGGACCTGGTGTTCGTGCTGCCCGTGGTCAACGAGCTCGCCCGCAAGCTCGGGCACACCCTGGCGTGCACGGAGGACGCCGAACGCCTGCTCGGGCAGGGTGAGCTGGTGGGGGTGATGCCGGAGGGGTTCAAGGGCATCGGGAAGCCGTTCGGCGAGCGGTACAAGCTGCAGCGGTTCGGGCGTGGCGGGTTCGTCTCGACGGCGCTGCGGCAGGGCGTTCCGATCGTTCCGTGCTCAATCGTCGGGGCGGAGGAGATCTATCCGATGATCGGGAACGCGAAGACGCTGGCCCGGGTGCTGGGTTTTCCGTACTTCCCGCTGACGCCGACGTTTCCGTGGCTCGGCCCGCTGGGCGCGATTCCGCTGCCGACGAAGTGGACGATCCAGTTCGGTGAGCCGATCCCGACGGACGGTTATCCGCCGGAGGCGGCGGACGATCCGATGCTGATGTTCAACCTGACCGACCAGGTGAGGGAACAGATCCAGCACACGCTGTACAAGCTGCTGGTGCAGCGGCGGTCGGTGTTCTTCTAGCGGACCGTCGTCGCGTACGACTTCGGAGGGCGCCCCTCGCTGTGATGCGAGGGGCGCCCTCCGTTCTACTCCGCGTCCTGGCTGTCGATGCCCAGGCCCGGGAGGAGTCCGGGCAGGAGGGGCGGGATGGTGACATCGGGGGCGGGAGGCGGGGTGATGCCGCCCGTCGCCGGTGGCGGAGTGGTGACGGCGCCGCTCTCCTCGGGTGGGTCGAGCAGGTCGCCGGTGTTGCCACCGAGCAGGTCGTCGCTCTCGCGGTCGGCGTCGGCGGAACCGGACGGGCCTGCCCTGCCGGGTTCGCTCTCGCCGGAGGTGTCGCCGCCGGTGCCGGGGGACTGCGAGGGGTCCGTGCCGGACGGGGCGCCGGGTGTCGACGCGGAGCCGCGCCGCCGTGCGCCGTCGTCGTCCTCGCCGGTCGAGGGCCCGGGGAGCAGCGACTGCAGCGGGGCGACGTCTTCCTCTATGGCGTCGAACACCGACGAGACCTGCTCGCTCACGTCCCCCAGCTGCACGGGCAGCCGGTCACGCAGGGTGCCCCAGGTCTTGCGGTGTGCCTGGGAGAAGGAGGAGAGCGCCCGCATGGGGCCCAGGGAGCCGGGGTCGCGCTCGTACGCCTCGCGCAGCAGCCGGTGGCCCTCGGCGGCGTCGTGCCGCATGCCGGAGAGGGCGCGACGGACATCGCCGAGGGACTCGTGGTCGAGGGGGCCGCTGCGGTCGCGCTCCATCAGCCGACGGGCTTCGCCGAGGCGGGTGGAGGCGTGGTCGAGGTAGACCCGGCCGCGCTCGTCGTCGCCGTCGGCGAGGCCGAGCTTGACGTCCTCGATGCCGCGTTTGAGTCCGTAGAGGGACTCACCGGGCAGGGCGTCGGAGCTGGCGACGGCGACTCCGCCGAGGGCGCCGGCGGCGACGCCGACGGTGAGCCCGCCCGCGGTGAGTCCTTTGGCCAGCCGCGACCGTGGTCGCAGTTTGCCCAGCGGGGTCGCCCGGTGGGCGCCCCTGGCCCGGTGCGAGCGCTGTCCGGGTACGGTCTGATCCGTCGCCTCGCCCGCAGCGGTGCCCTCCTGGAGCATGACCTCGAACGCGGCCACCAGCTGGGCCCGCTGGACGACCTTGACCTCGGGGTCCAGTTCTGGTTTGGGCAGCGCGCCGAGGCCGGAGGTCAGAGCGAGCAGCTGTGCCTGCTCGGTCTCCGCGGCGGCGGCCGGGGCCGGTGTCGATCCTTCGGGCTGCTCGGCCGCCGTGCCCCGGTCGGACTGCTCCTCCAGGGCCTGGGCGAAGGCGTTCGCCCGCCGGTGCGCCGATACGTTCGCGATCACTGGCGGCACCTCCTCTCGTCATCACGGTCGACTCCCCAGGGGGTCCTGAGGGTTCCCCGCCCTGACCAGGGCCACACGATCGAGTGATCGAAGTCGGTCAGGGGGTGACCACAGGGAGCCTGTATCCCGCACAACGAGTGGCGCGGCACTTGGGTTACGGACCCGGGATGACCGAATGAGGAAGCCAACCGAGTTTCACGTACCGTGAGTTGGGTGTCGCGGAGCGTGTCCCGGTCGGCGGGCGGATGCGGGTCAGCGGGCGTCGTCCGGGAGGAGCCGGGCGAGGGTGCGGACGGCCCGGTACTGGAGGGTCTTGATGGCGCCCTCGTTCTTGCCCATCACACGGGCGGTCTCGGCGACGGACAGACCTTGGAGGAATCGGAGCGTGACGCACTCCTGCTGTTGGGGGTTGAGTCGTCGTACGGCATCGAGGAGGGCGGCGTTGGACAGGGACTCGAGAACGGAATCCTCGGGGGAGCGCTCGACCTCGTTGGCGTCGAGCATCTCCCCGGTGGTGACCTCGAGGCGGAAGCGGCTGGACTTGAAGTGGTCGGCGACGAGGTTGCGGGCGATGGTCACCAGCCAGGCGCCGAAGTCGCGGCCCTGCCAGGTGAAGGTGCCGATGCGGCGCAGTGCGCGCAGGAAGGTCTCGCTGGTGAGGTCCTCGGCGGTCGCCTTGCCGCCGACGCGGTAGTAGATGTAGCGGTAGACGGTGTCGCTGTACTGGTCGTACAGCCGTCCGAAGGCGTCGGCCTCGCCGGCCTGGGCGCGCTCGACGAGGTCCATCATCCGGGCGCTGTCGCTGTCGGCGGCGGGGCGGCGGGCGGCGGAGGCGCCGGTGGTCGTCCTGGCGGCGGCTCCTCTGGCCGCGCTCTTGGCCGCGGCGGGGGCGGTGGAGGGTGCTGCGGAGCGGCGCCCCCGTCCGCCGACCGCGGCGCTGCCGTCGGCGAGGGCGTAGCACGGGCCGACGGCGGGGGCGGTGGCGAACGCGGGGACCGCGTGCGCGGTGGGGACGATGCCGCGCAGCAGGTCTCGGGCTGTCGCGACTGTCGCGCGCAGCGTAGCCAGGCCCGAGGCGTCAACCCCGACGTGTGGGTACACGGGACTCCCAGAGGCAGAGCTTCCATCACGTGCAGTGCGGGACCGTTCACCCGTCGTAGCTACGGGTGGGTACCGGATTGCGTCTGAGGAGAATAACGCTTCGTGCAGGCTCTGCTACACCGAGTTGCTCAAATCGCCGATTGCGTCGCTTCTGTAACTGGTTGAGGGGTGTTTGGGTGCCGCATGAGGGTCGGTTTCCGACCGGAAGTGTTCGCATTCGGGGGCGGTATGGGGCGAGTTGTGGCCGTGTGCAGCCAAGAGGACTGGGCAAGGGGGTTGCGGGGTAGGGCAGTTGGATTGGCCGGGTTTGGGTGCGGGGTGGCGGAAGTGGTCCCCGGTGATCGGTTCGGTGAGCGTACGGGGGTTGACCGGGTGCCCGGTGGCGCGGCCGGGCGGGGGGTGCCGCGCGGCCCGGCGCTTGCGGGGTGCCTCCCCCGCTCTCGGCTTCTCCCCCGCTCTCGGCTTCTCCCCCACTCTCGGCTTCGCTCGAGCGGGAGGGGCCCCCATGAGCGGGAGGTACCCCCATCGCCCTGGGGGTACCTCCCAGGCCCTTCAGGTACTGGGGGAGGCGCGACTGCCCGCGGAAGCGGCAGGGGCGGCGGGAGCGGCGGCTGTCCGCGGGAGCGGTGGGAGTGGCGTGAACGGCGGGGGGAGTGGCGTGAACGGCGGCGGGCGGCTGCCCGCGGGTCAGCGGCGTTTGCGGTGGAGGGCGATGGCGGCTGCCGTGCCGCCGGCCACCGCGCCTACGCCCGCCGCCGCCGGGATGCCGACCTTGGCCGCCTTGCGGCCGGTGCGGTAGTCGCGCAGGCGCCAGTCCATGCGGCGGGCGTGCTTGCGGAGCTTGGAGTCCGGGTTGATCGCGTACGGGTGGCCCACCAGTGACAGCATCGGGATGTCGTTGTGCGAGTCGCTGTACGCCGCGCAGCGGCTCAGGTCCAGCTCCTCCGCGAGCGCCAGCGCGCGGACCGCCTCCGCCTTCGCCGGGCCGTGCAGCGGTTCGCCCACCAGTTTGCCCGTGTACACGCCGTCGATCGACTCCGCGACCGTCCCCAGCGCCCCGGTCAGCCCCAGCCGGCGCGCGATCACCGTGGCGATCTCCACCGGTGCCGCCGTGACCAGCCAGACCCGCTGCCCCGCGTCCAGGTGCGCCTGTGCCAGCGCCCGGGTCCCCGGCCAGATCCGCTCGGCCATGTACTCGTCGTAGATCTCCTCGCCGATGGACTGCAGCTCGGAGACGCGGTGCCCCTGGACGATGGAGAGCGCCGAGTCGCGGGCCTCCTGCATGTGCTCGGGGTCCTCGACCCCGGCCAGCCGGAACCACGCCTGCTGCCAGGCGAACCGGGCGAGGTCGCGGGTGTCGAAGAACTTCCGCTTGTACAGGCCCCGCCCGAAGTGGAACAGGGCGGCGCCCTGCATCACGGTGTTGTCCAGGTCGAAGAACGCGGCGGCCCGTTCGTCCCCGACGACCGGGAATTCCGGTTCGCGTTCGGAAACTTCCTGGGTGGACTTGCGTGCTGCCTCCGCCGAGGCCTCGCCTGCCAACACGCTCCGCGCCGTGGCGGAGCGCCTACGGGGAGTGAGCCATCCGAGAGCGGCCATGGCGTGAGCATAGCCAGTCGGTGCGGATGTTCCGGAGCCGAGAGGTTCGGGCGCCGTGAACTCTCCGGGTCCCGGGCGTTAAGACGCGCGCGACAATGACCCGTATGAGCCCTCTCTTCCGCCGCAACACCCCGGCCGCCCCGCAGGACCGGCTCGTCACCCTCGTGCGCAAGCCCGGCTGCCATCTGTGTGACGACGCGCAGGTGGTGGTGGAGAAGGTGTGCGAAGAGCTCGGCGTCCGGTGGGAGCACAAGGACATCACCCAGGACCGGGAGCTGCACGACCGGTACTGGGAGCAGATCCCCGTCGTCCTCGTCGACGGCGAGCAGCACACCTTCTGGCGCGTGAACGAGGACCGTCTCCGCAGGGCCCTCACCAACTGACCGGCCAGTCCAAACCGACCGGAAAGTCGCTTAGGATCGATGGCGGCTTGGTCTCGGGGGCGGGATTCACAGAGGAGAGTGTGCGGTTTTGCCCCCAGAAGAAAAGGAACGGTGGTGCTCGCGCGCCGGTTCCTCGCGAGTGCGCCGGGGGCGCGTGACCCCGGTCACGTTGGCCGGGCAAATCGGACACAATCTTTGTGCACGCGTTCACAAAGACATAGCCTGCATTCGACGGGGCGGTCCGGGGACGTATGACCTGACGTATGACCGCCTGAAGCCCCGCTCTACCCGCAGGAGCACCGTGGCAACTGGCCGAACTCACCGACCGGCGACCCGTAGCCGAGGAATTCCCGAGGCCACCGTCGCCCGCCTTCCGCTGTACCTCCGCGCCCTCACCGCGCTCTCGGAGCGCTCGGTGCCCACGGTCTCCTCGGAGGAGCTGGCGGCCGCCGCGGGGGTCAACTCCGCGAAGCTGCGCAAGGACTTCTCCTACCTGGGCTCCTACGGGACCAGGGGGGTCGGCTACGACGTCGAGTACCTCGTCTACCAGATCTCCCGCGAACTCGGTCTGACCCAGGACTGGCCGGTCGTGATCGTGGGAATCGGCAACCTCGGCGCCGCCCTCGCCAACTACGGCGGGTTCGCCTCCCGTGGTTTCCGGGTCGCCGCGCTGATCGACGCCGACCCCGCGATGGCGGGGAAGCCCGTCGCCGGCATCCCGGTCCAGCACACCGACGAGCTCGAGTCGATCATCCAGGACAACGGCGTGTCGATCGGTGTGATCGCCACCCCCGCCGGCGCCGCCCAGCAGGTCTGCGACCGTCTCGTGGCCGCCGGTGTCACCTCCATCCTGAACTTCGCGCCGACCGTGCTGACCGTCCCGGACGGTGTCGACGTGCGCAAGGTGGACCTCTCCATCGAGCTGCAGATCCTCGCCTTCCACGAGCAGCGCAAGGCCGGCGAGGAGACCACGGCCGACACCACCACCGCCGCCGCCCCGGCCGCCGCCCGCCGGCCGTCCACCACCGACCAGGGACCCGACGGGGACGTACCCGCCGTGATGCCGGCATGAGCCTCCTCGTCGTCGGACTGAGCCACCGCAGCGCGCCGGTCAGCGTGCTGGAGCGGGCCTCGCTGAGCGCGGACGCGCAGATCAAGCTGCTGCAGGACACGGTCGCCACGGAGCCCGCCACCGAGGGCGCGGTCCTCGCCACCTGCAACCGCATCGAGCTCTACGCCGACGTGGACAAGTTCCACGCCGGTGTCGCCGAGCTGTCCACGCTGCTCGCCCAGCACAGCGGGGTCGGCCTGGAGGAGCTCACTCCTTATCTTTACGTGCACTACGAGGACCGGGCCGTCCACCACCTGTTCTCGGTGGCCTGCGGCCTCGACTCGATGGTCGTGGGCGAGGGGCAGATCCTCGGCCAGATCAAGGACGCGCTCGCCCGCGCGCAGGAGCTGCACACCGCCGGACGGCTGCTGAACGACCTGTTCCAGCAGGCGCTGCGGGTCGGCAAGCGGGCCCACTCCGAGACCGGTATCGACCGCGCCGGGCAGTCCCTGGTCACCTTCGGCCTGGAGCAGCTGGCCGTGGGCGCGCCCGTCGAGACGTGGGCGCGGGACAAGAAGGCCCTGGTCATCGGCGCCGGTTCGATGTCGTCGCTGGCCGCGGCCACGCTCGCGCGGGCCGGTGTCGCCGAGATCGTGATCGCCAACCGGACGTCCGAGCGCGCCGAGCGCCTCGCGCGGATCCTGACCGAGGGCGACGACACGGACGTGCTGGCCCGCGCGGTCCCGATGACCTCGGTGCCGTTCGAGCTGACACGTGCCGACGTCGTCGTCTCCTGCACCGGCGCTACGGGGCTGGTCCTGACGGCCGAAGCGGTCGCCGCGGGGGTCGGGAGCCGCGCCGGACAGCAGCCGGTCGTCGACCTGGACGAGGTCGCCGACCGGGACGAGGTTGCCGAGGCACCGCTCCCGCCCACCTCCGTGGGTACGGACGAGGGCTGCCCGCTGGACCTGTCCGCCGTACGGCCCGGGTTCTCCGTGATGGGCGAGGCCGCCGTCGCCGGAATGGACGCGGCGACGCTGGAGCAGCACGCCGCGTGGGCCGCGGGCACGACCGTCGACCGCCGCCAGAACGACCGGACCGGCCGCGGCGGCCCGGAGGCCGACGCCGACCTGATCGGCGCGCTCGCCGCGACCGCGTCCGCCGTCGGCCGGATCCCCGAGCGGCGCCGCCCGGAGCCGGTGGCCGAGCCGCCGCGCCCCGAGCCCGTGCTGTTCCTGCTGGACCTCGCGATGCCGCGCGACATCGACGCGGCCGCGCACCGCCTCGCCGGTGTGCGCCTCGTCGACATCGAGTCGCTCGCGGAAGCCTCCGCGGACGCTCCGATGGCTGCCGATGTGGACCAGGTGCGGCGTATCGTCTCCGACGAGGTCGCCGCGTTCGGGGCGGCACAGCGGGCGGCGCACATCACGCCGACCGTCGTCGCCCTGCGCACCATGGCGGCCGACGTGGTGGCCGGCGAGATCGCCCGTCTGGAAGGGCGGCTCCCCGGCCTGGACGACAAGCACCGCGCGGAGATCACCCAGACCGTGCGGCGGGTGGTCGACAAGCTGCTGCACGCGCCGACGGTACGGGTCAAGCAGCTCGCGGCCGAGCCCGGCGGCGCCGGGTACGCGGACGCGCTGCGCACCCTGTTCGACCTCGACCCCGAGACGGTGGCCTCCGTCTCCCGAGCCGAGGAAAGCACCGAGAAGAACGCAAGGAACCGAGGGCCGGCATGACTGAGAAGGCACTGAGGCTGGGGACGCGGCGGAGCAAGCTCGCCATGGCCCAGTCCGGGCAGGTGGCGGAAGCCGTGAGCCAGGTGACCGGACGGCCCGTCGAGCTCGTCGAGATCACCACGTACGGCGACGTCTCGCGCGAGCACCTCGCGCAGATCGGCGGCACGGGCGTGTTCGTGGCCGCGCTGCGCGAGGCACTGGCGCGGGGCGAGGTGGACTTCGCGGTGCACTCGCTGAAGGACCTGCCGACGGCGCAGCCCGACGAACTGGTCGTGGCGGCCATCCCGGTGCGCGAGGACCCGCGCGACGTGATGGTCACCCGTGACGCGCTGAAGCTCACCGACCTGCCGCGCGGCGCCCGCGTCGGTACGGGTTCGCCGCGCCGCATGGCGCAGCTGAACGCGTACGCGCGCAGCCGCGGCATGGACATCGAGACGGTCCCGATCCGGGGCAACGTCGACACCCGCATCGGGTACGTCCTGAAGGGCGAACTGGATGCCGTGGTGCTGGCCGCCGCCGGACTGAACCGGATCGGACGCAGCGACGAGGTGACCGACTTCCTGTCGGTCGACACGGTGCTGCCCGCCCCCGGCCAGGGGGCACTGGCGATCGAGTGCACCGCGGACGACGCGGAGCTGATCGCCGCGCTCGCCGAGCTCGACGACCCGTTCACGCGGGCCGCCGTGACGGCCGAGCGCTCCCTGCTCGCCGCCCTGGAAGCCGGCTGCTCCGCCCCTGTGGGCGCGCTGGCCGACTTGCTGGCCGACGGGCAGACTGTCAAGGAAATGCGCCTGCGCGGCGTCGTCGGCACGACCGACGGCTCGACGCTGGTGCAGCTGTCCACCACCGGTCCCGTGCCCGAGACGCACGAGGCGGCGATGGCACTCGGTCGCGAACTCGCCACCGAGATGCTCGCGCAGGGCGCGGCCGGTCTGATGGGGGAGCGAGCACAGTGAGCCCCACCACCCTTCCCGCCCCTCCGGAACACGGGCACGTCACCTTCCTCGGTGCCGGACCCGGGGATCCGGGACTGCTGACCCTGCGCGCCGTGGAGGCGCTGGCGAACGCGGACGTCCTCGTCGCCGAGCACGAGGTGCTCGACGTCGTACGCACGCACGCGAGGCAGGGCGTCGCCGAGGTGCACACGGATTCCGGCACGCCGGATCCGGGCACGCCCCAGCTGACGGTCGTTGACGGCGCGTCAACAACCGCCGGTGTCCCCGCGGTGCGGGATGCCGCACATCTTGTCATGGAGGCCGCGCGGGGCGGCAGGCGGGTCGTGCGTGCCGTGTCCGGTGATCCCGGGCTCGACGCGTACGCCGCCGAGGAGATGCTGGCGTGCGCCTCGGCCGGGGTGCCGTTCGAGGTCGTCCCCGGTGTCGCGACGGCGGTCGGCGTACCCGCGTACGCCGGTGTGCCGCTGCGCGACGCCCAGGGCGCGGACGTCCGTTTCGTGGACGCGCGCACGGCCTCGGACCGGTGCTGGACCGAGGTCGGTGCGTCGGACGGCACGGTGGTCGTCTCCACCACGCTGGACTCCGTGGCCGCCGCGGCGGGCGAACTGGTGTCCGCCGGACGCAAGCCCGACACCCCGCTGACGGTGACCGTCGCCGGTACGACGACCCGGCAGCGCACCTGGACGGCGACGCTCGGCACGATCGCGCAGACGCTGAAGCAGGCGAAGGTGCTGCCGTCCCCGGACGGCGGCCGGCCGGTGATAGCCGTGGTCGGTGAGCGCAGCGCCCCCGCCCGGCGGGACCAGCTGTCGTGGTTCGAGTCCAAGCCGCTGTTCGGCTGGAGGGTGCTCGTCCCGCGCACGAAGGAGCAGGCGGCGTCGCTCTCCGACCAGCTGCGGTCGTACGGGGCCGTGCCGCACGAGGTGCCGACGATCGCCGTCGAGCCGCCGCGCACGCCCCAGCAGATGGAGCGGGCGGTCAAGGGCCTGGTGACGGGCCGCTACGAGTGGATCGCGTTCACGTCGGTCAACGCGGTGAAGGCGGTCCGGGAGAAGTTCGAGGAGTACGGCCTCGACGCCCGCGCCTTCGCCGGGATCAAGGTCGCCGCGGTGGGCGAGCAGACGGCCAACGCGCTGATCGCCTTCGGCGTGAAGCCGGACCTGGTGCCGAGCGGTGAGCAGTCGGCCGCGGGCCTGCTGGAGGACTGGCCGCCGTACGACCCGGTCTTCGACCCGATCGACCGCGTCTTCCTGCCGCGCGCCGACATCGCCACGGAGACGCTGGTCGCGGGCCTGATCGAGCTGGGCTGGGAGGTCGACGACGTGACCGCCTACCGCACGGTCCGCGCCTCGCCGCCCCCGGCGGACACCCGTGAGGCGATCAAGGGCGGCGGCTTCGACGCGGTCCTGTTCACGTCGTCCTCGACGGTCCGGAACCTGGTGGGCATCGCGGGCAAGCCGCACAATGTGACGGTGATCGCCTGCATCGGCCCGGCGACGGCGAAGACGGCGGAGGAACACGGCCTGCGGGTGGACGTGATGGCCCCCGAGCCGTCGGTCCACAAGCTGGCGGAGGCCCTGGCCGACTTCGGCACGCGACGCCGGCTGGCCGCGCTGGACGCGGGCGACCCGGTGACGAGGCCGAGCGAGCGGCGTCCGGGGGCGCGGAGGCGTCGGTCGACGACCTGATCCCGACGAGCAGCGGGGCGGGCACAGCGTACGTACGCTGTGCCCGCCCCGTTCGCGTCAGTTGCCTGAGGCGTACGGGAGGAAGGTCGCCCAGGTGGTGGGGGTGAGGGTGAGGCGGGGGCCGTCCGGGATCTTGGAGTCGCGCACGTGGACGGTTGCCGAGGCAGTGGCGGCGACCTCGACGCAGGACGGACCGTCGTCCGAGCTGTGGCTGCTCTTTATCCACTCCAGTTTGCTGTCGGCTCCGTCAGAGGGCTTGAGGGTCATGACTCTCCCAGCACTTTCTCGATGAAGGCCAGCGACTCTCGTGGTGTGAGAGCCTGCGCCCGGATGATCCCATAGCGCATGTCGAGGACCGTGGTCTCTTTCGGGTCGGTGATCACACGGTTGGTGAGCTGGATTTCGCTCAGACCGACGGCCGCTCCGTCCTTGAGCTTGAGCAGTCGGAAGGGGCCACCGAGGCCTGAGTTCTCCTCCCGGCTTAGAGGCAGGACCTGTAGGTCGACGTTCCGCAACTGGGCTACTTCCGACAGTCGTTCGAGCTGGTTACGCATCACCATCTTGCCCCCGATCAGGCGGAGCAGCGTCGCTTCACACAGCACGAAGCTGAAGAGAGGGCGTGCTGTCGGAGCGCAGAAGATCTCCTGGCGGTCCAGCCGAGCGGCTACCCGCTGCTCCAACTCATCTTCCGCGAACTGCGGTCGCCGAGAGCTGAACACTGCTCGTGCATATGCCTCGGTCTGCAACAGACCATCGATGACGCAGTTGTTGTAGGAGCAGATCTCGACGGCTTCCGCTTCCAGGCGCTTCACGTCCCGCACCTTCTTCGGATACCGGACCTCCGCCACGTCCTTCTTCATCGCGGCGATCTTCCCGCCCGCACCCAGTACCTCGTCCGCCGCGTCCAAGTACTCCGGCCGGGGAATCCGTCGTCCCCGCTCCACGCAGGAGACCAGCTCCTCCCCGTACTTGATCGCCGCCCCGAACTCCGCCTGGGTGAGGCCGGCCGCCTCCCGCCACAGCTTCAACTGCCGTGTGACCGTACGCATCACGGCCCCGGCCTCTTCGTCGTCCAGCCCCGCTTCCCACCCGCTCATGCTCGCCGCCCTCCCGTCGCGCGCCCTTCCCCGGACCAACTCCGGTCGCCCGCGTCCGGTCGTCCCGGGCAGCCCGGACGGAACCGGACACCTCACGGGCAGCTACTGGTCGCACGGGCCATCTCTCTTCACACAGTACGCACGCGTGAACACGCTGGGTGATGTGAATCAGGAAATCACCGCATCGCGGACCCCGCTCCACCAGTTCACCGTGCCGCTCTCCGCCACCCGCCGGGGCGCCCGCCTGGCCCGTCTGCTCGCCACCGAGCGACTGCGCTCCTGGGAACTGCCACTCGACCCGGCCCGGCTGATCGTCGCCGAACTCGCCGCGAACGCCGCCGTGCACGGCCATGTACCCGGCCGGGGTTTCCGGCTCGTCCTCACCGTCACCGCGCACGGGGTGCTGCGTGTCGAGGTGGCCGATCCCAGGGGCGAGAGCGTGCCCGTGACCGGCGACGTTCCACCGGAGCCCGCAGAGTCGGGCTACGGGCTGCTGCTGGTCGAGGAGCTGGCCGACCGCTGGGGTGTGCTGCCGGGGCCGTTCCCGTGCAAGACCGTGTGGGCCGAGCTGGAGCTCGGCCGTTTCCGGTGAGCTCAGCGGCAGAGCGCGTCGATGTCCTCGGCGAAGGTCGGGAACTCGGCGCGGGCCTCGTTGAGGATGTCGCGGGCCGGGCGGCGGGGGGTGGTGGCGTGGCGTTCGGCGAGTGCGGTGAGGGTCGTGTCGGCGAGGGCGGGGGGGGGGGAAGGGTGCGGTCGTCAGCGGTGGTCACCTGGGCGCCGTAACCACTGTCGCTGACAGCAGGTCCGGAGGGGATGCCTCGGGTGGTGGAGCACCGGAGTCGGGTGCGGCGGGACCCGGTGGTGCGTGGGCCGGGGCTGCGGGCGGTAAAAGACCTAAGAACCCAGGGAAAAAACCAACCAACCCAACCAAACCTCGCGTAGGTCACTCGGGCGGGTGAAACGCGTCGAACTGGCTGGCGCGATGGTGGTTCGGGCGGGCAGTCTCGGCGCAGGAGCGGCCGGAGCAACTCGGCGCTCCCCCAAGCCCGTACATGCGTCGGCCCCCGCCGGGACTAGCACTCCCAAGGCGAGGGCCTGACCAACGAGGAAGAAGAGAGCTTCCCCATGGCTGAGGAAAAGCCTAGTCCTGCCCCGCTTCCGATTCAGGGTGTTCGACGATCCGCCACACTCTCCGGTGTCACACACGTACGCACGTACCAGTCCGGTCAGTACGTGGTCGTGGGCAACCACCTCGCCCAGCACCGTGAGTTGTCGCTGACCGCGATCGGGCTGGCTACCCACATCCTGTCGGTGCCCGAGGGCACGCCGGTCGACATCCGCAGTCTTGCCGAGCGCTTCCCCGAGGGGCGGGACCGGATCGCGTTCGCGTTGCGGGAGTTGGAGGCGCACGGCTACCTGGAGCGGGTGCGCGAGCACACGGAGGCGGGCCGTCTGGTGACGCGTACGTACGCCCACCACACGCCGTTGTCCGCGCGGGCGGCCGTGTCGTCCGTTCCTGCTCGGACGGCCGGGCGTGCGGGGGCGGGTCGGGCCCACGCTCGGGACTCGGTCGAGGGTGCGGGCGGCCGGGAGGCTCCCGAGGAGGGCGATCAAGTCTCCGATGAGCCGGTTGCCCCGGCTGCTCAGGCTGCTCCGGTTGTCCCGGACGCGCCGGTGGAGGCCCTTGAGGTGTCCGTATCCGCCTCCGCTCCCGTGGGCCCGCCGCGCGAGCCCGTTCGCGCTGGTCGGCGGTACGAGGAGGCGGTCGCCCTCCTCGCCGGTCTGCGCCGTACCGACGAGCGCCTCACCCTGTCCCTGCGGGACGTGAACAGATTGGCCCCGAGTGTTGTCGACTGGCTCGAACGAGGCGCCGCCCCCGCCGCCGTCCACCGCACCCTGACCGCCGACCTGCCCGTCCCCATGAAGCACCCGGCGGGCGTGATCGCCTACCGCCTCCGCGAGCTGCTGCCCCCGCCGCTTCCCGCGACCTCGGCGCCTCCACCGGTCACGGTCGGCGCCCACCGCCCGCCCCCCTTCCAGGACTGCGACGGCTGCGAGCGGGTCTTCCGCGCCCCGGAACCCGGCCGCTGCCGCGACTGCCGGCTCGGCTGCACGACACCGGGCGAGGCCGCATGCGCGGCCTGAGCCTGTGCCCACCCGAACCGCCCGGCCGAGCAGCCCGGCGCTTCGGACGCCGTGCCTACACTTGCCGCATGGACCGGGAACTGGAGCGAGCCGCCCTCGTCGCACTGCTGCGGCGCGACGATCGCCCCTGGTCAGAGATCACCGACCAGATCGAGGCCGTCGGCAGTGCCCACGAGATTCTGGAGAACGCGCTCGACGGCTCCGGGCAGGGCGCGCTCTTCGACACCGGGCCCTCAGTCGACCTGGACGGTGTCGCCGCCGAGATCGCCGCCTGGGAGCGTGAAGGGCTGCGGCTGGTGACGGTCCTTGACGAGGGCTATCCGTTGCTTCTGCGGTTGGTTCACCAGCGTCCCCCGTTCCTTTTCCTGCGCGGGACCCCCGTCGAGGACGACCTGAGGGTCGCTGTCGTGGGCACCCGCACTCCGACCCCGGAAGGCCTCGCTCATGCCCGCGCCATCGCGGGCGGACTCGCAGAGCGTGGTGTCACGGTGGTCAGCGGCTTGGCCGCCGGCATCGACACCGCGGCCCACGGCACCGCCCTCGCCGTCGGCGGCCGTACCGTCGCCGTGGTCGGGACCGGGCTCCGCCGTGCCTACCCGGCCCAGAACATGAGGCTTCAGGAGGAGATCGCCGAGCGCGGTCTGCTGATCTCGCAGTTCTGGCCGGACGCCCCGCCTTCGAAGACGTCCTTTCCGATGCGCAACGCGGTGATGAGTGGCTACAGCCTGGCCACCGTCGTGATCGAGGCGGCCTATCGCAGTGGTGCACGGATGCAGGCCCGCCTCGCGCTGGAGCACGGCCGTCCGGTTTTCCTGATGCGCTCTCTCCTGACTCACGAGTGGGCCAGGGAGTACGCGTCCAGGCCGAACACCACCGTCATCGACCGGCCTGAGGACGTCTTCAGCCGACTCGACTCCCTCGTCCCCTCCACGGGCGAACTGACCTGGGCGTAGCCGGTCGACCGGAATGGCAACCGTCGTCGGGCTGTCCGCCCGCTACACCAACTTCCTCGTCCACCCGTTACCGCCCGGCCCGGGGGTGTGTCAGGTCTGCCGAGGTCCGGCGAAGAGCGGGTATCCCACGTGCTGGTCCTGCCATGAGGCCGGGAGACTGCTGGGGACAGGTGTGGCCGATGCGGTCGTACCGGTCAGCTTGGCCCTCAAGGGGGAGCAGTACGCCAATGAGCTCTGGCGCTACAAGAACACCGCAGGTCCCCAGCAGCAGTACTTCCGTACGGGACTGGCGGCTGTCCTGTGGCGCTTCCTCGCCCTGCACGAGAAGTGCCTCACCGATCACTGCGCGATTGCCGCCTTCGACACCGTGACCACGGTCCCCAGCACGAGTGGGCGGGCGGATCATCCCCTGCGGTCCATGGTCGCCGAAACGGTGGGCATCACCCGCGACCGCCACCGCGACCTGCTCACGCCGACACCGGGAGCGGCTGAACTGGGTCGGTCCTTGTCCGCGGCACGTTATACCTCCTTGGCGCTCTGGGGTGAGAACGTTCTGCTCATCGACGACACCTGGACCACCGGCAGCCCTGCCCAGTCCGCGGCCGCGGCCCTCAAAGCCGCCGGAGCCGACAGCGTGGCCGTCGTCGTGCTCGGGCGCCACCTCAACATCGACTATGGGAACACGGCCGGCCACGTGGAGAACGCGCGGATGCGGCGCTTCTCGTGGGAGGCCTGCCCGACGCGCCCTTGGCGACACGGCTGAACACGACTCGGGCCGGGCGGGCACGGGGGGAACCGGTGCCGGTCAAGACCCTATGGGCGGAGCTGGGAGCTCCGCCGGTGAGCACGGTGTCGGCAGTGCGGTTCAGCGGCAGAGTGCGTCGATGTCCTCGGCGAAGGTGGGGAATGCGACACGGGCCTCGGTGATGACGGCGCGGGCCGGTCGGTGTGGAGTGGCGTCCGGTGAGTTCGGTGAGGGGCGTGTTCGGGCGGGCCTCGCGCTCGTCCTGCAGCACCGGCTTCAGCGGACCGATGTCGTCGGTCGGCCCTCACCGGCAGTCGGGCAGCTTCCCGGCCCTCGCACCGCACTCGCCCTCCGGGCCCGTGCGGGTCAGCCGCCCTGGCCGGCGCTGCCGATCGGGCCGACCTGCACCGGGGTGCCGGAGCCGTCCGTGACGGGCAGGGAGGCGGCGCCCGGCCAGTCGAGGGTGACCGACTTCGTCTCGTCCGGCGGGGTCACCACCAGCCCCGTGATGCGGACGCCTGAGCCGCCCGAGTCGTTGACCGGGTAGCTGACGGCGAAGGCCACCGACTCGCCGTCCTCGAGGGTGACCGAGGGGGCCTGTTCGCCGGTGCGCTCCGCGGACAGCGATCCCGCGTCGGTCTTCAGGTCGACACCCGCGTAACCCGAGATCGCGCAGTCCCGGCCGCCGCCGTTGGTGAACTCCACCGCGACCATGCCCTCCGGGTCGCCCTCGACGGTGTGGTCCGTCGCCGTGACCTCCAGCTCGTCGGTGCGGCACTTGCCGGTCGTGCCTCCCTCGTCGGAGCCGGTTCCGGCGATCGTGCCCTTCCCCTCGTCCGTGTTCTTCCCGGTGGAGTCCTTCGAGGCGCCCTGGGCCGAGCCGCCCGAGCCGGAGCCGCCGTTCGAGGAGGACGGGGTGGACGCGGCGGACGAGTTGCTCTGGTCCGTGGCGGCGTCGTCGTTCTGGCAGGCGGTGAGCGAGAGACCCGCGACGACGGCCAGGGCTGCGACGGTGAGCTTGTTGACGCGCATGGTGTCTTCCTCGGTGTCGGTCGATGTGCCGGCCCGTCGGTCCGGGCGAGCGTTTCCGAACGCCAAGAGGCACCGGTTCGGTTCGCCGTTCAGCCCGACCGTCCGCTCGTACACCGCTGTTACAGAAGGGGGCGGGTGCAGCGCACACCACCACCGGACGCGTCCCCGGCCGGGACGGATCCGTGACCCGGCGGGACTTGACCGCGGCCGGTGACGTGTCCTTCCCGACCTCCTCGCCGGTGCCCGGGGCAGTCCCTTCCCGGCGACACGGCTGAGGTCCCTAGGGGATGAGCGCGGTCTCCCGTTCGGCGACCGTGCGGAAATCGTGGGCTCGACGGCCGGTGAGGTGGTGGACGGTGTTCGTGGTGCGGGACTCGGTGCCGGTGGCTATGGCGTGGTCCATGTCGGCGAGGAGAGCGGCGAACTCCGAAGGGATGCCCGCCTGTTCGGTGAGACGGTGGCGGACCTCGGTGACGGTCAGGCGGTGGTGGGTGACGGGGCGGCCGGTGACCTCGGTGAGGATCGTGGCGATGTCGTCGTGGGTGAGGGCCTCGGGGCCGGTCAGGACGAGGTCGCGGTTCGGGGCGTCGTCGTCGGTCAGGGCGCGTACCGCGACGGCGGCGATGTCGTCGGCGTCGACGTAGGCGACGCGGCCGTCACCCGTGGCGGTGGCGAAGGCACCGGTCTCGCGGATCGTGGTGGCATGGAGGTGGGCGCCGGTGAAGTTCTGCATGAACCAGGAGGGGCGCAGCACCGCCCACTCGTCGAAGAGGGACGGGAGGGCCTGGTGCACCCTGCCCACCGCCGGGCCGCCCTCGGGAACGGCCGAGGAGCTGAGGAGCACCGCTCGGCGCACGCCCAGGGTCCGGGCGCGTTCGAGGAAGGGGAGCATGACCGCCGCCGGGTCCGGGTCCCCGACCGGTGGGACGAGGTAGACACGGTCGGCGCCGGTGAGGGCGGCGTCATGGGTGGCGGGGTCGTACCAGTCGAAGCGGACCGGTTCCGCACCGGGGAGCGGGGTGCCCCGGCGGGAGGCGGCGCGGACGCGGTGGCCGGCGGTGAGGAGCCGGGCGGCGGTGCGGCTTCCGGTGGTGCCGGTGGCGCCGACGACGAGGACGGTGCCGGTGGGGGTCATCGGGTGCTCCCGGTGAAGTCGACGCCGGGCTCGCGCACGGCGAGCGGGTTCCAGTAGTCGCGGTAGCCGGTGATCAGGCCGTCCCGGAAGGTGACGACGGCGATGTACGTCATGTCGTAGGCCGCGCCGGTGGCGACCACACGGCCCTCCGCGCGCATCTCGACCACGATGGTGTCGGGGTCGTCGGTCCGGTGGACGCGCAGGTCGGGGATGTCGTGCAGGTCGATGTGGTCGGGGTAGTCGCGCATGTACGCGGCGACCGCCTCCCTGCCCTCCAGGCGCCGGGGCCAGCCTTCGGGGGCGAAGGGGAACTCCAGGACACCGTCGTCGTCCCACAGGGCGGTCCAGGCGGGGATGTCCTTGTCCAGCAGCAGGCGCAGGCTGTGGCGGAAGAGCGCCTCGGGGGAGGCGGGGGTGTGCTCGGGCATGGGGGTGTCTCCGTCCCGTAGAATACGGACCGTCGGTCCGCTTTACGGGAAGCGACGATACGGACCGCTGGTCCGCTTTGCAAGCGCGGGAGGTCGATGATGGAGACGGAACCGGTGGACGGTGCGCCCGCACGCAGGCCGCGCAAGGACGCGGCGCGCAACCGGGCGGCCCTGCTCGCCGCGGCGGACGACCTGTTCGCGCGCTGCGACAGCCCCGAGGACATCACGATGTCCGACGTCGCGGCGGCGGCCGGCGTCGGCAAGGGCACGCTGTTCCGCGCGTTCGGCGACCGTACGGCGCTGATCGCCGAGCTTTACGCGGCGCGGCTGGAGCCCCTCGAGGCGGCGGTGTCGCACGGGCCGCCGCCTCTGGGCCCCGGCACGCCGCCGGCGGGACGCGTGCCCGCGCTGCTCGACGCGTTGCTGTGCTTCAAGCTGGACCACCGCCATCTCATGCTGGCGCTGGAGGGAGCGGGGTCCGGCAGCCCTTACCGGGCAGAGCACTACGGGCGGTGGCACGAGCTGCTGCGCTCCGCGCTGGCCGGGGTCCCGGGCCTCGCCGACCCCGGCTTCACCGCACACGCCCTGCTGGCCGCCGTACGCGCCGACCTGGTCGAACACCTCGCGGGCGACTGCGGTACGGACCGTGACGAACTGCGGTCACGGCTGCAGGAGTTCGTGCGCCGGGTGCTGGCCGGGCCGTGATCGGTGCGGGGCGACGTCAGGTCGGCTCGCGCAGGGCCTGGCGGCGGTGTGGCACGGCTCGGATGTCGGCCTCCTCGACGTGGACGGCGCGGTCGCGGAGCAACGCGCGGCAGGTGACGGGTGCGGAGGCGCGGGTAGGCAGGAAAAGGCCTTCGGGCGCACCCGTCGGGGTGCCGAAGGCCGGCAGGTGCGTTCCAGCGGCCTCGTGGCCCCCCGCGGTGTTCCGCCGCCAGGCGGCCGGGGTTCAGCCGAGGCGGCGGAGCGGGGTGCCGGCGAGGTAGGCCTCGATGTCCTCGACCGCCTGGCCGTAGTACGTGCGGTAGTTGAGCTCGGAGACGTAACCGAGGTGGGGGGTGGCCAGGAGGCGGGGCGCGGTGCGCATCGGGTGGTCGGCGGGCAGGGGTTCCGTGTCGAAGACGTCGACCGCCGCGCCCGCGATCCGGGACCCGTGGAGGGCGTCGAGCAGGGCGTCCTGGTCGACGAGCGCCGAGCGGGAGGTGTTGACCAGGTAGGCGGTCGGCTTCATCAGGGCCAGTTCGGGGGCGCCCAGGATGCCCCGGGTGGTGTCGCCCAGGACGAGGTGGAGGGAGACGAAGTCGCTGGTGCGGAGCAACTCCTCCTTCGAGGGAGCCAGTTCGACGCCCACCTCGTCCGTGCGCTCCTCGGTGAGGTGGGGGCTCCAGGCCGTGACCTCCATGCCGAAGGCGAGTCCCACCCGCGCCACCCGGCTGCCGATCTTGCCCAGCCCGAGCAGGCCGAGGCGGCGTCCGTGCAGGTCCGCGCCGACCGTCGACTGCCAAGGGCCGTCCGCACGCAGGGCGTTGTGCTCCGTGACGATGCCGCGGGCGAGTCCGAGGAGCAGGGCCCAGGTCAGCTCCACCGGCGGGGTGGGGGAGCTCTGGGTGCCGCAGACCGTGACGCCGTTGCGTTCGGCGGCCGCGTAGTCGATCACCGAGTTGCGCATGCCGGACGCGACGATCAGCTTCAGCCGGGGGAGCCGGTCGAGCAGGGAGGCGCGGAACGGGACGCGTTCGCGCAGCGTCACCGCGATGTCGAAGTCCGCGAGTGCCGCGGCCAGTTCGTCCTCGGTGGCGAAGTGCTCGGTGAAGGCGGTGACCTCCACCCGGTCCTGGACGGGGCTCCAGTCGGCGATCGTGGTGGCGATGTCCTGGAAGTCGTCGAGCACGGCGCAGCGAAGCCGCATGTCGGTCCTTTCCCGTGAGGCCGGTGCCCCGCCACGGCTCGGGCGGACGCCCCTGGATTGTCCGGCATGAGGTACGGCCGTGGTCGGGGGGCCGGCCCACCGGCACCCGCCACCGAACGCGAGGTCGGGATCACCGTGTCCGTCGTGCCGGGCTCGGTGAAGCCGTCCGACGGCCGGTTCGGGACGGCCCCCTGCTCGATCACCGTCGACGGGAAGGAGGTCGTCGAGGACGCGGGCGGCGTCGAGGGCAAGCACCTGTGCGAGTACACCCTGCGCTGACGGCACACCGGCCGCCGCCCTTCCCCGCAGCCCGAGTCCACGCCGTGGGGCTCAGCCGCCGGTCCTCTTGACGTGCACGGCCCGGGTGCGGGTCACGAAGGGGCGGGAGAGGAGCGTGACGGTGAGGGAGAGCGCGGCGAGCGCGGTGATCGTCGTGGCGGGGGCGAGGTACTGGGCGAGGGCGCCGGCGAGTGCGGCGCCGATGCCCTGCCAGGTCATGCGGCCGGCGGACTCGACGCCCTGGACCTGGCCGCGGACCGGGTCGGGGGTCAGCGCCAGGAGGTGTTCCTGGAGGGGGAGGGTGGCGGCGAAACCGGCACTGGCCAGGAACACGGCGGCCGTCGCCACCGGCAGGGGCGGGTGGAGGGCGAACAGCAGGTAGGGGACGGCGAGCAGCAGGCGCAGGGGGAACGCGCAGCGGTCCCGGCGGGCGGCGGTGAGGAGCCGGCCGACGGTCAGGTCGCCGAGGAGCATGCCCGCGGATCCGGCGGCCAGGAGGACGCCGGCGTGGTCGGGGGCGTAGGAGATGAACAGGGCCTCGCAGCCGACGATCAGGCCGCCTGGAACCCACAGGTTCAGCAGCAGGGCGCGCGGGCCGGAGCGGGAGAGGAGCGCGGCGTTCGTCGCCCAGGTCTCGCGCAGACCGGGGCGGCGGGGCGGGCGGATCGAGCGTTCCCGGACGGTCGCCGCCACCACGACCAGTGCGGCGCCGGTCAGGGCCGTCGCGGCGACGAAGACTTCCTGCGGGGTCAGGTACCGCAGGAGTGCGGCACCGAGCGCGTAGCCGAGGACGGCGGTGCCGCCCGAGGTGATGTTCATCAGCGAGCGCGCCGGCACGTACGCGGCAGCGGGCACCACCTCGGAGAGCAGCCCCATCCGGGTGCCGGTCCCCAGGGACTGGAAGAAGCCCAGCAGCAGGAGGAGGGCGAAGCGGGCGGGCAGGGACAGGCCCGGGACCGCCTGTGCGGCCACGCCCAGCAGGGAGACGCACTGGAGGGCGACGAGGGTGCGGCGCGGGTGGTTCCCGTCCGCGACCGACATCAGCGTCATCGCGCCGAGCACGGTCGCGAAGGTGGCGCCGTACATGCTCACGGCCGTCAGGAACGGGGAGTCGGTCTGACGGTCGACCAATGTGCCGAGGGCGAAGCCCGACAGGGTGCTCGCGGCGACCGTGAGCGTGAAGCTCGCGTACAGGCCGGTGAACTCGCGGTTGCGGAGCAACGCCCGGTAGCCGGTGGTGGGTTCGGAGGTGTCGGAAGGCATGAAAAAAGCCTCCGGACGCTCCCGCCGGGGCGCCGAAGGCCGACGCGGTGATTATAGGCACGCCCCGGCACCGGCACCGGCGGCTCCAGCCGCACCGGCCGCCCCGTCCGCCGCCCCGTCCGCCGGCACGGCGACCCGGGTACCCGCGGCGGCACCGGTGTTGGGCCCTGTGCACCGCGGGTTTGACACTGCACACCAGAGCGAGGATCACCTCGCGCCCGTCCAGTACCCCGCTTCGCCGCGTCGCGCCCTTCGTCGGCCGCACTGTTCCACCCCCGCGGCACGCGAGTGCATCAGCTTCCCCCACGGGGAGTCAGGGGTACGACAGACAGGCGGTCAGAAGCGGTGACCCTCACGGTCATCGGTGCCCCACGAGTTGTCACGGGCCGCACATGAAGCGACGCGGCGTGCCCTCGAACGTCATATGCATACGGGCCGGAATCAGCCTTACCGCTTACCGGTGGCAAGTAGGGATGTTCTTGGGCGAAGTGGGCCGATGGGGGAGTGGAGTTGTCCATTCTCCGTCCTTTTGGCGCGGCGGCATTGACCAAAAAGCTTCAAGGTGGGGGTAATTCGGAAGCTTGCCGCTCTTGAAGGGGCTTTTTCGGCCAGGTTTGTGACGTGATGGCCTGGCCGTGTGGACGGCGCTTGCTCGGTCCTGTCGGGGCGGATGAGGCAAAACGCCTGGTGGCAAGTTGTCTCAGAGGGCGTGCCCGCCCGGGTGACGGTCCTGTGGGAGCGATCCCACGGCCTGCACACTGATCGCGTCCGGCCCATCCGGCCACGTTCACCCCTTTCCGTGAAGGATCCTCCCGCGATGAGCGAACCCGGCAGATCCCTGCCCTTCTGCCGTTCCCGTACGCGACGCCCCGCCACCCCGAACCGGTTCACCGGCCCTGTCCGGTGGGCTGGACGCCTGCTGTGCTGGAATCTCGCCGCCGGCATGGCCGTGGCCGCCGCCGACCTCCTCCTCGCACCGTCCGCCGGCTGGTGGCCCGCCCTCTGGCCGCTGCCCTGGTACCTCACCTGCGCGTCCCTCCTCGCCTGGGCCGCCCTGCGCGCCCGCGAGAAGGCCGCGCACCGGCCGCCGGACGAGGAGGACCTTCCCGGGGAGTGGGACACGGCGGCATGAGGTGAGGACGGCTGCGCGTGACGTGGCCGTGGTCCGGGGGACGTCGGGACCGGAAGCCCGGGCCGACTGTGCGTCGGCAAAGGCACGGGTGGGGCGGGCGTAGCGTAGGTGGTATGACGACGTACGGATCCTTCCCCGGCACGCGGCCGCGGCGTCTGCGGACCACCCCCGCCATGCGGCGCATGGTCGCCGAGACCCGGCTGCACCCCGCCGACTTCATCCTTCCGGCCTTCGTGCGCGAGGGCGTGAGCGAACCGGTGCCGATCGCGGCGATGCCGGGCGTCGTGCAGCACACGCGGGACAGCCTGAAGAAGGCGGCGGCGGAGGCCGTGGCGGCCGGGATCTCCGGGATCATGCTGTTCGGCGTGCCGGAGGAGTCGAAGAAGGACGCCGTGGGGACGCCGGGCACCGACCCGGACGGCATCCTCCAGGTGGCCATCCGGGACGTGCGGGCCGAGGTCGGGGACGACCTGCTCGTCATGTCCGACCTGTGTCTCGACGAGACCACCGACCACGGGCACTGCGGGGTCCTCGACGCGCAGGGGCGCGTCGACAACGACGCCACGCTCGAGCGGTACGCCGAGATGGCCCAGGTGCAGGCCGACGCGGGCGCCCACATTGTCGGGCCGAGCGGGATGATGGACGGGCAGATCGGGGTCGTCCGCGACGCGCTCGACCAGATCGGGCGGGAGGACGTCGCCATCCTCGCCTACACCGCCAAGTACGCCTCCGCCTTCTACGGGCCGTTCCGG
Organism: Streptomyces sp. NPDC044984; assembly: GCF_040646935.1. Classification (NCBI taxonomy): domain Bacteria; kingdom Bacillati; phylum Actinomycetota; class Actinomycetes; order Kitasatosporales; family Streptomycetaceae; genus Streptomyces; species Streptomyces sp. NPDC044984. Next base: position 29,797 of record NZ_JBEZBE010000001.1, read on the forward strand.
GAGGCCGTGGCCTCCTCGCTCCAGGGCGACCGCAAGACGTACCAGCAGGACCCGGCGAACCTCCGCGAGTCGATGCGCGAGCTGGCGCTCGACCTGGAGGAGGGCGCCGACATGGTGATGGTGAAGCCGGCGGGCCCGTACCTGGACATCCTGGCGCGGGTCGCCGATTCGGTGGACGTGCCGGTGGCGGCGTACCAGATCTCCGGTGAGTACTCGATGATCGAGGCCGCCGCCGAGAAGGGCTGGATCGACCGGGAGCGGGCGATCCTGGAGACGCTGACCGGCATCAAGCGGGCCGGTGCGCGGAACATCCTCACCTACTGGGCCGTCGAGGCGGCCCGCGTCCTGCGCTGACCCCGCACGGCCGTGGGGCCGTGGGCCGTGGGGCCGTAGGGCCGTAGCCTTATGGTCCTTCAGCCTTACGGTCCTTCGGCCTTACGGTCCTCTCACGAGGCCAGGAGGGCCTCCGGCGCCTCGTCCGCCGGCGCGAGGGCCTTCTCGCCGGTGTCGGCGGTGGTCATCGGGGCTCACCGAGCCTGACCAGCATCTTGCCCGTGTTGGCGCCGCGCAGCACGCCCAGGAGCGCGTCGGGTGCCCGTTCGATGCCCTCGACGACGGTCGTCCCGGTGCGCAGGGTGCCGGCGGCTCGCCGTGGAGCAGTCGCACCGGACCGCGGAGCAGTTCGCCGAGAACGGACTGGCCCTCGGTGCCCGCCGCCGGGGCGATCTCGACGCCGCCGAGGCGCTGTTGCTGCCCTGGCTCGACTGGAACCGGCGCTTCGGTGTGGACTCGGGTGCCGCGCTGGTCCTCGCGCAGCTCGACTGTGTCACCGAGCAGCGCGGCGACGCGCGGCGTGCGGGGGAACTGCACCGGCACGGGTTCGCCGCGGCGCGTCGCAGCGGGGACCCTCGGGCGGTGGCGCTCGCCCTGGAAGGGCTGGCCGGTGCGCGGGCGGCGACCGGCCGGCCCGAGGAGGCCGCGTCCCTGCTCGGTACCGCGGCCGCCGTCCGGGACGCCATCGGAGCGCCCCTGCCCCCGGCCGAACGCGCCGACGTGGACCGTGCGGCGGAGCGCGCCCGTGAGGCCCTGGGCGGGCCCGGCTTCGCGACCGCGTTCGCACGGGGCCGGACCCTCACCGCCGAGGACCGGATACGGCTGCTCGACGCGGCCGTGTCGCATGAGTGAGGCCGTACCCCGCGCCGGCCGCTCCGGGTCGTGGGCGGGGTGCCGCGTCCTAGTACAGGGCGTTGTCCATGCTGGACTGCCAGTAGGTGACCTTCAGGGAGTCGTCGACGTGGACGCCGCCGGAGGGCAGGCTCACGGTCGCGATCGAGCCGTCGTCGAACGGAACCGTGAGGGTGTTCACCGTGTGCCCCTTCCCGGCGCTGCCGTCGGCGGCCGACAGCAGCACGCCCGCGTAACCGGACTTGCCGGGCTCCAGGTTCGTCACCGACTGCGGCTGGGTCTCCTCGATGACCGGCGGCACGGCCTGGGCCTCGCCGAACCTCGCCTGCGGGTAGGCGGGCAGGTAGCACGTCTTCGAGCCGGTGTTGGTGGCGGTCAGCAGCAGGTGGTTGATCGGGCGGTCCACCTCGGTGGCGGTGATCTTCACGTCGGACGCGGAGCACTTGCCGGGGATGCCCTTGTCCTGCTTGTCGGAGCCGGAGCTGTTCCCGGACCCGCCTGCCGTGCCGTTGTCCTCGCCGGTGCCCGAGGAGCCGGACGAACCGCCCTTGCCGTCCTGGGCGTCCGTACCGTTCGAGCCGTTGTTTCCGGACGTGCCGGCGGAGCCCGTGGTGGACGGCTTCGCCTCGGCGGTGGCCGTGGTGGAGGAGGACGGGCTGTCGGCGCCCGTGTCCGATCCGCCCTCGCAGGCCGTCAGTGCCAGCGCCGCCAGGGCGACGGTGGACGCGGCGAACAGGCGGGTGCGGACGGTGCGTACGGACATGGTGGAGCCCCTTCGGACGTGGCTGGAGTGTGCGGGCCGCTCAACTGGACTTCAGGAACGGCTGCTTGGATGACCACAGCGTGTGGCACGTTCCGTCCCGGTCGCCAGCGACGCCGGGGCATGCGGGACAATGGAATGACGAAAACGACTCTGAGCTGGGGAAACGGTGTCCCGCTGGGACGCGGTACGGGGATGCGGGAGTGGGAGAGATGGTGGCGGGGGACGATTTCGCGGGGCTGCTGAAGGAGCTGAAGGAGCGTTCCGGCCTCAGTTACGGGACGCTGGGCAAGCGGTTGCACATGAGTGCGTCGACACTCCACCGCTACGTCAGCGGTGAGGTCGTACCGGTGGAGTTCGCCCCGGTGGAGCGGATGGCCCGGTTGTGCCGGGCGACCCCCGAGGAACTGCTGGAGCTCCACCGTCGCTGGATCCGCGCGGACGCCATGCGGGGCGTGAAGGAGGACGGCGGCGCGAAGGGGGAGGCCAAGTCCTCGGGGAGGAAGGCCGAGTCCTCGGAGGAGAAGACCGAGTCCTCCGAGAGGAAGGTCGAATCCGCTGCGGGAGGAGCCGAGTCCGTCGAGGGGGAGGCCGAGTCCGCTGCGGGGAAGGCCGAGTCCGCTGCGGGAGGAGCCGAGTCCCCCGAAGGGGAAGCCGATTCCGCCGAGGGACGGGCCGGGCCCGTCCGCACCGGGAGCGCGCCCTCCGCCGGTGCGCCCCCGGGCGACGAGGAGGGGGCCGTCACCGTGGTCGGTGACGCGGCCCGTGGTGGCGCACCGGTGGGGGGCCGCAGGTTCTCCCGGCGGACCGCGCTGTACGCCGGTACGGCCGTCGCCCTCGTCACCGCCGTGGCGCTCGGAGCGACGCTGCTCCCGGACGGGGAGACCGGCAGCGGCGGCTCCCCCGACGCCGCCGGAGCCACCGTCTCCCCCTCGGAGTCCCCCACGCCGTCGCGGACCGCGCGGTCGGCCTCCCCGAGCGGAAGCGCGTCGGCCACGCCGTCCGTCTCCGCCTCCGCCTCCGCGTCCGGGAAGGGCGAGCCGACGGCGAGCCCTCCGGCCTCCCGGGGCGGGAACGCCGGCGGTTCCACCGGCCGGGACACCGGGGGAGAGGAGGGCGTTCCGGTCACGGTCCAGACCACGCCGTACTACTGGAAATACCCCTGCGAGCACAGTTTCCTCGTCGACCGGAGCCCGCAGAACATGCCGCCCCCGCCCTCCCAGCAGAGCGCGGTCGGCTGGGCCACCCCGCTCGGTGCCGTCTCCGCCGACCGGCAGATGGTCGCGCTCACCGTGCAGGGCACGAGCGAGGAGACCGTCGTCCTGCGGGGGCTGCACCTGCGCGTGGCGAGCAGTGGGGCGCCGCTCGACTGGAACAAGTACGCGGCGGGCGTCGGCTGCGGTGGCGAGGTGAGCACCAAGTCGTTCGGCGCGTCGCTCGATCTGGGCGACGCCCTGGTCACCCCGATCAACGGACAGCGGAACTTCCCCTACAGCGTGACCGAGTCCGACCCCGAGGTCTTCTACGTCGACGCGCACACCGCCGGGCACGACGTCCGCTGGTACCTGGAGCTCGAATGGTCCAGCGGATCGCGGCGGGGCACGATCCGCGTCGACGACCACGGCAAGCCGTTCCGCACCAGCGCCTCGAAGACCGGGTACTACGGGTACATGCTGGGCAGCAAGACCTGGGATTACTTCGACGGCACCTGATCCGGTGGACGCGCATCCGGGCGGCGGTCCAACCGCCGCCCGGCGTAAGGTGATTGCGTTCGGCACCGCTCCCGGCAGGGACGCGTGCGCACTGTCGTGTCCAGCACGAACCGTGAGGGAGAAGCCCGTGTCCGGTGACGCGCTCAGTCAGGATCCCGCCGAGTTCCAACGGCGGATCGACAGCAGCAAGGCGCACCCGGCCCGGGTCTACGACGTGTTCCTCGGGGGCAAGGACCACTACCCCGCGGACCTGTCGGCGGCGGCCGCGGGGCTGACGGCGAATCCGCGCGGGTACCTCGACGTGCGGCACAACCGGGACTTCCTGCGGCGCGCGGTGAACACGCTGGTGACGGACGACGGCATCCGCCAGTTCCTCGACATCGGCACCGGCCTGCCCACCGCGGAGAACGTGCACCAGATCGCCCAGCGCGTCGCCCCCGAGTCGCGCGTCGTGTACGTCGACAACGACCCGGTGGTGCTGGCGCACGCGCGCGCCCTGCTCACCAGCGGGCCCGAGGGGCGTACGGACTACATCGACGCGGACCTGAAGGACCCGGCCGCCATTCTCGAACGGGCGGCGAAGACACTGGACTTCGACCGGCCGATCGCGCTGTGCCTGGTCGCCGTCCTGCACTTCGTCGAGGACGAGGAGGCGTACCCGATCGTGCGCGAACTCGTCGGCGCCCTGCCCTCCGGCAGCCGCGTGGTGCTCAGCCACCTCACCGAGGACCTCAACCCCGAGAACATACGGGCGGTGCAACGGACGTACACCGAACGGGGGTTCACGTTCGTGCTGCGCACGCGGGCGGAGGTGGAGCGGTTCCTCACCGAGAACTCCCTGGACGTCGTGGACCCGGGCGTGGTCCCCGTGCACCACTGGCGCCCCGACCACGCCGCGCCCGTCCCCGAGCGGCCGGAGACCTCCTACCTGGAGGGTCTCGACCCCATCGAGCGGGTCCGCTACGCGGACATCAACGACGTGACGGACGCCGACATCAACGTCTACGGGGCGATCGGCGCCACACGCTGAGGCCGGCCGGACCGTCCGGATCGCGGAAAGCCGCGTGTAGGGGCCACGCGGTTTTCTAGGCTGCGGGCACGCGCCGTCACCGCAGCCGAAGGAGCCGTGCCATGACCGTCACCGAGCCCGCCCTCGCCCCCACGCCCCCGCTCGCCGCACGGGCCCGCACGGTCGGCGGCTCGCCCGTACGGGACATCCTGGCCGTCACCGCCCGCCCCGAGGTGATCAACTTCGCGGGCGGGCTCCCGGCGCCCGAGCTGTTCGACACTGACGGCATCGCGGCGGCGTACCGGGCGGTGCTCGACGGGACACCCGCGCGGGCCCTGCAGTACTCCACGACGGAGGGCGAGCCCGCGCTGCGCGCGGCGCTCGCCGCCCGCACGGCCGCCCGCTCCCTGCCCACCACCCCCGACGACCTGCTCGTCACCACCGGATCCCAGCAGGCCCTCTCCCTCCTCGCCACCGTGCTGCTCGAACCCGGCGACACGGTCCTGGTCGAAAGCCCCTGCTACCTGGCGGCACTCCAGGCCTTCTCCCTGGCCGGGGCACGCGTGGTGGCCGTCCCCGGCGACGAGCACGGCCTCGACCCGGACGCGCTGGACGAACTGGTGGCACGCGAACGCCCCAAGCTCCTCTACACCGTGCCCACCTTCCAGAACCCGACCGGCCGCACCCTGCCCGCCGCCCGCCGCGCCGCCGTCGCCGGGATCGCCGCCCGGCGCGGACTGTGGATCGTCGAGGACGACCCGTACGGCGAACTGCGCTACGAGGGCGAACGGGTGCCGTGGATCGCCGCCCACCCCGGCGCCGGGGACCGCACCGTGCTGCTCGGCAGCTTCTCCAAGGTCATGGCCCCCGGCCTGCGCCTGGGCTGGCTGCGCGCCCCCGCCGGCCTGCGCCGCGCCTGCGCCGTCGCCAAGCAGGCCGCCGACCTGCACACCCCCACCGTCAACCAGCTCGCCGCGGCCCGCTACCTCGCCGACAACGACCTCGACGCCCACGTCCGCCGCGTCGCGGCCGTCTACGCCGAACGCCGCGACGCCATGCTCGCGGGCCTGCCCGCCGCACTCCCCGACGGCTCCACCTGGACCCGTCCCGAGGGCGGCATGTTCCTCTGGGTCCGCCTGCCGGAGCCGTACGACACCACGGCCCTGCTCCCCGAGGTGGTCCGGCACGACGTGGCGTACGTCCCCGGCGCACCCTTCCACGCCGCCGACCCGGACCGGTCCACGATGCGGCTCTGCTTCGTCACGCAGACACCGGAGGAGATCGCGGAGGGGCTGCGCAGGCTGGCCCGGGGACTCGAGGTGGCCTAGCGCCCGCTCAGTCCCACCAGTGGTTCTGTTCGCCGACGACTTCCGGGCGGGCGGGGAAACCGTTGCCGGTGCCGTGGGAGATGTTCGTCGCCAGCGCCACGGGAGCGGTGTCGCGCAGGCCCAGGGACGGCGGGGCACCGATGTACTCGTTCTCGACGTCGTACCGCAGCTGAGCCCAGTGGGCCTCGATCGCGTCGTGCAGCGTCGTCAGGTCCAGGAGTTCCGGGCCGTCCGCGACACCGGAGCGCAGCGCCCCGTCGAGGGCGAGGGTGTAGGAGTCGCCGGCCGGGATCCTGCCGTCGCCGAAGCCGAAGTACATGGTCGGGCCCTTCCCCATCAGGGACAGCGTGCCCGTGGTGCGGGAAGCGTCCTCGCCCGGGTGGTCGTCGAGCCAGCCCCACGCCGTGCCGTGGCCCTCGCAGTCGAGGGAGAGGACCCTGCGGGCCGCCCGGCTGTCCCGGACGATGCCGATCGCGGTGAGGAGCGGAGAGGGCCTCTCTCCCCGGTCGCCGGCGCCACGGGGGAAGACGACGTCGTCGTGACGCCGGCCGGTGCCGGTGTAGTGGAGGAACAGGACGTCCGACGCCTCCCCGGCCGCGCGGCGGACGGCGTCGACGATCTCGTCGGGATGCTTCCACGAGGTGAGCAGGGTGAGGTGCTCGGGGAGGAACGGCGGGCCGATCTCGGGCCGGGTCAGTGCCTCCGCCAGCTTCTCGGCGTCCGCCGTGGCCTGTACCTCGGGCGGGCGGACGTCGTCGTGGTCGCAGGCGACCACCACGGCACGGGACCGTTCGAGGTCGGGCAGGAGCGCGGGACGTCGGCGCGGGGCGTTGGTTGCCATGGCACCCATGGTGGGCCCGCCCGCCCCGGAAAAGCAGCGGCCCGTCCTCGACTCATCGGAGAGGACGGGCCGTCGCGGGGCGCGGTCAGAGCCGCTCGGGCGTCCGGATGCCCAGCAGGGCCATGCCCTGGTGGAGCGTGCGGGCCGTGAGGTCGCACAGCAACAGGCGGTTCTCCGCCACGTCCTGCGGCGGCTGCGGCTTGATCACCGGGCACTTGTCGTAGAACGACGTGAACAGCGACGCCAGCTGGTACAGGTACGCGGCCAGCTTGTGCGGGGCGTACTCCGCGGCCGCCTCGAAGACCGTGTCCCCGAACGCGTCCAGGTGCAGGCCCAGCGCGCGCTCCGCCTCGTGCAGCTCCAGCTCCGGGTGAGCGGCGGGGCGGACCTCGCCGGCCTTGCGGAGGATGGACTGGATACGGGCGTAGGCGTACTGGAGGTACACGCTGGTGTCGCCGTTGAGCGAGACCATCTGGTCCAGGTCGAACTTGTAGTCGCGGTTCGGCGACGTCGACAGGTCCGCGTACTTCACGGCCCCGATGCCGACCTGCGCGGCCCGCTCCCGGATCTCGTCCTCGGTGAGGTCCCGCGCCTTCTCCCGCACGACCTCCGCCGCCCGCTGCACCGCCTCGTCCAGCAGGTCCTCCAGGCGTACGGTCTCGCCCTCACGCGTCTTGAAGGGCTTGCCGTCCGCGCCGAGCACCGTGCCGTAGCCCATGTTGTGCGCGGTGACGTCGTCGCCGAGCCAGCCGGCCCGGCGGGCCGTCTCGAAGACCATCTTGAAGTGGAGCGACTGGCGCACGTCGACGACGTACAGCAGCGTGGTCGCGTGCAGGTCGACGACCCGGTTGCGGATCGCGGTCAGGTCGGAGGCCGCGTAGCCGAAGCCGCCGTCGGCCTTCTGCACGATCAGCGGGACCGGCTGGTCGTCCTTGCCGCGGATCTCGTCGAAGAACACCACGAGCGCGCCCTCGGAGCGCACCGCGACACCCATCTCCTCCAGGAGGCGGGCGGTCTCGGGCATGCCCTCGTTGTACGCGGACTCGCCGACGATCTCCTCGTCGCGGATCTCCATGTCGAGCTTCTCGAAGACGGAGTAGAAGTAGACCTTCGACTCGTCCACGAACTGCTGCCACAGCTCGAGCGTCTCCTTGTCGCCGGACTGGAGGGCGACGACCCGCTTGCGGGCCCGCTCCTTGAACTCCTCGTCCGAGTCGAAGAGCGCACGCGACGCCTTGTACACGCGGTTCAGGTTCGACATGGCCTGCTCGCCGTCGACCTCCTCGGCCGGGGCCAGCTCGCCCGGGTGCTCGAACAGGTACTGGATGAGCATGCCGAACTGGGTGCCCCAGTCGCCGATGTGGTGCCGGCCGATCGTCTTCTCGCCGGTGAAGTCGAGCATGGCGCGCAGGGCGTCGCCGATGACCGCCGACCGCAGGTGGCCGACGTGCATCTCCTTCGCCACGTTCGGCTGGGCGTAGTCGACGACCGTGACGCCCGCGTCCTCCTTCAGCGGCACGCCGAGGCGCTCGCCGTCCGCGTGCCGCGCGGCGAGGTTCCGGGTGATCGCCCGGTCGGCGACGGTGATGTTGAGGAAGCCGGGTCCCGAGACCTCGACGTCCTTGATCAGGTCGCCGGTGGTGATGCGGGCGACGACCTCGGCCGCCAGCTCCCGCGGGTTCGCCTTCGCCTTCTTGGCCAGCGCGAGGATGCCGTTGGCCTGGAAGTCCGCCCGGTCGCTTCGTCGCAGCAGCGGGTCCGCGCCGGCGGCCTCGGGGCGGGTGGCCGAGAGGGCGGACGCGAGATGCTGCCGGACGGAGTCGGTGAGGGACGTGACCGAGGCCATGGAGGCTGCCGTTCTGCTCGGGTTCGTGGACTACTACCGAAGCCGAGTATCCCACGCGGTGAAAAGCGGTTTTCGCGGATGCGGGCCGGGCTGGGAGAATGGAGCGGTCAGCCGTGCGACCGTACCGGCTGCCCGAGCAGAGAGAAGGACGTGCCGATCGTGGCTCAGAGCACCGAGACCACCGACTGGGTCTCCCGTTTCGCGGACGACGTCATCGAGGAGTCGGAGCGTCGGGCCCCGGGCAAACCTGTGGTCGTCGCGTCCGGTCTCTCCCCCTCGGGCCCGATCCACCTCGGGAACCTGCGCGAGGTCATGACCCCCCACCTCGTCGCCGACGAGATCCGCCGCCGCGGCCACCGGGTCCGGCACCTGATCTCCTGGGACGACTACGACCGGTACCGCAAGGTCCCGGCCGGCGTCCCCGGCGTCGACGAGTCCTGGTCCGAGCACATCGGCAAGCCGCTGACCTCCGTCCCGGCGCCGAAGGGCTCCGCGCACCCGAACTGGGCCGAGCACTTCAAGGCCGCGATGACCGCGTCGCTGGCCGAGCTGGGCGTGGAGTTCGACGGCATCAGCCAGACCGAGCAGTACACCTCCGGTACCTACCGCGAGCAGATCCTGCACGCCGTCCGGCACCGCGCCGACATCGACGCGATCCTCGCCCAGTACCGCACCAAGAAGGCCCCGGCGAAGAAGCAGCAGCAGAAGCCGGTCGACGAGGCCGAGTTGGAGGCCGCCGAGGGCTCCGGCGCCGCCGCCGAGGACGACGGCAGCTCCGGCGCCGCCGGGTACTTCCCGTACAAGCCGTACTGCGGCAACTGCGAGAAGGACCTGACGACGGTCACCACCTACGACGACGACTCCACCGAGCTGACCTACGCCTGCACGGCGTGCGGCTTCTCGGAGACCGTCCGGCTGAACGAGTTCAACCGCGGCAAGCTGGTCTGGAAGGTCGACTGGCCCATGCGGTGGGCGTACGAGGGCGTGATCTTCGAGCCCAGCGGTGTCGACCACTCCTCGCCGGGGTCGTCGTTCCAGGTGGGCGGGCAGATCGTCGGGATCTTCGGCGGACAGCAGCCGATCGGGCCGATGTACGCCTTCGTCGGCATCAGCGGCATGGCGAAGATGTCCTCGTCGAAGGGCGGGGTGCCGACCCCGGCCGACGCGCTGCAGATCATGGAGCCGCAGCTGCTGCGCTGGCTGTACGCACGCCGCCGCCCCAACCAGTCCTTCAAGATCGCCTTCGACCAGGAGATCCAGCGCCTCTACGACGAGTGGGACCGCCTCGACGCCAAGGTCGCCGACGGCTCCGCCCTGCCCGCCGACGCCGCCGCGCACTCCCGCGCGGTGCGCACGGCGAGCGGTGAGCTGCCCAGGACGCCCCGGCCGCTGCCGTACCGCACGCTCGCCTCGGTGGCCGACATCACCGCCGGTCACGAGGACCAGGCGCTGCGCATCCTCAGCGAGCTGGACCCGTCCGACCCGCTGGGCTCCCTGGACGAGGCCCGGCCGCGCTACGACAAGGCCGAGGCGTGGATCAACACCCACGTCCCCGCCGACCAGCGCACCATCGTCCGCGCGGAGCCCGACGCCGAGCTGCTGAAGTCGCTCGACGAACAGGCGCGGCAGTCGCTGCGGCTGCTGCTCGACGGCCTCGCCGACAACTGGTCCCTGGACGGGCTCACCCACCTCGTCTACGGCGTGCCCAAGGTCCAGGCGGGCTTCTCCGCCGACGCCACGCCCAAGGAGCTGCCGGCGGAGATCAAGACCGCCCAGCGGACGTTCTTCGCGCTGCTGTACCACCTGCTGGTCGGGCGGGACACGGGGCCGCGGCTGCCCACGCTGCTGCTGGCGGTGGGGCAGGAGCGGGTGCGGACGCTGCTCGGGGAGTAGGCCCGCCCCGTACGACGACAGGGGGCGCCCGGTGTCGGCCGGGCGCCCCCTGTCGTCGTGTGCGCGTCCGCACTACGCGATGTGGTCCTCTTCCATCTCCGCCATGTGGCGCGCCTGGAAGCGTTCGGCGAGGACCTTCAGCTCGCTCGGGCTCAGCGTCGTGCCGTAGGTCGCCTGGATGTTGTCACCGAGGACGCGGGGCGTGGGATAGCTGCCGTCTATCGACTGACGGAACACCTGGTAGTACGCCTCCTCGTCCGGGTCGGAGTCGGTGCCGCCGCCCTCGCCCAGCTCGCGGGTGCGGCCGCCGGGGACCACCGGGATGGGGAAGCTGCCGGTCTCCTCCGGCGAGGGTTCCTGGAGGGGCGGCTCCTCCTGGTACTGGTCCTGGTACTGCTCGGCCTGCTGCTGCTCCGCGTACCAGCGGGCGTACTCCTCGTCGGGGTCGTACGTGGGGTCGTAGCCGCCGTGGTACTCGACGGTCTGCGGGTCGCGGGCGTGCAGCCACGGATTGCCCGTGGTGTCTTCCTGGGGCTCGGGGCTCTGGTTGCCCTCGAGCTCCAGGCGCTGCTCGCTGTGAGGTACCTCCCCCCGTGCCTGAACGGCCTGGGAGGTGCCCCCAGCGCCCACCCGTGCCGCCCCAGCGGCACGACTGCCCGCAGCCGCGTCGGTGCGGCTTGCCGCGGCCATCTCCGGTACGTCGGGCGCCGGGGGTATCAGCGCCGGCTCTATGCCTGCCGCCGCCAGGCCCGCCGGGGCCGTGTCGGCCAGGGGAACGCCGTACTTGGCGAGGCGGAGCGGCATCAGGGACTCGACCGGGGCCTTGCGGCGCCAGGCGCGGCCGAAACGGGAGCGGAGGCGGGCCTGGTAGACCAGGCGCTCCTGCTCCAGCTTGATCACCTGCTCGTAGGAGCGCAGCTCCCACAGCTTCATCCTGCGCCACAGCAGGAACGTCGGCACCGGCGACAGCATCCAGCGGGTGAGCCGGACGCCCTCCATGTGCTTGTCGGCGGTGATGTCGGCGATGCGCCCGATCGCGTGCCGGGCCGCCTCCACCGACACCACGAACAGCACCGGGATCACGCCGTGCATGCCCACGCCGAGCGGATCGGGCCACGCCGCCGCGCCGTTGAACGCGATCGTCGCCGCCGTCAGCAGCCACGCGGTCTGCCGCAGCAGCGGGAACGGGATGCGGATCCAGGTCAGCAGCAGGTCCAGGGCCAGCAGGACGCAGATACCGGCGTCGATGCCGATCGGGAAGACGTAGCTGAAGTTCCCGAAGCCCTTCTGCAGGGCGAGCTCACGGACGGCCGCGTACGAACCCGCGAAGCCGATTCCGGCGATGATCACGGCACCGAAGACGACCACGCCGATGAGAACCCGGTGCGTCCGTGTCAGCTGAAGTGGCGCGGCCACCCGTACTCCCCTCCCAGTGCGTGTTGTTGCGCGCAACAGAGTGGCACATGTGTGCGGGGGACGGGTGGCCGGTTCCGGTTCAGGGTCGGTTCAGCTCTTGCTCGACGCCTTCGAAGCGGACTTCGAGGCGGACGTGGAAGGGGACTCCGAGGCAGGCTTCGAGGGGGACCCGGAGGCCGACGAGGACGGCGCGGCGCCCGTGCCGTTCGCCTTCGTCACCGAGGCCACCACCTCCTTGGCCGCCTTCTGCGCGTCCTTCATCAGGTCGTCGGCGTCCGGCGTCCTGTCACCGGCGAGGCCGGCGCCGTTGTAGTCGAGGGTGACGACCACGTTCTCGACGCGTGCCACGACCGTCTGCTGCTTGAAGGTGCCTTCCTTCTTCTTCAGGTCGTAGCGCACCGCCGTCGCCACGTCCCCGGTCCCGCCGACCGGCTCCGACTTGACGCTCTTCGCGCCCTCGGCCGCCTGGGCGTCCCGCACCTGCTTGTCGTAGTACTCCTGGGCGAGCTCGTCGCCCGGACCGCGGGTGGTGTCCGAGTCGAAGCGCAGCAGCGACACGTTCAGCCAGCGGAACTGCGACCCCTTCACCCCGTTGTTGTCCAGGCTGTTCCAGGAGCAGCTGCCCCGGGTGGAGACGTCGTCCGAGGAGCCCTCCTTGCCCGCCTTCGCCTTCGGCGCCAGGTCGTCCAGGGTCTTCTCGGACAGCACCGCGCACGGCTCCGGGAGCCTCTGGTACGCCGCCGCCTGCACCGTCGGGGACGGGCTCGCGGACTGCGAGGCGGAGGCGGAGGCGCCCTTGCCCTCGCCGTCGTCGGAGCCGGAGTCCGAGGAGCAGCCGGCGGCGACCAGCATCACGGGGACGGCTGCCGCGCAGACAAGAACGCGGGTAAGGCGCTTCGCTCGCTCGGGCTGCTCTCGCTGTGCTCGTCGCTGCATGGTTCCTTCACTCATGACGCTCGTGTTCCCTGCGGTCGGAACGGGTCCGAGGGGTCACGGTACGCGGTGAGCCACCCGCGTGGTCCTCCTTCGCGTGCTTCGCGCGCAGGGGCGAAGGTGCCGTGGACCGTGCTCAGCCGCTCAGCGAACCGGCCAGCTCCGAGGCCAGCTTCCGTGCCCTGTCCTGCATTTCCTTGCTGTCCGGGACGACGCCGACGGTCACCGGCTGCTCCGCGTACTCGACGGTCACGATCACGTTGGACGTGCGGAACGCCACAGTCACCGTGCGCTGCTCGGCGGTCGAACCGGAGCTGCTCAGCTCGTCGTCGAGGAACGCCTCGTCGCCCAGGTCCTCCAGGAGACGGGGCTGGAGGTCGGAGGGGGCGGTGGACGGCGAGGCGGTGGTGGGCGACCCGGACGGAGGGGGCGAACCGGGTTCCGTGGAAGGGCTGATGGACGGAGTGCCGGTCTCCGTGGTCGTCACCGTCGGCTCCGGGAGGTGCGCCGCCGCCTGCCTGGTCGCGAAGAGTTCCCCGGCCTGGGCCTCGTCGCTGACGGCGTTGTCGTAGGAGACGACCCGCTCGAAGTCGACCAGCAGGTGGTCGGTCGCCTCGGCCGACTCCACCTTCCAGCGGCAGCCCACCTTGCGGTCGGTGTCGTACGTGAGGGTCGCCTCTCCCGCGTACGCCTCCTCGCGCTGCGCCGTGTCGGTCATCTCCCCGATGCCGGGCAGGAGTTGGCCGAGCGTCGTGTCCTCGACCGCGCCGCAGGGCTCGGGGAGCGTGGCGTACCTGCCGGGCTGGGCGGCCTGGGTGGCCGTACCGGCGCTTCCCGGGTTGGAGTCGTCCGACTGGCCGCCGTCGTCCGGGCTGCCGGTGCAGCCGGCCAGGACGGCCGCCAGGAGCGCGGCGACGCCGGGTACGTACGCCTTCCGCTGCACGGTCGGGCTCCTCTCGATGGTGGGTGCGGGCCGGTGCCCGCCGGGTCTCCCCAGTGTCCCCGCTGGTTAATCGCTTGCCGCACGGGGGCGCCCCCGGCAGACAATGTGTATCGCACGCACTGCCGTGGACGCCGGTCCGTCATCCCTTTTCACCGGCCTTGGCGCCGGTTTTGCGATTCGTGACTTGTGTTGCCTTCATGGGGGAATGGGGACGTTATGCCGTACGTGGAACTTCCGGGTGCGAAGGTGCCGATCCGTATGTGGACGGATCCGGCGACGGTGGAGGAGGGCGCCCTCCAGCAGCTGCGCAACGTCGCCACCCTGCCGTGGATCAAGGGCCTGGCCGTGATGCCGGACGTGCACTACGGCAAGGGCGCGACGGTCGGGTCGGTGATCGCGATGCGGGGTGCGGTGTGCCCGGCGGCGGTCGGCGTGGACATCGGCTGCGGCATGTCGGCGGTGCGGACGTCCCTGACGGCGAACGACCTGCCCGGTGATCTGTCGCGGCTGCGGTCGAAGATCGAGCAGGCGATTCCGGTGGGGCGGGGCATGCACGACGACCCGGTCGACCCGTCCCGCTTCCACGCCTTCGCGACCGGCGGCTGGGACGACTTCTGGGGGCGCTTCGGCGGAGTGGCGGACGCGGTCAAGTTCCGTCAGGAACGTGCCACGAAGCAGATGGGAACGCTCGGATCCGGCAACCATTTCGTAGAGGTGTGCACGGATACGGTCGGTTCCGTCTGGCTGATGCTGCACTCCGGTTCCCGGAACATCGGCAAGGAACTCGCCGAGCACCACATCGGCGTGGCCCAGAAGCTCCCGCACAACCAGAACCTGGTCGACCGCGACCTCGCCGTCTTCGTCGCGGACACCCCGCAGATGGCGGCGTACCGCAACGACCTGTTCTGGGCGCAGGAGTACGCGAAGTACAACCGCTCGATCATGATGGCGCTCCTGAAGGACGTGGTCCGCAAGGAGTTCAAGAAGGCGAAGCCCACCTTCGAGCCGGAGATCAGCGCGCACCACAACTACGTGGCCGAGGAGCGCTACGACGGCATGGACCTGCTCGTGACCCGCAAGGGCGCCATCCGCGCGGGTTCCGGCGAGTACGGGATCATCCCGGGCTCCATGGGCACGGGTTCGTACATCGTCAAGGGCCTCGGGAACGCCGAGTCCTTCAACTCGGCGTCGCACGGCGCCGGCCGGCGCATGAGCCGCAACGCGGCCAAGCGGCGCTTCTCGACGAAGGACCTGGAGGAGCAGACGCGGGGCGTGGAGTGCCGCAAGGACTCCGGTGTCGTGGACGAGATCCCGGGCGCCTACAAGCCGATCGAGCAGGTCATCGACCAGCAGCGGGACCTCGTCGAGGTCGTCGCGAAGCTGAAGCAGGTCGTCTGCGTGAAGGGCTGACGCGACGGAGGCGACACGGAGGGCGGGTCCCGCGCGAGGGGCCCGCTACTTCGCGTGCGTCACCGCGTAGATCATGACGAAGGCCACGATGTGGATGCCGAAGAGGAAGTAGCCGAGGTAGTACCAGACGTAGCGTTCGCGCTTCTTCTCCAGGGCCAGGCGGCGCTGTTCGCCGGCGTCGGGCATCACGGCTCCCGGTGGACCTTGGTGTTGGACGCCTGGGCGCGGGGGCGGACGATCATCAGGTCGATGTTGACGTGGGGCGGGCGGGTGACCGCCCAGGTGATGGTGTCGGCGACGTCGTCCGCGGTGAGGGGCTCGGCGACGCCCTGGTAGACCCTGGCGGCCTTCTCCGCGTCGCCGCCGAAGCGGGTGAGGGCGAACTCGTCGGTCCTGACCATGCCGGGCGCGATCTCGATGACGCGCACCGGGCGGCCGACGATCTCCAGGCGCAGGGTCTCGGCGAGGACGTGCGCGCCGTGCTTGGCGGCGACGTAGCCCGCGCCGCCCTCGTAGGTGGCGTGGCCGGCGGTGGAGGAGACGACCACGACCGTGCCGTCGCCGCTCGCGTCCAGCTTGGGCAGCAGGGCCTGGGTGAGGTTGAGGGTGCCGAGGACGTTGGTCTCGTACATGGTGCGCCACTGGTCCGGGTCGCCGGTGGCGACCGGGTCGGCGCCGAGGGCGCCGCCGGCGTTGTTGACGAGGACGCCGACGGTCCTGAAGGCGGTGGCGAACTCGTCGACGGCCGCGCGGTCGGTGACGTCGAGGGGGTAGGCCGTGGCCGCGTGGCCGGCGGCGGTGATCTCCTCGGCGAGCGCCTCGATGCGGTCCTTGCGGCGGGCGGTGAGGACGACGCGGTAGCCGGCCCCGGCGAGGCGGCGGGCCGTGGCGGCGCCGATCCCGCTGCTCGCACCCGTGACGACGGCGATACGGGACGCGGCGGGCGGTACGGCGGTGGCCATGGGCTGCTCCTCGGACGTACTGGTTCGTGGTCGGGACGTGCGCGGCCAGCATAGGCGGGGGCGGCCGGGCGGCGGCGAGGGCGGGGACCCGGTGGGAGAATGGGACGGGTGGTCCTCCGGGGCAGGAGGTGGGTCATGGGTGAGGCGCGCGAGGTCATGGACCGGCTCACCGCGGCGGTCACCACGGACCTGGACATGGACGCCGTGGCGGAGCTGTACGCGCGGGACGCGGTCGCCTGGGTGCCCGAGGCGGGGGAGCTGCGCGGGCGGGACGAGATCGTCGAGTACTGGCGTCAGATGACGACGGCCGTGCCCGGCGCCCGGTACGAGTCGCTGCACGCGTTCGAGGTGGGCGCCACCGCGATCGACGAGGGGTACTTCAGCGGCCGGAACACCGGGCCGTTGCGGGTGCCGGACGGGCGGAGCGTGCCGGCGACCGGGAAGGAGGTCAGGATCCGCGGGGTGGACGTCGCCACCGTCGAGGACGGCAGGATCGTCAGCTACCGGCTCTACTTCGACCAGCTGGCCTTCCTGGAGCAGCTGGGGCTGCTTCCGGAGACGGTGGTCTGAGGGCGTCGGCCGTCGCGCGGCGGAGCGGGGGTTCCGCAGGCGTGCGGCCGCGCATCCGGGTGCATCACCTGGTGGACGGTGCCCGGCACGGGCGGGGCGTGGAACACATCCGCGGACGGCGAGGTGGTGCGAGGTGGTGGCGGGATGGCGGGGAACACACGGGCCGGGCTGCTGGCGGAGCTGGCCGTGGTGTCCCGGCGGTACGTGGCGGCCCACGCCCTGTTCAACCAGGCGCTCGCCGACCGTCTGGGCCTGCACCCGACCGATCTGCAGTGCCTGAACCTGCTGACGCTGGAGGGCGGCCCGGTGACCACGGGCCGGGTCGCGGAGCTGACGGGGCTGACGACCGGTTCGGCGACCCGGCTGGTGGACCGGCTGGAGCGGGCGGGGTACGTGGTGCGGGAGCGGGACGCGGATGACCGGCGGCTGGTGCTGGTGGCGGTGGTGCCGGAGCGGGCCGCCGAGTTCGGGCGGGTGTGGGAGCGGCTGGGCGGCGGCTGGGTCGCGCTCTTCGACGACCTCGACGACGCGCAGCTCGCCTTGTTCATCGACCACATGAGGCGGACGACGGAGTTGGGCGCGGAGCAGGCCGCCCGGCTGCGGTCGGGGGAGGCCGCGGACGGTTAGTCGGTCTCGGCGTCGTAGCGGTCCCGGGCCCGGTGGACCTCGTCGAAGTGGGTCTCCGCCCAGTCCTTCACGGCGGTCAGGAGCAGGCTGAGGCTGGCTCCGAGCGGGGTGAGTTCGTAGTCGACGCGGACCGGGACGGACGGGGTCACCGTGCGGGTGAGGAGGCCGTCGCGTTCCAGTGAGCGCAGGGTCTGGGTGAGCATCTTGGGGCTGACGCCGGCGATCTTGCGGCCGAGGTCGCTGTAGCGCATGGGGCCCGTGGCGAGGGCGCTGACGACCAGGCTGACCCACTTGTCGCTGATGCGGTCCAGGAGCTGGTTGGTGGGGCAGCTCTTGAGGAAGGCGTCGTACTCGAAGCGTGCCCGTTCACGCCGCTGGGCCGCTGTCGTGGTCGCCATGGCTCACCTCCGGGAGACATACGCACTCTCAGGTAACTACTTACTCCTGGATAGTAACTCTTCCTAGGGTTGCGCTCAGCCGCGGAGGAACCGCGGTGAACAGCCACCATCGGGGAGTTTCTGTCATGCGTGCTGCAGTGGTGACGTCGTTCGGTGGACCCGAGGCCGTGCGGGTCGTGGAGGCGGAGGTGCCGGAGCCGGCCGCCCGGCAGGTGCGGATCAAGGTCGCGGCGGCGGCGCTGAATCCGGTGGACGCGGGGGTGCGGGAGGGTGTCTTCGGCGGTGCGGGCAAGGCGATCGGGCTCGGCTGGGACGTCGCGGGGACGGTCGACGCGACCGGGCCGGCGACCGCGTGGAGCGCCGGTGACGAGGTGGTCGCGCTCGACCACGGCATGGTGAAGCCGCTGGGTGCGCACGCCGAGTACGTCGTCGTCCCGGCGGACGCGGTGGCGCGGGCCCCGCGGACCGCCGACGCGGTGCACGCGGCGACGCTGCCGCTGAACGCGTTGACCGCCGCGCAGGCCCTGGACCTGCTGGAGCTGCCCGAGGGCGGGTCACTGCTGGTGACGGGGGCGGCGGGCGCGGTCGGCGGCTACGCCGTCCAGCTCGCCGCCCACCGGGGGATCGACGTCACCGCCCTGGCCCGGGAGGACGACGAGGAACTCGTGCGCTCCCTTGGTGCCGCGCGCTTCACGGGCGGTGCGGTGGAGGCGGGGAGCTTCGACGCCGTGCTGGACGCGGCGGTGCTCGGGGGGCGGGCGCTGGCGTGGGTGCGGGACGGGGGCGCGTACGCCGGTGTGATCCCGCAGGCGGCGCCGGCGGCGGAGCGCGGGGTGCGGGTGGGCGCCGTCGAGGTGGCC
Organism: Streptomyces sp. NPDC044984; assembly: GCF_040646935.1. NCBI lineage: Bacteria > Bacillati > Actinomycetota > Actinomycetes > Kitasatosporales > Streptomycetaceae > Streptomyces > Streptomyces sp. NPDC044984. The sequence continues at coordinate 48,490 of NZ_JBEZBE010000001.1, forward strand.
GCCGACGGGGCCCGGCTGGCGGAGCTGGTGCGACTGGTGGACGAGGGGGTGCTCACGCTCCGGGTCGCGGAGGCGTATCCGCTGGCCGACGCGGTGAAGGCGCACGCGCGCCTGGCGGAGGGCGGGGTGCGGGGGCGGTTGGTGCTGGTGCCGTAGGCGCGCGGCCGGGGGTGGAATAGGAGGGGGCGGGGCGTCGTTCCAGGGGTATAGTTGAAGCGTAAACAACCTGGAGGGTGAGCGGCCATGCAGTTCGGGATCTTCAGCGTCGGGGATGTCACGCCCGACCCGACCACGGGGCGTACGCCGACCGAGCGCGAGCGGATCAAGGCCATGGTCGCCATCGCGCTGAAGGCCGAGGAGGTCGGCCTGGACGTGTTCGCGACCGGGGAGCACCACAACCCGCCGTTCGTGCCGTCCTCGCCGACCACCATGCTCGGCTACATCGCCGCCCGCACCGAGCGGCTGGTGCTGTCCACCTCCACCACCCTGATCACCACCAACGACCCGGTGAAGATCGCCGAGGACTTCGCGATGCTCCAGCACCTGGCCGACGGCCGGGTGGACCTGATGATGGGGCGCGGGAACACCGGCCCGGTCTATCCCTGGTTCGGGCAGGACATCCGCCAGGGCATCAACCTGGCGGTGGAGAACTACGCGCTCCTGCACCGGCTGTGGCGCGAGGACGTCGTCGACTGGGAGGGCAAGTTCCGCACCCCGCTGCAGGGCTTCACCTCCACGCCCCGCCCGCTGGACGGCGTACCGCCGTTCGTCTGGCACGGCTCGATCCGCTCGCCGGAGATCGCCGAGCAGGCCGCGTACTACGGCGACGGCTTCTTCCACAACAACATCTTCTGGCCGGCCGACCACACCAAGCGCATGGTCGAGCTGTACCGGGCGCGGTACGCCCACTACGGGCACGGCACCCCCGAGCAGGCGATCGTCGGCCTCGGCGGTCAGGTGTTCATGCGGAAGAACAGCCAGGACGCGGTGCGTGAGTTCCGCCCCTACTTCGACGTCGCCCCGGTCTACGGGCACGGGCCCTCGCTGGAGGAGTTCACCGAGCAGACCCCGCTGACCGTGGGCTCCCCGCAGCAGGTCATCGAGAAGACGCTGTCCTTCCGCGAGTACGCCGGCGACTACCAGCGCCAGCTGTTCCTGATGGACCACGCGGGCCTGCCGCTGAAGACCGTGCTGGAACAGCTCGACCTGCTGGGCGAGGAGGTCGTGCCGGTGCTGCGCGAGGAGTTCGCCAAGAACCGCCCGGCCGACGTGCCGGACGCACCCACCCACAGCTCGCTGCTGGCCGGGGCCAGGACGAAGGAAGGCGCACAGGCATGAGGCTCGTCGTCGTCTCGGCGGGACTGAGCGTCCCGTCCTCCACCCGGCTGCTCGGCGACCGGCTGGCCGCGGCCGCCGCCCCGGCGGCCACGGCTCCCGAGCCCCAGCCGGCCGATGTCGAGGTCATCGAGCTGCGCGACCTCGCCGTGGAGATCGCGCACACCTTCACCAACGGCTTCCCCGGCCGGGCGCTGGCCGGCGCGTTCGACGCGGTGGCCGGGGCCGACGGGCTGATCGTGGTCACGCCGGTGTTCTCGGCGTCGTACAGCGGGCTGTTCAAGTCGTTCTTCGACGCGCTGAGCGTCACCGACCCCGAGGCCCTCGCCGGGAAGCCGGTGCTGATCGCGGCGACCGGCGGCACGGCCCGGCACTCGCTGGTCCTGGACCACGCGCTGCGGCCGCTCTTCTCCCACCTCAAGGCCGTCGTCGTCCCCACCGGCGTCTACGCCGCCTCCGAGGACTGGGGCGCCGAAGGGCTGAACGGCCGTGTCGAGCGCGCGGCCGGGGAACTGGCGGCCCTGATGGCCGGGCTGTCCACCGCCCGTCCGCTGACCGGGCGGGACTCCTTCGAGGAGGTCACCCCGTTCGAGGAGCGACTGGCGGCGCTGCGGCCCGCCGGGTGAGATACGGGTGAGAAGCGGGCCCCGGAGCCGTCCTCCGGGGCCGCGGGACGGCGGCGGTTGGCACACTGGGCGCGTGCCGCACACCGTTCTGCTCGCCGAAGACGACCGCGCCATCCGCAACGCCCTGGAGCGTGCCCTCACCCTGGAGGGATACCGGGTCACGGCCGTCGCCGACGGCGTCGAGGCCCTCGCGCAGGCCCACCGCAGCCGGCCCGACGTGCTGGTGCTCGACGTGATGATGCCCGGCATCGACGGGCTCCAGGTGTGCCGGGTGCTGCGTGCCGAGGGCGACCGCACACCGGTGCTGATGCTGACCGCGCTGGTGGAGACCGCTGACCGGATCGCGGGACTGGACGCGGGTGCCGACGACTACGTCGTCAAGCCGTTCGACGTCGAGGAGGTCTTCGCCCGGCTGCGCGCGCTGCTGCGCCGGGCGGCCCCGGTGGTGCCGGATCCCGAGCCGGTGGCGGAGGAGGCGAAGCCGGACACCCCCGGCCGGTTCGTGGAGGCGGCCGGGCTGCGCATGGACCCCCGGGCGCGCCGGGCCTGGCGCGGCGGGCGCGAACTGGAGCTGACCCGCACCGAGTTCGAGCTGCTGGAGCTGCTGATCCGCCACGCGGGCATCGTCCTGGACCACTCGACCATCTACGACCGCATCTGGGGCTACGACTTCGGCCCCGGTTCCAAGAACCTCGCCGTCTACGTCGGCTATCTGCGCCGCAAGCTCGACGAGCCCGGCGCGCCGCAACTGATCCACACGGTACGCGGGGTGGGCTACGTGCTGCGGGAGGGCTGAGTGCCCGCGGGCGGTGCGCCGGGGGCGCCGGTTCCGCGCCGACGGCTGCGGCTGCTGTCGCTGGGAACCACGTTCGCGGTGGCGTTCGCGGCGGTCACCGCCACGGTCACCGTGCTGGTCGGCATCCTGTCGTACAACGCCGCCGCCCGGCTGGTGCGGGTGGACCAGCAGTCCGTGTTCGACGAGGTCGTGCAGGACCTGCGGAGCGAGGTCCGGGACAACCGGATGACCCCGCACGACTTCTCCTCCGCCGCGCCCGGCCACGACCTGGTGCGGCCCGCCCGGACCGACGTGCAGGTCCTCGGCCCGGACGGCAGCGTCTTCGACCCCGGCGACCCGGGGCTGCCGGTGGTCGACGCCGACCGGCGGGTCGCGGGCGCCACGACGGCGGGGCGGGTGGCCGTGCACGCGGACGTCGACGTCGGCGACGACGTCTACCGGGTCGCGACCGTCTCACTGGGCGGCGGCCGGGGCGCGGTGCAGGTCGCGCAGGAGTTCAGCAACACCGAGGACCTGCTGCGGGCCCTCCAGCGGCGCACGCTGATCCTGATGGCGGCGGTGGTGGTCGGGGCCGGGCTGTTCGGCTGGTGGCTGGCCCGGCGCATCACCCGCCGCCTGGTCGTCCTCACCCACACCGCCGAGGCCGTCGCCCGTACCCGGCGCCTCGGCATCCAGGTGCCCGTCGCCGGCTACGACGAGGTGGGGCGCCTCGGCCGCGCCTTCGACCGGATGCTGGGCCGGCTCGCCCAGTCCGAGGAGGACCAGCGCCGGCTGGTCCAGGACGCCGGGCACGAGCTGCGTACGCCGCTCACCTCGCTGCGCACCAACATCTCCCTGCTGCGCCGCATCGACGAACTCCCGCCCGGCACCCGTGAGGAACTCGTCGCCGACCTCACCCAGGAGGCCCGCGAGCTGACCGACCTCGTCAACGAACTGGTCGATCTCGCGGCCGGGCAGTCCGACACCGAGCCGTCGCAGCGGGTCGACCTCGCGGACATCGCCGAGGACGTCGCGGGGCTGGCCCGGCGGCGCACGGGGCGGGAGATCCTGGTCCGCGCGAGCGGGGACACCACGACCGACGGGCGGCCCGGGATGCTGACACGGGCGGTGTCCAACCTGGTCGAGAACGCGGTCAAGTTCGACCGGGACGGACGCGGCCCCGTCGAGATCCGCGTCGCCGGGCCCGCGCGGCCGGGGACGGTGCGGGTGGAGGTGCGCGACCGGGGGCCGGGCATCGCGGACGACGACCTGACCCGCGTCTTCGACCGCTTCTACCGCGCCGCCGACGCGCGTTCCCTGCCGGGGTCAGGACTCGGGCTGTCCATCGTCCGGGAGATCGCCCTCGCGCACGGCGGTGCGCCGTACGCCTTCCGGCGGGAGGGCGGGGGGACGGTGACCGGGTTCACGGTGGGGGGCGTACAGCGGTCGGTCGGGTGAGCGGCGTTTCCGTGCGGTTGGGCGCGGGCCCGTGCCGGCGCGGGGCGGGGCTGGTTGCGCGGGGTGGGGCTGGTCGTGCGGGGTGGGGCTGGTCGTGCGGGGCGGGGCTGGCGGGGTTCCTCCCGGGGCCCCGGCGCCCACCCGTGCCGCGGCTCCAGGGGGCGCTGAGGTCCTCCTTCCACGGACACCCCCTGCGCCCGCCCTCCCCCGCTCCCGGCTCCGCTCGAGCGGGGGACCTCCATCGCCCCGGGGGCACCTCCCAGGCCTTTGAGGCACTGGGAGGCACTGCTGCCCGCGGCCACGCGGGGTGGCAGGCGTAAGTGGGCGCCGCGGTGCGCAGATATGCGTGCGGGGGCGGCGGAGGGCCGCTCCCCGGTGCGGGGAGGGTGGCATGCTGACCGACGAGGAGGCCGCGGCGCTGGCGGCGGTGGACGAGAAGGCGCTGGGACGGACGCTGCTGGAGCTGATCTCCGTGCCCAGCGTGACCGGGAGCGCCGCCGAGTCCCAGCTGCAGCATCAGCTGGCCGGGCGGCTGGAGTGGCTCGGGATGGACGTCGACCTGTGGTCGATGGACCTGCCCGCGCTCCGCGCCGATCCGGACTTCCCGGGGACGGAGGCGCCCCGCGAGGAGGCGTGGGGGCTCGTCGGGACCACCCCCGACGGCGGTGACGGGCCCACGCTGATCCTGCAGGGGCACGTCGATGTCGTACCGCCGGGTGATCCCGCCGCGTGGGACGGCGACCCGTTCGTGCCCCGGGTGACCGGGGACCTCGTGCACGGGCGCGGGGCCTGCGACATGAAGGCCGGTCTCGCGGCGCACCTCGCCGCGCTCGCCGCGATCCGCGCGGCCGGCATACGGCTGCGCGGCCGGGTGGCCGTGCACTGCGTCGTCGGTGAGGAGGACGGCGGTCTCGGCGCCTTCGGCACCCTGCGGCGCGGTCACCGCGGCGACGCCTGCGTCATCGCCGAGCCCACGGCCGGCACCCTGATCACCGCCAACGCGGGCGCGCTGACGTTCCGCATCGCCGTGCCCGGCAGGGCGGCGCACGGCAGTTCACGGGAGCAGGGGGTCAGCGCGGTCGACGCCTACCTTCCCCTGCACCGGGCGCTGGCCGCGCTGGAGACCGAACGGAACCGGGACCCGGACCCGCTGCTCGCCGAGTACCCGATCCCGTACGCCCTGTCGGTGGGCACCGTGCGCGCCGGGGACTGGGCGAGCAGCGTGCCCGATCTGCTGGTCGCCGAGGGCCGGCTCGGCGTACGCCTCGGCGAGGACCCGGCGGACGCGCGCGCCGAGTTCGAGCGGTGCGTGGCGCGGGTGTGCGCCGCCGACCCGTGGCTGCGGGATCACCCGGCCGCCGTGAGCTGGCCGGGCGGGCAGTTCGCGAGCGGCCGCCTGCCCGAGGGGCACTCCCTGGCGGACACGGCCGGTGCCGCGTACGCCGACGCGACGGGCCGCCCCCGGCCGAGGCGGCGCGGCGCGACGTACGGCAGTGATCTGCGGCACTACGTGGGCGCCGGCATACCGACGCTGCAGTACGGCCCCGGGGACATCGCGGTGGCGCACAGCGAACGCGAGCACGTGTCCCTGCGCGAGACGGTGGAGGCGGCCCGGACCCTGGTGCTGACGGTGCTGCGGACCGTCGGGATGAAGTGAGGCGACACGTCTCCGGGCCCGTCGGGAAGAGGACGCCCGCTCGGACGGCGGCGGGGGAGTGGTGTGTCTGGAGGAGAACCGTGAGCACTTCGAGCTGTGTTGCTCATGCGCCGCTCAATTGAGCTTCTGGTGGACACTCGGCTGCCTTCTGCTCACCGAATTGCTCCACAGGTGTCGAAGCGCGGCCAGGGGGGCGGTGCCTTGGGTCCGGCACCTGGATTCCGAGCGGGCGCGGAAGACCGCGCGGACATTCCGGAAGGGCCGTTGGTCAGGCTCTCGGCTCCGTCGCGCTCGATCCGTCAACTACACTCCCCGGGGCCGTTCGGCGCGGACACCGGAGTGACGACGATGGAAGCGTTGAAGAAACGCCATGAGGACGCCTGCGACGGCAACGCCTCATGACGACACGAAGGCACAGCATGTTGGCAGGTCATCATGGCGCGGCCGCTCTCGACGATCCGGTGGGCGAGTCGCTCGGGGGACACCACTCACATCTCGCTCGCCGGCTCGGCGCGGCTGCCACGTACCTGACACCGTTCGCGACCTTCTCCGCGGTGTCCGCCACCGCGGACGCGGCGCGGTGGGACGACCTGGCCCGGCTGCTCGGCCGGGGAGAGCTCGCCGACATGTTCAGCTGCCCGGCCGTCCCGCCGCCGGACTGGGAGCCGGTCTTCACCCTCGAAGGCCGTCAGATGATCTGGACCGGTGACGACCGCCCCGTCACCCCTCATGCCGAACCCGACTCCGGCGTGGTCGAACTGGGCTCCGCGGACGTGTCCGAGATGCTCGGTCTCGTCGAGCGGACCCGGCCGGGTCCGTTCCGGCCGCGCACGCACGAACTCGGCGCCTATCTCGGCATCCGCGAGGAGGGCACGTTGGTGGCGATGGCGGGTGAACGGCTGCGGCCTCCCGGCTGGACCGAGATCAGTGCCGTCTGCACCGCACCCGAGGCACGCGGCCGCGGTCACGCCGCACGCTTGGTACGCGCACTCGTCGCGCGCATCGTGTCACGGCGGGAGCGTCCCTTCCTGCACGTGGCCGAATCGAACGCCGGCGCGATCGCGCTCTACGAGCGGCTCGGTTTCCGGACCCGCGGACAGGTGACCTTTCGCGGGTTCCGCACTCCGTGACGGCCGGGGCCTCGGTCCGACGGGCGGGCGGTCCGACAGGCGGGCGGTCCGACGGGCGGGCGGACGAGGGCGGTCGGACGAGGGCGGTCGGACGAGGGCGGTCGGTCGCGGCCGGTCACGACGCCGCCGTCGGCGCCCCGGACCGCGCCGGTGACCCGGTCCGTCCGCTCCGGTGACAGGAAGGCGACCCGTGTACGGGACGGACGCCGCTGAGCCGGGTGCCGGCGCCGCACCTCACGGACGGGCCGACCGCCGAGCGGGGGCGGACCGGGACTACGGTCCCGGGGTGACGAAGGTCGGCCTTCGGCCGTGGCACGAGGTCGGAGGAGCAGAATCCCGGTTCGAGGGGGCAGCTGTGAACGTCGGTGTGCAACGCGGTGCGATCGCCGCCGTGCAGGTGCTCGGCCTCGCCGTGTGGTTCTCCATGTCGGCGGTGGTGCCCAGTCTGCGGAACGACTGGGAGCTCACGGCCGGCGGCGCGGTGTGGCTGACGGCCTCCGTGCAGATCGGCTTCGTCGCCGGGGCGGTCGCCTCGACCGCGTTCAACCTGGCTGATCGCGTCCCGGCCCAGCGCCTGCTCGCCGTCACCGCCGCGGCGGCCGCGGCCTGCACCGTGGTACTGGCCCTGTTCGCCGACCGGCCGGCCGTCGCCGTGCCGCTGCGCTTCATGACCGGGGTGTTCCTGGCCGGCGTCTACCCCACCGGCATGAAGCTCATGGCCTCCTGGGCCGGCAGCGCCGGACGGGGCAGGACCATGGGCGTCCTCATCGCCGCCCTCACCCTCGGCTCGACGCTTCCCCATCTCATCGCCGGGCTGGGGTCGCTGCCCTGGCGCGGTGTCCTGCTCGCCGCGGCGGCGGCCGGACTCGCGGGCTCCGTCATCGCCCTGCTCCTCGTCCGGCCCGGCCCCCACGCGGCGTCGGCCGCACCCGTCCGCAACCCCCGGTACGCGCTGACCATGTTCACCGAGCGCGGGCCGCGCCTGGCCAACCTCGGCTACTTCGGGCACATGTGGGAGCTCTACGCCCTGTGGACCTGGATCCCGTCCTTCCTGCTGGCGGCCCCCGCCGCGGAAGGACTCCCGGGCTCGGTGGAGATCACGGTGTTCCTCGCCATGGGACTCGGCGGAGCGGCCGGCTGCCTGCTCGGCGGCTGGGGCGCGGACCGCTTCGGCCGCTCTCCCGCCGCCATGGCGGCACTTCTCACCAGCGGCCTGTGCTGCCTCACCTCCCCGTTCCTCCTCCACGCCCCGCCCCTGCTCCTGTTCGCCTTCTGCACGCTGTGGGGTGCCGCGGTGATCGCGGACTCGGGGGTGTTCTCGACCTCGCTGAGCGAGGTGGCCGACCACCGCTACATCGGGACGGCGCTCACCGGCCAGACCGCGATCGGCTTCGCCCTCACCGTCGTCAGCATCCAGCTCACCCCCCTCCTGGCCGAGGCCGTCGGCTGGGAGTACGCCTTCCTCCTCCTCGCGCCCGGGCCCCTGGCCGGCGCCCTCGCCATGCGCGCCTTCGGCAAAGGCGTCCCCTCCGCCCTCTCCCCGCAGGGCGCCTCCTGACGACCGGCCACGACGTACCTGCCGCACGGTGCGGCAGGACCGGGCATCCCGGGGCACCGACGCCGAGGGGACCGACGGCCGTCGTGCCGTGCGACCGGTGTTCCAGGCGCCTCACGCGGTCGGTGTCCCGTGGGACGAGTGCGGCCGCCGGCTCCGGAAGCGGAGGTGGCGCACGCCGGATCCGTACGGATCACCGCCGGGGAGAAGAGCCCGCCGGCGACCTGCCCGCCGCCCAGGACACATCAGCCGCCCAGGACACCTCAGCGCCCCGGCGGCATCCGGATGTCCCCGACGCGCCCCGGACCTCCCGACGGTCCCTCCCGGCACATGACGAGGGCGGGGTCCGAAAACCCCGCCCGCTACCCGAGAAACCCCGGCTCAGGGCCACACCAGGCAGTACGCCTGGTGCCCCGCCTCATGCAGCCGGTGCGAGAAGTCCTGCCACTCGTGCAGCAGCTGGTACACGTTGAACGCGTCACGCGGGCCGCCGCGGTCCGGGACCGTCGACCAGATGAAGGCCGCCGCGCCGACGGCCTCCTCGCCTATGCCGCGCAGCGGGTCGACGACCGTCATGGGGAGTTTCACGACCGCGTAGTCGGGGTGCAGGACGACCAGTTCCAGGGGCGGCACCTTGTGCAGGGGGACGCCCTCGATACCCGTGAGGACCATCGCGGCCATGGTCTCCGGCTTGATCTTGGTGAACATGCCGTTCATGCCGAGTTCGTCGCCGCCGAGCTCCTCGGGGCGCATCGAGATCGGGACGCGGGCCGCGGTGGCGCCGTCCGGCGCGCCGAAATACTTGTACGTCACCCCCACCCGACCACCATTCCTGCTCCCCGCCCCGCTCAGGGGGCCGATCCGCTCCGGTCCACCGTGTGTCTGACGCGTCTCGTCCGTGTCCTCCGCCTCGCGTCGGTGTCTTCCCCGCCGGGCACGTCGAGGACCCAGGTCATCAGTCCCCTCGCCCAGTCCGCCACCGCGATGCATATCTCCACCCGACTGCTTTTCTAGGACGCGTGGCCCCCGCCGCGCAACCCGATCATCGTGTCAGTGACCTCCCCCACGGCCGCCCGCCGAAACGTACGGTCGGACATCCGCCCGCGAGGGCTTCGCAGCCTCCGGCCGGCCCCGACCGTGTGAGCTGTGTGTATCAGACGCCAGTTTCGCAGATCACGGCCGATCGGGGGCCGGATGCCGCAGGCCGCCCCTGGCCTACCCTGGACACGTCATACGCACCCGGAGCCGGGAAACCCCGGAATGTCGGAGAAGGTCGGAGAAGTCGCAGGTCATGAGCGAACTGCCATATTCATACGAAGCCCCAGCCTCGCAGGCACTGTTCGACCGTGCCGCGGCCGTCACGCCCGGCGGCGTGAACTCGCCGGTGCGCGCCTTCCGCGCCGTCGGCGGCACGCCCCGGTTCATGGTGTCGGGCACCGGCCCGTACCTGACCGACGCCGACGGACGCGAGTACGTCGACCTCGTCTGCTCCTGGGGGCCGATGATCCTCGGGCACGCGCACCCCGAGGTGATCGCCGCCGTACAGGAGGCCGTCGCGCGCGGCACGTCCTTCGGCACGCCCGGTGAGGGCGAGGTCGCGCTCGCCGAGGCGATGACCGCCCGGATCGAGCCGCTGGAGCAGGTGCGGCTCGTCTCCAGCGGGACCGAGGCCACCATGTCGGCGATCCGGCTCGCCCGCGGGTTCACGCGGCGCACCAAGGTGGTCAAGTTCGCCGGCTGCTACCACGGGCACGTCGACTCGCTGCTCGCCTCCGCCGGTTCCGGGGTGGCCACGTTCGCGCTCCCCGACACGCCCGGCGTCACCGGCGCCCAGGCCGGCGACACCATCGTCCTGCCGTACAACGACCTCGACGCCGTGCACGCCGCCTTCGCCGCGCACCCGGACGAGATCGCCTGCGTGATCACCGAGGCGTCCCCGGGCAACATGGGCGTCGTACCGCCGCTGCCCGGGTTCAACCAGGGGCTGAAGGACGCGTGCGCCGCGAACGGCGCGCTGTACATCTCCGACGAGGTCATGACGGGGTTCCGGACCAGCCGCGCCGGGTGGTACGGCGTCGACGGGGTGCGGCCCGACCTGATGACCTTCGGCAAGGTGATGGGCGGCGGCTTCCCGGCCGCGGCCTTCGGCGGGCGCGCCGACGTGATGGGCCACCTCGCCCCGGCCGGGCCCGTGTACCAGGCCGGCACCCTCTCCGGCAACCCCGTCGCCACCGCCGCCGGCCTCGCCCAACTGCGGCTGCTCGACGACGCCGCGTACGAGAAGGTGAACGCCGTATCGGCGCAGATCCAGTCGCTCGTCACCGAGGCGCTCGGCAAGGAGGGCGTCGCGCACACGCTGCAGAACGCCTCCAACATGTTCTCGGTGTTCTTCACCGACCGCCCGGTGCGGAACTACGAGGACGCCAAGGCGCAGGACTCGTTCCGCTTCACCGCGTTCTTCCACTCCCTCCTCGAGAACGGCGTCTACCTGCCGCCGTCGTCCTTCGAGTCCTGGTTCGTGTCCACCGCGCACGACGAGCGGGCCGTCCAGCGGATCGCCGACGCCCTCCCGGCGGCGGCCCGAGCGGCGGCGGAGGCCACGGCATGAGCGCTCCGGAGAAGGACGACGACGTCACCGTCGTCCACCTGATGCGGCACGGCGAGGTCGAGAACCCGGACGGCATCCTGTACGGCCGTCTCGCCGGCTACCACCTCTCCGAGCTGGGCCGGCGCATGGCCGACCGGGTCGGGGACCACCTCGCCTCCCGCGACATCACGTACGTCGTCGCCTCCCCGCTGGAGCGGGCGCAGGAGACGGCCGAGCCCATCGCCAAGGCGCACGGCCTGGACATCGCCACCGACGGGCGGCTGATCGAGGCGGAGAACGTCTTCCAGGGCAAGACCTTCGGCATCGGCGACGGCGCGCTGCGCCGCCCGGCCAACTGGAGGCACGTCGTCAACCCGTTCAGGCCGTCCTGGGGCGAGCCGTACGTCGATCAGGTCATCCGCATGATGGGCGCGCTGAACGCGGCCAAGGACGCGGCGCGCGGACACGAGGCGGTGCTGGTCAGCCACCAGCTGCCGATCTGGATCGTGCGGTCCTACGTGGAGAAGCGGCGGCTGTGGCACGACCCGCGCAAGCGGCAGTGCACGCTCGCCTCGCTGACCACCTTCACCTATCAGGGGGACAGGATCGTCTCCGTCGGCTACAGCGAGCCGGCCCGTGATCTCGTCCCCGCGCATCTGCTCGCGGGTGCCAGGCCGGTGAAGGGGAAGAGCAAGGCGTTCGGGGCGTAACGCCCGCCGGACCGGCGCGACGCCCGACGGGGACCACGCTTTCGAAAACCGTTGCGAAACCCCCGCACACGACCGGGAACCCGCGGCTTCGTCACGTCCTCTGAGTGAGTGACCACCAGAGGACGTGACGATCGGGGTTGCCGTGCGCAGTCTCACCCGTAGGGGAATGCTCGGGCTCGGGGCGGGAGCCGCGGCCGCCGTCCCGCTGGCGGGCTGCGGCGGCCACACGGGTTCGGGCGGCGGGAGCGACGCGGGCGGCCCCCGCCCCGACGACCGGCCCGGCACGCCGAAGCCGAAGCCGACGAACACCGCCCGCCCGATCGGTGACGGCTCCACCTCCTTCACCGGCAGGCAGCCCCACCAGCCCGACGAGCCGGTGCCGCTGGAGCCGGGTCAGGCCCCGCCGCAGTTCGTCGTCTTCTCCTGGGACGGGGCCGGCGAGGTCGGCAACGGCCTCTTCCCGCGCTTCCTGGACCTGGCCAAGGAGCACGGCGCGGCCATGACCTTCTTCCTCTCGGGCCTCTACCTGCTCCCCGAGTCGAAGAAGCGCCTCTACGACCCCCCGAACAACCCGCGCGGCGCCTCCGACATCGGCTACCTCACCGACGCGCACATCAGAGACACGCTGAAGAACCTCCGCCGCGCCTGGCTCGAGGGCCATGAGATCGGCACCCACTTCAACGGCCACTTCTGCGGCGGCTCCGGCAGCGTCGGCGGCTGGACGGCGCGGCAGTGGCGCAGCGAGATCGACCAGGCCAGGTCCTTCGTCAAGGAGTGGCGGACCAACTCCGGCTGGACCGACCTGGAGCCGCTCCCCTTCGACTACGACAAGGAGCTCGTCGGCGGCCGTACGCCCTGTCTGCTCGGCCAGGACAACCTGCTGCCCACCGCCCGCGAGCTCGGCTGGCGCTACGACGCCTCCTCGCCCGGCGGCCGCCAGGTCTGGCCGTCGAAGAAGCAGGGCATATGGGACCTTCCGCTCCAGCAGATACCGTTCCCCGGCCGCTCCTTCGAGGTCCTGTCGATGGACTACAACATCCTCGCCAACCAGTCGGTCAACTCGACCAACGCGCCGGCCCACAACCACCCGGGCTGGCGGCGGCAGGCGACCCAGGCGTACATATCGGGATTCAAGCGGGCGTACGAGTCGAACCGTGCGCCGTTCTTCGTCGGCAACCACTTCGAGCAGTGGAACGGCGGCATCTACATGGACGCCGTGGAGGAAGCGCTCAAGCACATCGCGCGGGAGAAGGAGAAGGGCGGCGACGTGAGGCTCGTCTCCTTCCGGCAGTTCACCGACTGGCTGGACGTGCAGAAGCCGGAGGTGCTGGAGCGGCTCCGCACCCTGGACGTCGGCCAGGAACCGGCCGGTGGCTGGAAGGCGTTCACCCGGAACACCGGCACCACCGGGACGAGCGACACCGGGACGGGTACCACCGGAACGGGCACCGGCGACGCCGCCTGAAATGCGGGTTTCCGCCCGCACGGGGGGTGCGCAAGATCCCCAGAACGGGCATGCGAAACTTTTCACATGAGTGCCGCCAGCCGCGCCCCCCAGCGCTCGAACCGAGCCGATCACAGCTCGAACCGCGCCCTCCGCGTCCGCCGCCGCGCCACCCTGGCCGCCGGAGCGACCGCGGCCGCACTGCTCGTCTCCGCGTGCGGATCGGGCGGGACGTCCGGCGGGGGCGGCAACACCAACTTCGTCACCGGAACCGACGGCATCTCCACGGTCGCCGAGGGCGAGCGGGTCGCCGCTCCCGAGCTGTCCGGGAAGACGCTCGAGGGCGAGCAGCTCGACGTCGCCGACTACAAGGGCAAGGTCGTCGTCCTCAACGTCTGGGGCTCCTGGTGCAACCCGTGCCGCGCGGAGGCCAAGTACTTCGCCAAGGTGTCCAAGGCGTACGCCGACCAGGGCGTGCAGTTCGTCGGCATCAACACCCGGGACGGCAGCACCACGGCCGCCCTCGCCTTCGAGAAGGACTTCGGCATCCCCTACCCGAGCCTGTACGACCCCACGGGCAAGCTGATGCTCCGCTTCGAGAAGGGCACCCTCAACCCGCAGGCCGTCCCCTCGACCCTGGTCCTGGACCGGGAGGGGAGGATCGCGGCCCGCTCGCTGACCTCGCTCAGCGAGGAACGCCTGCTGAAGATGCTCAAGCCGGTCGTCGCGGAGAAGTGACGTGACGGCCCTGCACACGCTCGCCGCCGAGACGGGCACCAACGGCACGGTGCTCAACGGCGCCCTGCTGGTCGCCCTGCCCATCGCCCTGCTCGGCGGACTCGTCTCCTTCTTCTCCCCCTGCGTGCTGCCGCTGGTCCCCGGCTACCTCTCCTACGTCACCGGCATCTCCGGCACCGACCTGGCCGAGGCCCGGCGCGGACGCATGGCCGCCGGCGCCGCCCTGTTCGTGCTCGGCTTCACCGCCGTGTTCGTCTCCGGCGGCGCCTTCTTCGGCTACTTCGGGCAGACCCTGCAGGAACAGTCGGGTGTCCTGTCCAAGGTGCTCGGCGTCCTCATGATCCTCATGGGCGTCTTCTTCATGGGCCTGATGCCCTGGCTCACCCAGCGCGAGTTCCGCTTCCACAAGCGGCCGGCCACCGGGCTGGTCGGCGCCCCCGTCCTCGGCGCCCTGTTCGGCATCGGCTGGACGCCCTGCATCGGCCCGACGCTCGCCTCCGTCACGGCCCTGTCGTTCAACGAGGCCACCGCCGGTCGCGGGGCGCTCCTCACCGTCGCGTACTGTCTCGGACTCGGGGCCCCCTTCGTCCTCACCGCCGTCGCCTTCCGCAAGGCGCTCGGCGCGTTCGCCTGGGTCAAGCGCCACTACACCTGGGTGATGCGCATCGGCGGCATCATGATGATCGCGACCGGGCTGCTGCTGCTGACCGGCGCGTGGGACAGCCTCGTGGCGGAGATGCAGACCTGGTCCAACGGCTTCACTGTGGGGATCTGACCCGATGAGCAAGACGACAACCGACGACACTCCCCAGTCCGCCGACGACCAGGACCTCGGCGCCGCCGGCTCCCAGCTGTCCACCGCTCCCACGGAGGAGCCGCCCCACCTGCCCGCCCTGGGCGTCATCGGCTGGGCCCGCTGGTTCTGGCGGCAGCTCACCTCCATGCGGGTCGCGCTGCTGCTCCTGCTGCTGCTGTCGCTGGGCGCGATCCCCGGCTCGCTCATCCCGCAGACCGGGATCGACGAGACGGCGGTCGCCGACTTCCGCGAGCGCCACGACGTCCTCGCGCCGGTCTACGACAAGCTCGGGCTCTTCGACGTCTACAGCTCGGTGTGGTTCTCGGCGATCTACATCCTGCTGTTCGTCTCCCTCATCGGCTGCATCGTGCCCCGCACCTGGCAGTTCGTGGGCCAGCTGCGCGGCCGCCCGCCGGGCGCGCCCCGCCGGCTGACCCGGCTGCCCGCCCACACCACGTGGCGCACCGGGGCCGAGCCCGAGCAGGTCCGCGAGGCGGCGCTCGCCCTGCTGAAGAAGCGCCGCTTCCGCGCCCACCTCGCCGGTGACGCCGTCGCCGCCGAGAAGGGCTACCTGCGCGAGGTCGGCAACCTGCTCTTCCACATCGCGCTGATCGTGATGCTGATCGCCTTCGCCTGGGGCCAGCTGTTCAAGTCCGAGGGCAACAAGCTGGTCGTCGAGGGCGACGGCTTCTCCAACACGCTCACCCAGTACGACGACTTCAAGTCCGGCAGCCTCTTCACCAACGACGACCTGGTGCCGTTCAGCTTCGACGTGAAGGAGTTCACCGGCACCTACGAGCGCACCGGCCCCAACAAGGGCACCCCGCGCACGTACGAGACCGAGCTCACCTACACCGAGGGCGCCGACGGCGAGGAGAGGACGGCCCTCGTCAAGGTGAACAAGCCGCTGAAGATCGGCGACGCCAAGGTCTACCTCGTCAGCCACGGCTACGCACCCGTCGTCACCGTCCGCGACGGCAAGGGCGAGATCGTCTTCCAGGACGCCGTGCCGCTGCTGCCGCTCGACGCCAACGTCACCTCCTCCGGCGTGGTCAAGGTCCTCGACGGCTACCGCAACCCCGAGGGCGAGAAGGAGCAGCTCGGCTTCAACGCCTTCTTCGTGCCCACCTTCGGCGGCTCCGCCAGCGGCACGATGCTCTCCCAGTTCCCCGCGCTGGACTATCCGGTGCTCGCGCTCTCCGCCTACCACGGCGACCTGAAGGCCGACTCCGGCATTCCGCAGAGCGTGTACCAGATGGACAAGACCAAAATGAAGGAGTTCAAGGACTCCGAGGGCGAGCTGTTCAAGAAGCTGCTCACGCCCGGCGAGACCATGACGCTCCCGAACGGCGCCGGCTCGGTCACCTTCGAGAAGGACGTCAAGGAGTGGGCCGGCTTCCAGGTCGTCCAGGAGCGGGGCGGCGGCTGGGCGCTCGGCGGCGCCGTCGTCGCGATCGCCGGTCTCGCCGCCTCACTGTTCATCCAGCGCCGCCGCGTGTGGGTGCGCGCGGTGCGCGGTGCCGACGGCGTGACCGTCGTCGAGATGGCCGGCCTCGGCCGCAGCGAGTCCGCGAAGGTGCCCGAGGAGCTCGGCGACCTCGCCGGCATCCTCTACGACCAGGCCCCGGGCGTACCCGACCCGGACGAGGCCACCGCCCCGAGAACCTCCGATTCCACCGACACCGACACCGAAGCCGTACCTGCCGAAGGGGCTGAGCAGCAGTGACTCTCGCCGCCGCGACCAACGAGAACCTCGCGGAGATCAGCAACGTACTGATCTACTCCGCGATGGCGGTCTACACCCTCGCCTTCTTCGCGTACATCGCGGAGTGGACCTTCGGCAGCCGCAGCAAGGTCGCCCGCACCGCCGCCGCCCTCACCCCGAAGGCGGAGGCGAGGAAGGCACCGGCCGTCACCGTCAACCAGACCGGCGGCACCGCCGTACTGGAGCGGCCGAAGGTCGTCGTGCGTGCCGCGGCCGGATCGCGGGACGTGCCCGACGGACCCGGGGCGCACGGCGGCGACGAGAAGGGCGACCTCTACGGACGCATCGCCATCTCCCTCACCGTGCTCGCGTTCTGCCTCTCCTTCGGCGGCGTGCTCACCCGCGCGCTGTCCGTGGAGCGGGCGCCGTGGGGCAACATGTACGAGTTCAACATCACCTTCTCCACCACCGCGGTCGGCGTGTACCTCCTGCTGCTGGCGCTGAAGAAGAACGTGCGCTGGCTCGGCCTGTTCCTGACCACCTCGGTCCTCCTCGACCTCGGCCTGGCCGTCACCGTCCTGTACACCGAGAGCGACCAGCTGGTCCCCGCCCTCCACTCGTACTGGCTGTACATCCACGTCTCCACGGCGATCCTGTGCGGCGCGGTCTTCTACGTCGGCGCGGTCGGCGTGATCCTCTACCTGTTCAAGGACGCGTACGAGAACAAGCTCGTGAACGGCGGCAAGCCCGGCAGCTTCGCCACCTCCGTGCTGGAGCGCCTGCCCGCCGCCGCGTCCCTCGACAAGTTCGCCTACCGGGTCAACGCGGCCGTCTTCCCGCTGTGGACGTTCACGATCATCGCGGGCGCCATCTGGGCCGGCGACGCCTGGGGCCGCTACTGGGGCTGGGACCCCAAGGAGGTCTGGTCCTTCATCACCTGGGTCGCCTACGCCGGCTACCTGCACGCCCGCGCCACCGCGGGCTGGAAGGGCCGCAAGGCCGCCTACCTGGCCCTGCTCGCCTTCGGCTGCTGGCTGTTCAACTACTACGGCGTGAACATCTTCGTCTCCGGCAAGCACTCCTACGCCGACGTCGGCCTGGGCGCGCTGGGGTCCGTCGGGTTCTGAACCCACGCGCCACGAAGGCCGGTTCCCTGTGACCTGAGTCACGGGAACCGGCCTTCGCCGTCCGGACAGGCAGAAGGACGTGGACACGAATCTGCGGAGACGCATCCGCGCGGGGGACCACGACGCCTTCGGCGACCTCTTCGACGCGTACGCGCGCTCCGTCTACAACCATGCCTACCGGCTCACCGGTGACTGGGCGACCGCCGAGGAGGCGGTTTCCCTGACCTTCCTGGACGCCTGGCGGCTGCGCGCGCGGCTCGACGAGGAGGGCGGCTCGTTGCGGCCCTGGCTGCTGGGCATCACCACCAACGTCGTCCGCAACACCCGCCGCGCCGCCCGGCGGCACGCCGCCGCGGTCGCCCGTCTGCCTCGCGACGAGACGGTGCGGGACTTCGCCGACGAGGTCGCCGGGCGCCTGGACGACGCGGCGCAGCTGGCCCTCGTCCACACCGCCCTGGCCGAACTGCGCCGTCCCGAACGCGAGGTACTGGCGCTGTGCGTGTGGTCGGGTCTGGACTACGCCGCCGCCGCGGAGGCGCTCGGCGTCCCCGTCGGCACGGTACGGTCCCGGCTCTCCCGCGCCCGGAAGAAACTCGCGAAACATCTCAAAAGCCAGGAACCCCCCGCATCCCGCGGACAGATGAGAGGTGACCGCATCACCGCGGTCGGGCCCCTGAGGGAGGGAAACCGATGAACCAGCTCCCCGAACTCCCGGAGAGAGACCTTCCGCCGGCCCGTCACCGACTCCTCAAGGAGCATCTGATGACCGAGATCCGGCGCACCGCCCCCACCGCTTCCGCCCCGAACCCGTCCAGGTGGAGGCGTCCCGCTCTGGTGGCTGCCGCTGCTGTGGCCGTGGTCGCCGCCCTCACCGTCGCCGTACCGTCCGGTGAACCCGCACCGGCCGCGTCGAAGGAGGCCGTGGCCCTGCTGGAGGACATCGCGCTGGCGGCGGAGCGGGCGGAAGCACCGATCGGCGTCAGGGACGACCAGTTCGTGTACATCAAGAGCAAGGGCGGCTGGACCACGCAGATGGGCGATGACGTCCCGGCGAAGCTTCAGCCCGTCCACCAGCGCGAGGTCTGGCTGTCGGTGGACGGCTCGCAGGAGGGCATGCTGCACGCCCCCTACGACCGGTCCGACCACGAACCGCTGGAGAAGGAGACGCCCGGCATCCCGTCCAACACCAACTACCGCCACCTCCAGACCCTCCCCACCGAGCCGGACCAGATGTACGAGTGGCTGAACCGTGTCAGTGAGGGCAGCGGCAGCAAGGACGAGGCCAACTTCGTCCTCGTCGGCGACCTCGCGCGCGAGTCCCTGATGCCGCCCGAGCAGGCCGCCGCGCTCTACCGGGCGGCGGCGAAGATCCGGGGCGTCTTCGTCGTCGACGACGCGGTCGACGCGGTGGGCCGGCGCGGGATCGCGGTCGCCCGGGTCGACGACGGGGAACGCGTCGAGCTGATCTTCGACAAGAAGACCAAGGAGTTCCTGGGCGAGCGCGAGGTGGCCGTCGAGGACCTGCCCTGGGGCTTCGAGAAGGGCGAGGTGACCGGCCGCTTCGCCGTCCTGGAGCGGGCGGTGGTGGACAAGCGGGGGCAACGGCCGTGACCGGGCTCCCCGGTTCCCGATGCCCCCGCTCCACAGCTGCGGATGACGCGCGGCGAACCCCCGCGTCATCGCGGCGCACTCCGGATCGTCCGGCGGCACGGTCTCCACGCCGTGGTCGGCCGGCCAGTCATCCCTGCCGCGGAAGGTGACCGCCCCGCCGATCACCACCCGGAAGATGCCGAACCGCCGGACGAGCCCCGAGCGGTACCAGCACGGGGACAGGGCCGTCACCATCGTCGTACCGCGGTACGGCCGCTGCCGTCCCGCCGCGGAGGCGGTGGCGGTCTCCGCGTGCGCCGACGGGGCGCCGCCCCGCACGCGGCGGTTGCGGCCCCGGCCGAGCCGGGTCCCGTCGGCGCCGTACAGTGCGGCGCCGACGGGGCGCCGACCTCTTCCGGACCGGCGCGTGCGATGACCGGATCGATCGATTCCACGGGATCGGTGTCCCCTGTCGGCAACCCGCCGTACACGCTCTGTACGCTGTCCCGATCATCGCCGCGCGGGCGGCGGTTGGGGCTGGGAGGAACGTCATGGGTGCGCCGGTACTGGAGGAGCTGCGGGAGGTCTGCCAGCCGCAGGCCAAGATGGCGAGCCGCAACGGCGAGCACTGGGCCGGCCGGCTCTACATGCGCAGGATCTCCCTGCGCACCACCCGCCACCTGGTCCGCACCCCCGTCACCCCCGACCAGCTCACCTGGACCATGGTGGTGTGCGGAGTGGCCTCCGGCGCCGCGCTGATGATCCCCGGCCTGACCGGCGCGATACTCGCCGTGATCCTCATGCAGCTGTTCCTGCTCTTCGACTGCGTGGACGGCGAGGTGGCCCGCTGGAAGGGGCAGAACAGCGCGGCCGGCATCTACGTCGACCGGCTCGGCGCGTACCTCGCGGACGCGGCGCTGATGGCGGGCGCCGGTTACCGGGCCGCCGAGTCGGGCGTCGGCGGCTGGCTGTCGGTCGGCATCGCCACCGCCCTCGGCGTCGTCCTGCTCAAGGCCTCCACCGACCTGGTGGACGTGGCCCGCGCCCGCCGCGGACTGACCGTCGCCGACGACGAGTCGACCCGCCCCCGCTCCCAGGGCGTCGCCGCGGTCCGCCGCGTCGCCGCCGCGTTCAAGATCCACCGGGTGACCAACGGCATCGAGGCGTCCCTCGTCCTCCTCGTCGCGGCGGTCGCCGACGCGGTCACCGGCGGCATCGAGCCCACCCGTTGGGCGCTGGGCGCGCTCGCCGTCATCACCTGGGTGATGGTCCCGGCCCACCTGCTGTCGATCCTGTCGTCGTCCCGCCTGCGCTGACCCCGCCCCGGGGAGCGGTGCCCCGCCCGCGGAACCGCCCCTGTCGAAATCGGGTGAGCACTTTCCGAGGGAGTGCTCACGCCCCGCACATCTGAGCGCTGCCTCAACGGAATCAGCCACGATGTTCACGCGACCGGGACCCACCGTCGGCCGGCCGGGAACGTGACGGCACTCCTCGCGCACGGTCACACTCCTGCCGGCCGACGGCGGCACCCGGTGAGCCGGGCGTACTCCACCAGTCACCTGTGGACGAGGTGCCGGCCGTCCGCCCGCCGGCTCACCCGCGCCGTCACCGCCCCGAAGGCCGAAGAGGTCTTCGCATGACGGTGGTGCCCCGCTCGCCCGGATCCGTGCAGAGGCGCAGTGCGGCGTCAGGCAGAGGGCGGTGGTCGAAGTGCCGTACGACGTACGGCACTTCGGCGAACACGGGTGCGAATGGCTCTATGCTTGGCCTGCCCGCACGGGCCGAGATCGCACGCCGGGAGGCATT
Organism: Streptomyces sp. NPDC044984; assembly: GCF_040646935.1. Lineage (NCBI taxonomy): Bacteria > Bacillati > Actinomycetota > Actinomycetes > Kitasatosporales > Streptomycetaceae > Streptomyces > Streptomyces sp. NPDC044984. The sequence continues at coordinate 69,529 of NZ_JBEZBE010000001.1, forward strand.
TGTGTCAGCGCTGGAGCCGGACGACCCGCACTCCGTCGGGGCGTACCGGTTGCTGAGCCGACTGGGCGCGGGCGGGATGGGCCAGGTGTTCCTCGGGCGTTCCCCGGGCGGGCGGCTCGTCGCGGTCAAGGTGGTCCACGCCGAGCTGGTGCGCAGGCCCGAGTTCCGGGACCGGTTCCGCCGCGAGGTCGAGGCGGCCCGCAAGGTCAGCGGCGCCTTCACCGCTCCGGTCGTCGACGCGGACCCGGACGCGCCCCTGCCGTGGCTGGTGACCAGCTACATCGCCGGGCCGTCGCTGGAGCAGGCGGTCGTCGAGCGGGGGCCGTTCGAGGCGGGGGCGGTCCTCGCGCTGGCGGCCGGGCTGGCCGAGGCGCTGGTGTCGATCCACGCCGTGAACCTCGTCCACCGCGACCTCAAGCCCTCCAACGTGCTGCTCGCCGAGGACGGGCCCCGTGTCATCGACTTCGGGATCGTCCGCAGCGTCGAGGCCGACTCGATCACGGGCACCGGTCTCGTGGCCGGCTCGCCCGGATTCATGTCGCCCGAGCAGGTCAACGGCGACACGATCACCCCGGCCGGCGACGTCTTCTGCCTGGGCGCGGTGCTGGCCTTCGCGGCGACCGGCGCGAACCCCTTCGGCGAGGGGCCGACCCCCGCGCTGCTCTACCGCGTGGTGCACAACACCCCCGACATCGGCGCCGTCACCGACCCGGCCCTGCACGCCCTCATCGGCGACTGCCTCGCCAAGGACCCGGCCCGCCGCCCCACCCCGCGCGAGATCCTCACCCGGGTCGGCGCACTGGGCAACGAGAGCACGATGGCCCTGCGCCACCTCGGCCCCTGGTCGCAGCAGGGCAACGCTTCCGGGCCCCCGGCTCCTGCCGGGACGCCCCTCCCGGGCGCCCGCCCCACGGACCCCGGGGCCCTCACGAACGTACTTCCGCGCGACGGGGGGCCCGGCGCCCTCCCGCAACAGGCGACCATGGTGGCGCCGCAGTTCCACGACCAGGCCACCCGGGTGGGTGCCACCCCGCAGTCCGGCACGACAGAACCCACCGGCCGCCGGGCGGCCCGGGGGCGTGGCGGCAGCCGGCGGGCCTTCCTGCTCCTCGGCATAGGCGGGGGCGCGGTCGCCGCGGCCGGTGTCGGGACGGGGTTCTGGCTCAACCGGTCGGCCGCCGCGGACCGGGACCGGGCCACGCCCCCCTCCTCGGCCTCCCCCTCGTCCTCACCCTCCGCCGCCCTCCGGCCCCCTCGGCCCGTCGGGCACTGGCCCCTCGACGAGGCCTCGGGCACGGTCGCGCGGGACACCGCGGGCGGCCGTCACGACGGCACCGCGACCGGCGTGACCTGGCTGCCCGGCGGAGGCGGAGCCGTCTTCGCCGGGCAGGGCAGCCAGATCATGACCGGGGGGCCGGTGCTGGAGACCGGGAAGGGCTGCAGCTTCACGGTCGCCGCCTGGGTCCGGCTCTCCGCCGCACCGGGGAACTGGGCCACCGCCGTCAGCCAGGACGCCGGGGACGCCAGCGGCTTCTACCTCCAGTACGCCGTCGAGCAGAACCGCTGGGCCCTCTCCCGCCCCGGCCTGCGCGCCGTCGGCCGCAGCGAGCCGGCCGTGAACGTCTGGACCCACCTCGCCGGCGTCTGCGACGGCCGGGCGCGCACACTGCGGCTGTACGTCAACGGCGTGCTGGAGGCGGAGGCCGAGGACACCCATCCGATGCCCGCCACCGGCCCCTTCATCATCGGCCGGGCGTCGTACGGCGGTCAGGCCGTCGACTTCTTCCCCGGTGCCGTCCGGGACGTACGGGTCTGGGACCGGGCCCTGGGCGCCGCGCCGATCAGAACCCTGGTGTGAGCACGGCCGCCCCGCGGCGCCGTACGCGGTCCGGACTCAGTCGCCCTTGGAGTCCTCGTCGCGGTCCTTGTCGGGCTTGTCCTCGCCGAGCGACTTGAGGAACTCGGGGTTGTCGTCCGGCGCCACCCACTGCCGGCCGCCGCCCCGGCTCCAGGCGGAACCGACGGAGCCGCCCGCGCCCGCGGGGTGCCGCTTCTTGCCGGCGATCAGCCACGAGATCGAGCCGACCAGCGGGAACAGCAACACGAGGATCGCCCACAGCGGCTTGGGCATGTGACGGATGTCGTCGTCCTTCGTGCTGATGCAGTCGATGAACGCGTACACGCTCAGGGCCAGTGGCACCAGGAACATCAGCACCCGCAGCATGGGCCTCTCCAGCGAAAGCGGTGGGCGGTACAGGGCCAGGGTAACCGCTCGGGGATACTTGACCGCATGGCTTACGACGATCTTCGCTCCCTGCTCAGGGCGCTGGAGCGCGAGGGCGACCTCAAGCGCATCAAGGCCGAGGTCGACCCGTATCTGGAGGTCGGTGAGATCGTCGACCGGGTGCAGAAGGCCGGCGGTCCCGCCCTGCTCTTCGAGAACGTGCGCGGCTCGAGCATGCCCCTCGCGATGAACGTGTACGGCACGGACCGCCGCCTGCTGAAGGCGCTGGGCCTGAAGTCGTACGCGGAGATCTCCGAGAAGATCGGCGGACTGCTGAAGCCCGAGCTGCCGCACGGGTTCGTCGGGGTGCGCGAGGCGTTCGGGAAGCTCGGCGCGATGACGCACGTACCGCCGAAGAAGGTGAAGGACGCGCCCGTGCACGAGGTCGTCCTGCACGGCGACGACGTGGACCTCGAACAGCTCCCCGCGCTGTTCACCTGGCCCAAGGACGGCGGCTCCTTCTTCAACCTGGGCCTCACCCACACCAAGGACCCGGAGTCGGGCGTCCGCAACCTCGGCCTGTACCGCCTCCAGCGCCACGACAGGCGCACCATCGGCATGCACTGGCAGATCCACAAGGACAGCCGCAACCACTACCAGGTGGCCGCCCGGCGCGGCGAGCGCCTGCCCGTCGCCATCGCCTTCGGCTGCCCGCCGGCCGTGACGTACGCCTCCACCGCCCCCCTCCCCGGCGACATCGACGAGTACCTGTTCGCCGGGTTCGTGCAGGGCAAGCGGATCGAGATGGTCGACTGCAAGACCGTTCCGCTCCAGGTGCCCGCGCAGGCGGAGGTCGTGCTGGAGGGCTGGCTGGAGCCCGGCGAGATGCTGCCCGAGGGGCCGTTCGGCGACCACACCGGCTTCTACACCCCGCAGGAGCCGTTCCCCGCCCTGAAGATCGACTGCGTGACGATGCGCAGGCGCCCGCTGCTCCAGTCCATCGTCGTCGGCCGCCCCCCGACCGAGGACGGACCGCTGGGCCGCGCGACGGAGCGCTTCTTCCTGCCCCTCCTCAAGATCATCGTCCCGGACATCGTCGACTACCACCTCCCCGAGTCCGGCGGCTTCCACAACTGCGCGATCGTCTCGATCGACAAGAAGTACCCCAAGCACGCGCAGAAGGTCATGCACGCCATCTGGGGCGCCCACATGATGTCGCTGACCAAGCTGATCGTGGTCGTCGACTCCGACTGCGACGTCCACGACCTGCACGAGGTCTCCTGGCGGGCCCTCGGCAACACCGACTACGCCCGTGACCTCACCGTCGTCGAAGGCCCCGTCGACCATCTCGACCACGCCTCGTACCAGCAGTTCTGGGGCGGCAAGGCGGGCATCGACGCGACGAGGAAGTGGCCCGAGGAGGGGTACACGCGCGACGGCGGCTGGCCCGACATGGTCGAGTCCGACCCGGACACGGCCGCGCTCGTCGACCGCCGCTGGAAGGAGTACGGACTGTGACCTCGGCCTCCGCCGCGCTTCCGCAGCAGCCGGGACGCACGAAAGCCTTCCTCCGCCTGGTGATGATCGAGCACTCGGTCTTCGCCCTCCCCTTCGCCTACATCGCCGCCCTCACCGCGATGTACGAGTGGGACGAGAACATCCACTGGGGCCGGCTGCTCCTGGTCACCGTCGCCATGGTCGGTCTGCGCACCTTCGCCATGGCCGCCAACCGGATCATCGACCGCGAGATCGACGCCCGCAACCCGCGCACCGCCCACCGCGAGCTGGTCACCGGCGCGATGTCGGTCAAGCACGCCTGGACAGGCGCGCTCATCGCCCTCGTCGTCTTCCTCGGCGCCGCGGCCCTCCTCAACCCGCTCTGCCTCGTCCTCGCACCCGTCGCCGTGATCCCGATGGTGGTGTATCCGTACGGCAAGCGGTTCACCGACTTCCCGCAGGCCATCCTGGGCCTCGCGCAGGCCATGGGCCCGGTCGGCGGCTGGCTGGCGATCACCGGTTCGTGGTCCTGGGACGCGGTGGTCCTCGGCCTCGCGGTCGGCATCTGGATCGGCGGCTTCGACCTCATCTACGCCTGCCAGGACGTCGCGGCGGACCGCGCGACCGGCGTGAAGTCGGTCCCGGCCCGCTTCGGCATCCCGGCCGCGATCTGGGGCGCCCGCGCCTGCCACACCGTGACGACGGCCCTCTTCGTCTGGTACGCGCTCCTCACCGACGCCGGCGCCTTCTTCTGGCTCGGCCTGCTGATCGTGGCCGGCGCCTTCGTCCACGAGCACACCATCGTCCGCCCCCACGACCTGACCCGCCTCAACCGGGCGTTCTTCAGCGTCAACGGCTTCATCGGCATCGCCTTGTTCGTGTGCGCGCTGCTGGACCTGCTGGTGCGGGGCCTGACGGTGTAAGAACGTCGGCGCGCGGCCGGGGACTCAGCCCTGGGGCTCCTGCGGCTTGGCGTCGATCTCGCGCAGGCCCTGGTCCTTGAGCTCGGTGCGCGCCTCGGTGCGGTGGCCGCGGGCGATGTAGTCCCGCACGACCACCTCGACCGCGTCCTGGGGCGAGCCGACTCCTGCCAGGACCATCACTTCCACCACGAGTTCGGCGTCGAGACCGATGCTGACCTTGGCCATCGTTCCCCCTCATCCCGCGTCGTCCCCGCACTCCAGCCGCCCGGGCCGCCGGGCCCGGAGACCTCCGACCGGTCCTGAGAACGGAAGCATGCCGTCCGCCGGTAGGCTCGAGTTGTGAACGCAGGAGAAACGCGGCGCAAGCCTTGGATCGTGGGGGTGTCGGGGGCGTCCGGGACGCCCTACGCAGCCGCTGTGCTGCGTGCGCTCCTGGCAGCGGGGGAGAGCGTCGACCTCGTCGTCAGCCGGGCCTCCCGGCTCACCCTGCTGGACGAGACCGGCATCGCCTTCCGGGACGCCCACTGGCGCGACGACCTGCGGGAATGGCTGTCCCGGGGCGCGGACGGCAAGCCGGACACGTTCACCGTCGACCTCGACGGCGTACGGCACTGGGCCGCCGGTGACCTCGCGGCCGGGCCGTCCTCGGGGTCGTACCCGAGCAAGGGCATGCTGATCGTGCCCGCCTCCACGGCCTGTGTGGCCGGGGTGGCGCTCGGGCTGTCCAAGGACCTGTTGCAGCGGGCGGCGAGCGTCACCCTGAAGGAGGGACGCACGCTGGTCGTGGCCGTACGGGAGACCCCGCTGAACGGCCAGACGCTGCGGCACCTGGTGACGCTGGACGACGCGGGCGCGAGCGTGGTGCCCGCCTCGCCGGCCTTCTACGCGGGCGCGACGCACATCCAGGACCTGGTGGACTTCGTCGCCGGACGCGTACTCGACGCGGCGGGTGTCGAGCACGCGCTCTACCGCCGCTGGAAGGGCGAACTCGGCGGCGGATCCCGCACGGACTGAGCACTTCCCGCGACACCCCGGCATGTGCAGGACTTTCAGACCTCTTCGGTTCCAGTGGAAGGTTTCGATTCGATGGACGCGGTGGACAGGCAGCTCATCCAGGCCCTGAGGGAGAACGGCCGGGCCTCCTACGCGGAGCTGGGGCGCCTCGTCGGCCTGTCGGGACCCAGTGTCACCGACCGCATCAACCGGCTGGAGGCGGCCGGTGTCATCACCGGCTACCGCGCCACCGTGGACGCCGCCTCGCTGGGCCTCGGCGTCACCGCCCTGATCGGCATCTCGCTCTCCGACGCCGCCGACCACGAGGACGTGGCACAGCGGCTGCGGGACCTGAAGGAGATCGAGGACTGCTGGTTCATCGCCGGCGACGACTCCTTCATGCTCAAGGTCCGGGCGACCGACGTGGACGGCCTGGAGAAGACCATCCGCCGGCTGTCCGGCACCAAGGGCGTCTCCCGGACCCGTACGACCATCGTGCTCTCCACCAAGTGGGAGAACCGAGTCGGTGAGCTGCCGGAGGAGACGGAGTGACCGAGGCGCGGAGCGCCGTTTGGGGGTTCTTCCGCCCGAAGGGTGGGGGCGTACGGTTGACCGGGTCTGCCTGAAGAGGAAAAGAGGGATCGGCATGGACGTCGGGCTCAAGCGCGAGCTGGAGGAGAAGGTCAGGGCGGGTGTGCGCCTGACCCGTGAGGACGGCATCGCGCTGTACGAGTCGGACGACCTGGCCTGGCTGGGCGGTCTGGCGCACGAGGTGCGGACGCGGCTGAACGGCGACGTCGTGCACTTCAACGTCAACCGCCACCTCAACATGACCAACGTGTGCACCGCCTCCTGCGCCTACTGCTCCTTCCAGCGCAAGCCGGGGGAGAAGGACGCGTACACGATGCGCATCGAGGAGGCGGTGAAGCTCGCCAAGGCGATGCAGTCGGAGAACCTGACCGAGCTGCACATCGTCAACGGGCTGCACCCCAACCTGCCGTGGCGCTACTACCCGCGCTCGCTCAGGGAGCTGAAGGCCGCGCTGCCGGACGTCTCGCTGAAGGCGTTCACCGCCACCGAGATCCACCACTTCGAGACCATCTCCGGGCTGAGCGCGGGCGAGATCCTCGACGAGCTGATCGACGCCGGTCTTGAGTCCCTCACCGGCGGTGGCGCGGAGATCTTCGACTGGGAGGTGCGGCAGCACATCGTCGACCACCGCACCCACTGGGAGGACTGGTCGCGCATCCACCGGCTGGCGCACGAGAAGGGGCTCAAGACGCCGTGCACCATGCTGTACGGCCACATCGAGGAGCCCCGCCACCGCGTGGACCACGTGCTGCGGCTGCGTGAGCTGCAGGACGAGACCGGCGGCTTCCAGGTCTTCATCCCGCTGCGCTACCAGCACGACTTCGTGGACATGAAGGACGGCAAGGTGCGCAACCGGCTCCAGGCGCGGACGCAGATGGCGACCGGCGCGGAGGCGCTGAAGACGTTCGCGGTGTCGCGGCTGCTGTTCGACAACGTGCCGCACGTCAAGGTGTTCTGGGTGATGCACGGCGTGCAGACGGCGCAGCTGGCGCTGCAGCACGGGGCGGACGACATGGACGGGTCGGTGGTCGAGTACAAGATCACGCACGACGCGGACAACTACGGCACGCCGAACAAGCTGACCCGTGAGGATCTGCTGGACCTGATCCGGGACGCCGGGTTCCGGCCGGTGGAGCGGAACACGCGGTACGAGGTGATCCGGGAGTACGACGGTCCCGACCCGGCGCGCCGGGAGTCGCCGCAGCCGATGCGGGTGTGAGGTGAAGGGGCTCCGCCCCTTCGGCCGGCCCTCACCCGGCCGCACGGGACACGGGTCCCGGGCCCTCCGCCGGGTACCCGGATCCCATGGCTTCCGAAGACGCCTACACGGCGGAGCCCTTCGTTCCCGCGCGGGGCGGTCTCCCCGCCCTGCGCAAGGCTGCCGCCGACTGCCGGGGCTGCCCCCTGCACAGGGACGCCACCCAGACCGTGTTCGGCGCCGGGAACACCGACGCCCGCGTCATGCTCGTCGGGGAGCAGCCCGGTGACCAGGAGGACCGCCGGGGCAGGCCCTTCGTCGGCCCCGCGGGCAAACTGCTCGACCGGGCACTCGAAGAGGCCGGCATCGACCCGGCGGAGGCGTACGTCACCAACGCCGTCAAGCACTTCAAGTTCACCCGGGCCGCACCCGGCAAGCGCCGCGTCCACAAGTCCCCCACCCAGCGCGAGACGGCCGCCTGCGGGCCCTGGCTCGCCGCCGAGCTGGCCGTCGTCGAACCGGAACTGATCGTCGTGCTCGGCGCGACCGCCGGGAAGGCGCTGCTCGGCTCCTCGTTCCGGGTCACCCAGGTGCGCGGCACGGTGCTGGAGGAGGAGATCCACGGACGCCCCGAGCGGCTGGTGCCCACGGTCCATCCCTCGGCGGTGCTGCGGGCGGACGACCGGGAGGCGGCGTACCGCGGGCTGGTGTCCGACCTGAAAGTGGCTGCACAAGCCCTGGGGTAAGGGCTAGTATCCTCGCGTGTCCCTTACCTTCACGTTCGATCCCGCGGTCACCCCCGAACTCCGCGACGGCATCCTCGACCTGTGGGCCGATGTCACCAACGCCGGCGGAGCGGTCGGGTTCGTACCGCCCGTGACGCGGGAGGACATCCGCCCCCACCTGGTGCGGCAGCTCGTGTCCATGGCGGAGGAGCGCTCCCGCCTCCTCGTCGGGCGCGACGAGGAGGGCAGGGTGGCCGCGACCGCGTTCCTCACCTACAACACCCACCACCTGATGACCCACTGGCTCTGGCTCTACACGGTGATGGTCCACCCCCGCCACCAGGGCAAGGGCTACGGCCGTGACCTGCTGGCCGCCGCCGAGCGGTCCGCCCGCACCATCGACGGCATCGAGGCGATCCGGCTCACCTGCCGCGGCGGCCTCGGCCTGGAGCGCTTCTACGCCTCCTGCGGCTACAAGGAGGTCGGCCGGGTCCCGGACGCCATCCGGGTGGCCCCCGGCGACGACCGCGACGACGTCATCATGCTGCTGCCGCTGACCTGATCCGCGTACCCCGCTGAAAGATCCGTGTCCGGTCGTGCTTCACTGGACATCGTCCCTTTGGGGCGTTCTGACCGTACGCAGGGAAGAGTGGATGAGATGCTCCGCTACACACTGATGCGCCTCGGAGTCTTCGCGGGCTGCCTCGTGGCCGTCTGGGGCCTCGTCTACTCCGGCCTCGCCCCGCGCGGCCTCGGTGACTCCAACGGCCTGTGGATCATCCTGCTCGCCCTGCTGATCTCGGCCCCGATCAGCCTCGTCGTGCTCCGCAAGGAGCGGGACCGGGCCTCCGAGCGGATCGTGCAGCGGGTGAACCGGGCCAAGGCCGGCCTGGAGGCCAACCGCAACCAGGAGGACGCGGCCGACGAGACCGCCCGCACGCACGGACAGGCGCAGACCTCGTAACGTCCGTCACACCCGCGCACCGCACTCGGGCGCCCCGGTTTCCGAACTGACCCGGAAACCGGGGCGCTTTGCGTTGTGTGGATGCCTTTGGCCTCCCGCCTCTCAAAGCAAGCCTTTGAGGATCCCAAAGCTCAGGTGTTACGGTCTCCAGGTGAAGTCAGCAGCCGTGTTCCCCACGCCCCGGAGTGTTCCGCTCGTGGCGCGTCTGCACGTGGACCTCTGCCGGGTCACTTCCGCGAACTGTCGTCCCTGACGTTCCGCGCCACCCGAGTCCCACGTCACCTTTTCTCACGCGTCCCCTCACCGGAGCATTTTCGTGTACACGAACACGCGGTTCAGGGTGCCCGTACTGCCCGTACGCGCGCCCTTCTGGGTCCAGATACTCGCCGGCCTCTTCCTGGGCGTCCTGCTCGGCTGGCTCGCCCGCAGCCAGGACGTCTCCTGGCTGGTCACCACCCTGGAGAAGGTCGGCGGCACCTTCATCGGCCTGCTGAAGCTGGCCGTCGCCCCGCTCGTCTTCTTCGCGATCCTGGTCTCCATCACCAATCTGCGGAAGGTCAACAACGCGGCCCGGCTGGCCTCGCGGACCCTCCTCTGGTTCATGATCACGTCGCTGATCGCGGTGGCGATCGGCCTGGTCATCGGCCTGGTCACCAACCCGGGCGCCGGTACCGGCCTCACCCCGGCGGACGGCGCGGCGCCGGAGAAGTCCGGCTCCTGGATCGACTTCCTCACCGGCATCGTGCCGACCGACGTCATCACGCCGTTCACCGAGCTGAACGTGCTGCAGATCGTCTTCATGGCCGCCGTCGCCGGCATCGCCGCCCTCCAGCTCGGCGAGAAGGCCCAGCCGATCCTCACCTTGAGCGAGTCCGTCCTCGAACTCCTCCAGAAGGCCCTGTGGTGGGTCATCCGCCTCGCCCCGCTCGGCACCGTCGGCCTCATCGGCAACGCCATCGCCACCTACGGCTGGGACCTGATCGGCAAGTACGCCACCTTCACCGCCGACGTCTACGTCGGCTGCGCGCTCGTCCTCTTCGGCGTCTACCCGGCACTGCTGGCGACCGTCGCCAAGGTCAGCCCCGTGCAGTTCTTCAAGGGCGCCTGGCCCGCGATCCAGCTCGCGTTCGTCTCCCGCTCCTCCGTCGGCACCATGCCGCTGACCCAGAAGGTCACCGAGCGCCTCGGCGTGCCGAAGGAGTACGCGAGCTTCGCCGTCCCGTTCGGCGCGACGACGAAGATGGACGGCTGCGCCGCGATCTACCCGGCCATCGCCGCGATCTTCGTCGCCCAGATCTTCGACATCCCGCTCGGCGTCGGCGACTACCTGCTGATCGCGTTCGTCTCGGTGGTGGGCTCCGCCGCCACGGCCGGCCTCACCGGCGCGACGGTCATGCTCACCCTCACCCTCTCCACCCTGGGCCTGCCCATGGAGGGCGTGGGCCTGCTGCTCGCCATCGACCCGATCCTGGACATGATCCGCACGGCGACGAACGTCGCAGGTCAGGCCCTGGTCCCGGTCATCGTTTCGGCCCGTGAGGGGCTGCTCGACCGGGAGGCGTACGACTCGGTCCACGCCTCCCCGGTCGACGAGCCCCGGCAGGTGACCGTGGCCGCCTGACCGTCGGTGCCGATGGCGGCACGCCTGCCTGTCCGCGGTCCCGGAGACGTTCGGTCCATCGTCTCCGGGACCGCGGACATGCGGCCCCGCGGGACCTCACCCACTTGTCTCCTCTTCGCACGGCACCGTTTCCGGCGACCCGTCAGAAAACCTGATCGCCGATGTCGGTGGCCGTTGCTAGCCTCCTGTCGCTCGACTGTTCGGTGATCGGGCGTTCTCCGGGGAGGGGTATTCGTTGATGTCGAGGAGACGGGGCAAGAGAGGTTTACTGCTGGGCAGTTGCCTCGCGGCGATGGTGGCGGGGGTGGTCACGCCCGGCGCCGCGCACGCGGCGGAGCAGGCGAACCTGCCGCCCGCCGTCCAGGATCTGCAGACCGAGTTCGAGGACTGCGCGTCGGGCGACGAGCCGGCCTATGTCGGGAGCCTTCCGGTTCTCACGGCCCGGCTGACCGATCCGGCCGAGGACGACCGCATCGGATACCCGGAGCGGGTCACCGCCGAGTTCGAGATCTGGTGGTCGGACCCGGACGGCACCGAACAGCGCCGCTCCCTCACCACCCAGCCGACCTACGCGGACCGGGTCCACCGCGTCACCGTGCCGTCCGACATCCCGTCCGACACGGTGATCTCCTGGCGCGTCCGGGCCAATGACGGTACGGCGAACTCCCCCTGGAGCTCGGAGGCGCCCGGCGCCGCGTGCCGGTTCGTCCACGACGACGAGAGCCCGGCCGCTCCCGTCGTGAGCTCACCGGAGTACCCGGAGGAGACGTGGCGGGTCGGTGGGGTCGGCATCTACGGCAGCTTCACCATGGACTCCCCCTCGGCGGACGTCGTCGAGTACCGGTACACCTTCCTCGGCGGCACGCAGCGCACCGTCCGCCCCGCCGAACTCGGCGGCCCGGCCACCGTCCGCTTCGCCCCGCTGAGCAACGCCCCGCAGCGTCTGAGCGTCCAGGCCCTCGACCGCTCCGGCCGGATGAGCGGACGCACCGACTACACGTTCCACCCGAAGGCGGCGAGCGCGCCCGTCTCCCGCTGGAAGCTCGATGACGAGGCCGGCTCCACCACGGCGGCCGCGGAGGCGGGCGAGGCGGCCCGGGCGGGACGCGGCGTGACCTTCGGCGGTCCCGTGCCGCCGGGCACCCCGCTCACCTCCACGGCCACCCTCGACGGCAGCCGTCACGGCTTCCTCACCACGGACGCCCCGGCCGTCGACAGCGGCAGGACCTTCGCCGTCGGCGCCTGGGTGCGCCCGGCGGAGGACGACCGCAGCATGACCGTGCTGAGCCAGGACACCGCGTCCGGTGCGGCCTACGCCCTGGCGCTGGAGGCCCCGCGGGACGCGACCGCCTCCTGGTCCTTCACCCTCGGGGACGCGAAGGTCACCGGCGGCGCTCCCGAGGCAGGCGAATGGGCCTACCTGCTCGGCGTCCACGACACCGAGACCGGGCACGCCCAGCTCTTCGTCAACGGCCACGAGGTCGGCACCGCGACCGAGGCCGTTCCGGTCAGGGCGGACGGCGCGTTCCAGATCGGCCGGATCCGTGGCGAGAACGGCTACCGGCAGCGCTGGCACGGTGACATCGGCGACGTCCGGGCGTACGACCGTCTCGTCGTCCCGCAGGAGGTGACCGAGCTGGCCCACCGCAAGCCGAACCCGCTCGGCCACTGGTCGTTCAGCACGGCCGAGGACGGCACCACGCCCGAGAACAAGGGCGGTTCGCCGCTGCGGCTCGCGGCGGGCGCGTCCGTCTACCGCGGTCCGGACGACTCCTGCATCCCCGACCTCGACCCCGACTGCCCCTGGAAGCCGTACCCGCTGGTCGGCGAGGGGCACCTGACGCTGGACGGCGAAGGCGGTCACGCGGTCCTCGACACCCCCGTGGTGGACACCGGTGACAGCTTCACTCTCGGAGTCGTCGCCAAGATCGAGGAGGCCGAGGCCACCCGGCCGATGACGGTCCTCTCACAGGCCGGTGAGCACACCGACGCGTTCAAGCTGCGCTACGACCCGTCGGCGTTCGCCTGGCAGCTGGTCATGCCGGAACGCGATGAGGCGGGCGCGCCGGAGAAGGTCGTCTCGCAGGTCACGAGGCCGGACGGCAGCAGCGGTCACGGCACGCGGCTGACCGTCGTCTACGACGACGCGACCGACACGGTCAAGCTGTTCGCCGACGGTTACACCAACGCCGGCGCCACCGCCCACCTCCGCGACGGCTGGACGAGCACCGGCCCGCTCCAGGTGGGCCGTGCCCGCACGGCCGACGGCTGGGGCGAGTACCTGAAGGGCGATGTGGACGAGCTCCAGGCGTACGCGGGCGCTCTGCGGGACGAGGACGTCATCGGCCTGGGCCACGAGACCGACCCCTGCCTGTGCTGACGGACTCCAGCCGTCCGTTCCCGGATCTTCCGGGGGCGGACGGCTGGGAGTGTCCTGCGGCACGCACGCACGCGCGCAGGCACGCAGGTACGCACGCGGGCGCAGAGCCTGCGCAACGCCTGCGCAACGCCGCAGAGGCGGTCGCCTCCGGCACCGATCCACGCACGGTGGCCGGCACCCGCGGTGAGGGACGGACCGTACGCTGTGTCCCATGGGTGCCGTGAAGACGAAGCGGATGCCGCGTGCGGTCCGTGAACAGCAGATGCTGGACGCCGCCGTACGGACCTTCGGCCAACGGGGGTACACGGCCGCGTCGATGGACGAGATCGCCGAACTGGCGGGCGTGTCCAAGCCGTTGGTGTACCTGTACCTGAACTCCAAGGAAGACCTGTTCACCGCGTGCATCCGGCGCGAGGCGACGGCCCTCACCGAGGCCGTGCGCGCCGGTGCCCTCCCCGGTCTGCCGGCCGACCGCCAGCTCTGGTCGGGGCTGACGGCGTTCTTCACGCACACCGCCCGGCACCCGGACGGCTGGGCGGTGCTGCACCTCCAGGCCCGCACCCACGGCGAGGTCTTCGCCGCCGAGGTCGCCGCGATGCGCGCGGAGATCGTGGTGTTCGTGACACAGCTCATCCTCGCCGCAGCCCGTGAGGCGCACCGCGACCCCGACCTCCCCGAACGTGAGGTCTCCGGGCTCGCGGAGGCCCTGGTCGGCGCCGCCGAGTCCCTCGCGGACTGGGCCAACGCCACGCCGGGCGTCACGGCCCGGCAGTCGGCGGCGACCCTGATGAACTTCGCCTGGGCGGGTCTCGGCGACCTGATGGCCGGCCGCCGCTGGACCCCGCCCGACGACTCCGAGCCCGACGCCGGTGCCACCGATGCCACCGGGGCTCAGACCGGGCGGACCTCCCCGGTCAGGTGAACCCGGCCGCCGGCGCCGCGCAGCTCGAAGCGTCCGCCCCGCGCCGCGTACGTCACCGTCCCCGGCAGCAGCACCGGTGCCCGGAAGTCCGCGCGGACCTCCGCCGCGTCCGGGGTGCCGTGGGCGGCGAGGCAGCGGGCCACGGTCCACATGCCGTGCGCGATGGCGCGGGGGAAGCCGAAGAGCCGGGCGGTGAGCGGGTGCAGGTGGATCGGGTTGCGGTCGCCGGACACGGCACCGTAGCGCCGCCCGACGTCCCCGGCCAGCCGCCACTCCTCGACGGCGGGCAGGGGCTCGCGCTCCTCCTCCCCGCCCCGTGCCGGCTGCCCGGCGGTCCGGTGCCGGGCCAGGTACGTGCTCCGCGACTCCCACACGACGTCCCCGCCGTCCCGCAGCTCGGTGACCACGGCGGCCTGGGTGCCGCGCCGGTGCGGGGCCAGTGCGTCGACGTACACCGTCAGCTCGTAGGCGCCCGTGGCCTCCGTCGCCCGGTGCCGGGTGATCCGTATCGACGTGTGGACGAGGCCGAGGAGCGGGAGCGGGAAGTCCGGTCCGCTCATCAGCCGCATGGCGAGCGGAAAGCCCAGGACGTGCGGGTACGTCACCGGCAGCGCGTCCTTGCCGGTCGGGAAGCCGGTCGGGGAGCCGGTCGGGAAGCCGCAGACCCGCTCGTACGCGGCGAGCCGGGCGGTGTCGACGCGCAGACCGGGCAGCACAAGGCGGGTGCGGGGATGACTGCCGCCAGGACGGGGCCGCTTGAAGGGCGACAGCAGGGCGCCGCGCGCGAGGAGCGGCGCGAGGGCGGGGGAGCGGGGGAGGACGACGGCCGGTGCGGCCGGTGCGGCCGGTGTGGGGGTCATGGTGCTCACGCCCCCAGCAGGCTCTGGCCGCAGACGCGTACGACCTGCCCGTTCACCGCGCCGGAGGCCGGGTGGGCGAGCCAGGCGGTGGTCTCGGCGACGTCGACGGGCAGGCCGCCCTGGGCGAGGGAGTTCATCCGGCGCCCCGCCTCGCGGATGAACAGCGGGACGGCGGCCGTCATCCTCGTCTCGATGAACCCGGGCGCGACCGCGTTCACGGTGACCCCGTGCTCGGCGAGCGCGTGCGGCGCGAGGGCGCGGACCAGGCCGGTGATCCCGGCCTTGCTCGCCCCGTAGTTGGTCTGGCCGGCGTTCCCGGCGATCCCCGCGATGGACGCCGTGGCGACGATCCGCCCGCCCCGCTTCAGCGTCCCGGCGGCCAGCAGCGCGTCGGTGGTGCGCAGCACGCTCGCCAGGTTCACCTCCAGCACCGGACTCCAGCGTTCGGCGGGCATGTTGACCAGCCGCCGGTCACGGGTGATGCCCGCGTTGTGGACGAGCACGTCGAGGCCGTCGGGGAGGGCCTCGGCGATGCGGGCGCCCGCGTCGGCGGCGGTGATGTCGAGGGGGAGCGCCCTCCCGCCGATCCGCTCGGCGACGCGCCGGGCGTCCGCCTCGGCCCGGGGGACGTCGAGGACGACCACCTCGGCGCCGTCCCGGGCCAGCGTCTCGGCGACGGCCTCGCCGATGCCGCGCGCGGCGCCGGTCACCAGGGCGGTGCGGCCGGAGAGGGGGCGGTCCACGTCGTGGGGGAGGGGGGTCCCGTACGCGCCGGTCCCGATCACCTGGCCGCTGACGTAGGCCGATCGGGGGGAGAGCAGGAAGCGGAGGGTGGACTCGGCGGCGGGGGCGTCGGTGAGGCGGACCAGGTTCACGGTGATGCCCCGCCCGATCTCCTTGCCGAGGGAGCGGGTGAAGCCCTCCAGCGCCTGCTGGGCGGCGGCCTGGTGGTGGTCGGCGGGGTCGAGCGGGGCGCCGAGCACCACGATCCGGCCGCTCGCGGCGATCGACCGCAGGACCGGGTGCAGGGCCGCGTGCACCGCGGCGAGCCCGTCGACGTCCCGTATCCCGCTCGCGTCCAGGACGACGGCGGCGGGCCGGCCGGTGTCGTCCGGGCCGGGTCCCGTGCGGGCGAGTACGGGGGCGAGGTCGAGGCCGGACTTCCCGGCCGTCAGGTGGAGCAGGCCGCCGTCCAGCTCCGGCCGCTCCGGTGACCAGCGCCGCAGCGGCGCCGGCTGGGGGAGCCCCAGACGGCGCGTGAGGAAACGGCCGGGCGCGGTGCCGGTGAAGCCGAGATAACGGTCGGCCATGGGGGATTCCTCCGTGACTGCTCCGAGGCGTGCTTACTCTGGAGTAAGGTTACCGGAGGTAAGACTATGTCACGGTGAGGAGCAGGTCGAGATGAGCACCCTCAAGCCCGCCGCCGTCCGGCGCGTCGCGGTCATCGGCGGCAGCCGCGTCCCCTTCGCCCGCTCCGACGGCCCCTACGCCACCGCCTCCAACCAGGAGATGCTCACCGCCGCGCTGGACGGACTCGTCGAGCGGTACGGGCTGCAAGGCCCGGGCGCGGTGGGGGAGTTCGTCGCCGGGGCGGTCCTCAAGCACAGCCGTGACTTCAACCTCGCCCGCGAGACCGTCCTCGGCTCGGCGCTCGACGCCCGCACCCCCGCGTACGACATCCAGCAGGCCTGCGGCACCGGACTCCAGGCCGTCATCGCCGCCGCCAACAAGATCGCCCTCGGCCAGACGGAGGCCGCGATCGCCGGCGGCGCCGACACCGCGAGCGACGCGCCCCTCGGCGTCAACGACGACCTGCGCAAGGTGCTGTTGGAGGCGCGGCGCGCCAAGTCGCCCGGGAGCCGCCTGAAGGCGCTGGCGAAGCTGCGCCCGGGCCACCTCGTCCCCGACATCCCGCGCAACGCCGAACCGCGCACGGGCCTGTCCATGGGCGAGCACGCCGCGGTCACCGCACGCGCCTGGGGCATCACCCGCGAGGCCCAGGACGAACTGGCGGCGGCCAGTCACCGGCGGCTGGCGGCGGCGTACGAACGCGGCCTGCTCACCGACCTGGTGGTGCCCTTCCGGGGCCTGGCCCGCGACCAGAACCTGCGCCCGGACTCGACGGTGGAGAAACTCGCCGCGCTGAAGCCGGTGTTCGGACTGGACGCCCCCGATCCCACCATGACGGCGGGCAACTCGACCCCGCTCACGGACGGCGCGGCGCTGGTGCTGCTGGCGAGCGAGGAGTGGGCGGCGGAGCGCGGCCTGGAACCGCTGGCGTATCTCACCGCGTACGAGACGGCCGCCGTGGACTTCGTGCGCGGAGACGTCGCCGACGGCGAGGACGGCCTGCTGATGGCACCCGCGTACGCGGTCCCGCGCATGCTCCGGCGTGCCGGTCTCGGCATGGCCGACTTCGACCTGGTCGAGGTCCACGAGGCGTTCGCCTCCCAGGTGCTGGCCACGCTGGCCGCCTGGGAGAAGCGCGGCCTGGCGCCCGTCGACCGCGCCCGGCTGAACGTGGCGGGCTCGTCGCTGGCGACCGGTCATCCCTTCGCCGCCACCGGTGCCCGCATCGTGGCGACCCTGGCGAAGCTCCTCGCCGAACGGGACGCTCCCGCACGCGGGCTGATCTCGATCTGCGCGGCGGGCGGACAGGGTGTGACGGCGATCCTGGAACGGACGTGAGTGACCCTCGGGTAACCCCCGACACTGCACACCCCCGGCTCGGGACCCTTCCCGGATCCGCACAGACCTTCCACGTCAGGGCCGTACGATCCCGGCACGACCGGTGGTAGTCCCGTCCCCGCCGACCACCGGTGAGCACCTCGGCGTGCGGGGCACGTACGTCGTGGCATCACGCAGTCCCCCTGCACGCCCCAGGAGCCGCCCGTGTCCATCGCACAGTCCTCCGCTCTCGACGACGACGTCCACGGAGCACCCGTCCTGGTCGAGCCGGAGACCCGGCGGCTGGACGGCGTCGTACGGGAGGCGTCCGTACCGCCGTTCGCCCGGCAGGTGCGGCACGGATCGCTCGCCGACCTGCCGTTCGAGAACGCGGGCGCGGCGCCGGAGGCGGTGGTGCTCGGCCGCAGGACGGCGGACGGGAGGTGGCGGGACGTCACGGCGGAACGCTTCGCCGCGGAGGTCCTGGCCGTCGCGAAGGGGCTGATCGCCGAGGGGCTGATGCCGGGCGACCGGATCGCCGTCATGGCCCGCACGATCTACGAGTGGACCGTCCTCGACTTCGCCGCGTGGGCGGCCGGACTGGTCACCGTCCCCGTCTACCCCACATCCTCCGCCTTCCAGGCCCGCTGGATCCTGCACGACTCCGGCGCGGTCGCCCTGGTCACGGAGACCGCGGGCCAGGCCGCCGCCCTCGGCCCCGAGCTCGTGCACCTCCCCGACCTGCGGCGGGTGTGGACCGTGGAGAAGGGCCACGTCGACGCGCTCGCGGAGGCCGGGGCGCGCGTGCCCGACCAGGAGGTGGAGGTGCGCCGCGGCGTCCTGGGCCCCGACACCCTCGCCACCCTCGTCTACACCTCCGGCACCACCGGCCGCCCCAAGGGCTGCGCCCTCACCCACGGCAACTTCTTCGCCGAGGTGGACAACGCCATCGAACTGCTCTACCCCGTCTTCAAGGCCCGGACCGGTGAAGAGGCCTCCGTCCTCCTCTTCCTGCCGATGTCCCACGTCTTCGGCCGGATGGTCGCCGTCGCCTGCGTACGCGCCCGGGTGCGCCTCGGCCACGCGCCGAGCCTGGCCGCCGAGGACCTGCTGCCGGATCTGGCGAGCTTCCGGCCCACCTGTCTGCTGGCCATCCCGTACATGCTGGAGAAGGTCTTCAACACGGCCCGGGCGAAGGCGGAGGCGGGCGGACGGCTGTCGGCCTTCGACCGCGCGGAGTCGGTGGCCCGCCGCTACGGCGAGGCGGTCGAGGCCCGCCAGACGGGGGCGGGCCCCGGCCCGTCCCGTGCGCTGAGGACCGCCCGCGCCTTCTACGACCCGCTGGTCTACCGCAAGATCCGCAACGCCATGGGCGGCAGGGTCCGGTACGCCATCTGCGGCGGCTCCCCGCTCGGCCGCCGCCTCGCCGCGTTCTACGCCGGCGCCGGCATCGAGATCTTCGAGGGCTACGGCCTGACGGAGACCACCGGCGCCTCGACGGTGACACCCCCGCTGAAGCCCCGGCTGGGCACGGTGGGCTGGCCGCTGCCGGGGACGCGGGTCCGCATAGCGGCGGACGGCGAGATCCTGGTCGGCGGCGAGCACGTGCTGCGCGGCTACTGGGACCCCCGGGCGGGCGGGATCGTCCCCGCCGCCCCCGACGGCTGGCTGCCCACCGGCGACCTCGGCGAACTGGACGACGAGGGCTACCTGACCATCACGGGCCGCAAGAAGGAGCTGATCATCACCGCCGGCGGCAAGAGCGTCGCCCCGGCCCCGCTGGAGAACTGGCTCCGCTCACACCCGCTGATCTCCCAGGTCATGGTGGTCGGCGACAACCGCCCCTACGTCTCCGCCCTCCTCACCCTCGACCCTGCCGGCCTCACCCACTGGCGCCGCATGAACGGCAAGCACCCGGTGCCGCCGGAACTCGTCCTCGACGACGAGGAGTTGTACGCGATCCTCCAGCGCGCGATCGACGAGGCCAACAAGATGCTCTCCCGCCCGGAGTCGATCCGCCGCTTCACCGTCCTCCCGGTGGACTTCACGGAGGAGGCGGGGCACCTGACCCCGTCGATGAAGCTGCGGCGCGAGGAGATCCTGCGGGACTTCGCGCAGGAGGTGGAGGGGCTGTACGGGGGATAGGCCCGGGTCACCCCGTCGCCGCGCGGGCGAGCAGGAACGCCTGGGGGGTCGACTCGCCCTGGTCCGTGTCGGCCGCGCGCACCGTGCGCTGGACGAGGGTGAAGCCGGCCGTCTCCAGGAGCGCGGTGACGCGCTCGGGCCGCATGCGCCGGAAGTCGAGGGTGACCGGGTGGCCCCAGGGCCGGTCGTGGCGGCGGAGCTCGTCGCCGCACTGGAACGCGAGCAGCAGATGGCCCCCGGGTGCCAGGACGCGGCGGAACTCGGCGTAGACGGCGGGCAGTTCGTCCTGCGGGGTGTGGATGGTGGAGTACCAGGAGACCACCCCGGCGAGGGCGCCGTCGGGGAGGTCCAGGTGCCGCATCGAGCCCTGCTCGAAGCGCAGGCCGGGATTCTCGCGGCGGGCGATCGCGAGCATGGACTCCGACAGGTCGAGGCCGAAGACGGAGAGGCCGAGGGAGGCGAGGTGCGCGGTCACCCGGCCGGGACCGCACCCCAGGTCGGCCACCTGGCCGCCCTCGCCGACCAGTTCGGCGAAACCGGCCATCAGCGCCCGGTCCAGGGGCATGGCGGCGAGGGAGTCACGGAACAGGGCGGCGTAGTCCTCGGCGATGGCGTCGTAGAAGGTGCGGGTGGCGACCACATGATCGGCTGCGTGGTCGGCGTCCGTGGCGGTCATGGGCGGTGACCCTACCCGCCTCCACCGACAGCTCCGGCGGGCATGGGATGAAACCGGCCTCGCGCCCCGCGTGACCGGGCGGGCGCGCGCCGGACGCACCGCCGTGTCCGTTCGGCTTGGGCGGCGGTCACGGGATCGCCGTGTCCGTTCGGTCCGGGTGGCGGTCACACGATCGCCGTGTCCGTTCGGTCCGGGGGACGGCTACCCGACCCCCATGCCCCGCAGTACCGCAGTCGTGGCCGCCGCCCCGAGGACGACCACCGCGAACGGCGCGCGTCGCCAGGCCAGTACGCCGCCCACCAGCACCCCGGCCGGACGCGCCCACCCCGCGAACCCTCCGCCCTCGGTGAGCGCCCCCGTCGCCAGCAGCGCCGCCAGCAGGACCACCGCGCCGGCGGACAGCAGCTCCCGCACCCGGGCCGGCAGTTCCACCCGCCCGTGCAGCGCCGGTCCGACCAGCCGGAAGGCGTACGTCCCGGCCGCCAGCACCAGGATCAGCGCGACCGTCGCACTCACACCGACCGCCCCCGCCCCCACCCGCGCCCGTACAGCACCAGCCCCGCCAGCGCCCCCAGCACCGGCACGCCCGCCGGCACCACCGGTGTGACCGCCAGGGCCAGCGCCGCACCGGGCAGCGCGGCCCGGCGGACGCCGGCGTCCTCGCGCAGGGCGGGAAGGACGAGGGCGGCCAGGACGGCCGGGAAGGCCGCGTCCAGTCCGTAGCGCGCCGTGTCCCCCAGCGCGCCGCCGGCCAGCGCGCCCGCCAGCACCCCGGTGTTCCACACGGCGAACATCCCGAGCCCCGAGACCCAGAACGCCGCCCGTCGCCGTACCGGATCCTGCTGGGCCAGGGTGAAGGCCACCGTCTCGTCGGTCACCAGGTGCGCCCCGACCAGGCGGGCGAGCCTTCCCGGGCCGATGTGCTCGGCGACGGCGAGACTGAAGGCGGCCGTACGGGTGTTGAGCAGCAGCCCCGTGGCCGCCGCCGCGACCGGACCGCCCCCGGCCAGCAGCACGCCCACCGCGCTGAACTGGGCGGAGCCCGCGTACACCACCAGCGACATCACCACCGGCACCCACACCGGCAGCCCGCCGGCGACGGCGATCGCCCCGAACGACACGCCGACGACGCCCCCGGCCAGACAGACCAGGGAGACGTCCCGGAGCAGAACGGGGTCGAGGAAGGCGGAAGATGTTCGCTGTACCGAACGCATGTTTCCTACCATGGACAGAAGAGATCGCGTTCGTCAAGGCGAACGATCGGACTGCTGGAGCGAACGACATGACCGAAGGACCCCCGCCCCGACTCCCCCTCGACTGGATCGCCGCCGCCCTGCGCCGCGAGCGCGTCCGGGTCGGCCTCTCCCTCTCCGAACTGGCCAAACGCGCCGGAATCGCCAAGTCCACGCTGTCCCAGCTGGAGGCGGCGAGCGGGAATCCGAGCATGGAGACCATCTGGGCGCTGGCGGTGGCGCTCGGGGTGCCGTTCAGCGCGCTGGTGGAGCCCCCGGTGCCGTCCGTGCGGGTGATCAGGGCGGGGCAGGGGCCGGCCGTGCGCTCCGAGCAGTCCAGTTACGTCGCCACCCTGCTGTCGGCGGGCCCGCCGGGCGCGCGGCGCGACATCTACGCCGTGGGACTGGAACCGGGGACCGTGCGCACCTCCGAACCGCACATTCCGGGAACCGTGGAGCACATCGTGGTCGGCGCGGGACGGGTGAAGGCGGGACCCGGCGGGGAGAGCGCGGAACTCGGCCCCGGGGACTACATGACGTACCGCGGGGATGTGCCGCACGCGTACGAGGCGCTGGAGGCCGGCACGAAATTCGTGCTGATCATGCAGCACGTATGAGAGGAATTCCCCGAACATTCACCGGGGCATTCCGGTGGGGTGAGGGGAAAAGGCAGGAGCCCCGTCGCCTGACGGCGCGGGGCTCCTTGGGTACTGCTAGTCGTTCCCGGATCGGGTGAGGATCAGACCGGGGTGACGTTCTCCGCCTGCGGGCCCTTCGGACCCTGCGTGACGTCGAAGGACACCTGCTGGTTCTCCTCGAGGGAGCGGAAGCCGCTCGCGTTGATCGCGGAGTAGTGGACGAAGACGTCGGGGCCGCCGCCTTCCTGGGCGATGAAACCAAAGCCCTTTTCGGCGTTGAACCACTTCACGGTTCCGGTAGCCATAAGCCCTCCTTGGGCCCAAAGGGTTGCCCTGCTCCAGAACCAGCAAGTGTGAAGACTATTCCGCACAAGTGCATCCGTCTGAGAACGACGAGAGCCCGCGGTCACATGCTCCGCAGGCTCTGTACTGCAAGGGAAACCAAACTGCAACTTGCGGAAGAGCCTAGCACGCAGACTCCCGAATGCAATAGGGATCAAGATCACGTCACCCGAATGTTTGAACACCCCGTCCGTCACGGGCGTCCGGTCGAACGCTTGGGCGGCCAGGGGGCGGGGGCCGATCCGCCGGGGACGAGGACTAGCCTCACGATGTGGACAATCCTCGCACCCGGCCGCGCGTCGGCCACATCCAGTTCCTGAACTGCCTGCCCCTGTACTGGGGGCTCGCGAGAACGGGCACGCTCCTCGACTTCGAGCTGACGAAGGACACCCCGGAAAAGCTCAGTGAGAAGCTGGTGCAGGGCGACCTCGACATCGGGCCCGTCACCCTCGTCGAGTTCCTCAAGCACGCGGACCGGCTCGTCGCCTTCCCGGACATCGCCGTCGGCTGCGACGGCGACGTGATGTCCTGCGTGATCGCCTCGCAGGTCCCGCTGGACCGGCTGGACGGGGCACGGGTCGCCCTCGGGTCGACCTCCCGCACCTCCGTACGCCTCGCCCAGCTCCTCCTCGCCGAGCGGTACGGCGTACGGCCCGACTACTACACCTGCCCGCCCGACCTGAGCCTGATGATGCAGGAGGCCGAGGCGGCCGTCCTCATCGGCGACGCGGCCCTGCGCGCGAACATGCTCGACGGGCCCCGCTACGGGCTCGACGTGCACGACCTGGGCGCACTGTGGAAGCAGTGGACGGGCCTGCCGTTCGTCTTCGCGGTGTGGGCGGTGCGCCGCGACTACCTGGAGCGCGAGCCGGTCATCACCCGCAAGGTGCACGAGGCCTTCCTCGCCTCCCGCAACCTCTCCCTGGAGGAGGTCGGCAAGGTCGCCGAGCAGGCGGCCCGCTGGGAGGCCTTCGACGAGGCGACCCTGGCGCAGTACTTCACCACCCTCGACTTCAGCTTCGGCGCCCCGCAGCTGGAGGCGGTCGCCGAGTTCGCCCGCCGGGTGGGGCCGACGACGGGCTTCCCGGCGGACGTGAAGATCGATCTGCTCCAGCCCTGAGGCCGTGGGCGGCCCGCCCACTACCCTGCTGGAAGGTTCCGGCGTACGGGCGTGACGGGGGAGGGGTGGCGCCATGTGGCCGCTAGAAGTGGACGAGCCCACGGTCGTGGGGCCCTACCGGCTGCTGGGCCGGCTCGGCTCCGGTGGCATGGGCCGGGTCTATCTGGGCCGCAGCGCCGGGGGCCGCACGGTCGCGGTGAAGATCGTGCACCCGCACTTCGCGCTGGACGAGGAGTTCCGCGCCCGCTTCCGGCGCGAGGTCGACGCCGCCCGCCGGGTCGGCGGCGCCTGGACGGCCCCCGTCCTGGACGCCGACCCCGACGCCCGGGTCCCCTGGGTCGCCACCGCCTACGCGGCCGGCCCCTCCCTCGCCGCGGCGGTCACCGGCACCGGCCCGCTGCCCGCGCCCACCGTACGGGCGCTGGGCGCGGGGCTCGCGGAGGCGCTGACGGCGGTGCACGCACTGGGCCTGGTGCACAGGGACGTGAAGCCGTCGAACGTGCTCCTCACCCTCGACGGCCCCCTCCTGATCGACTTCGGCATCGCCCGCGCCACGGACGGCACGGCGTCCCTGACGTCGACGGGCGTGTCGATCGGTTCCCCCGGCTACATGTCCCCCGAGCAGATCCTCGGCAAGGGCGTGACGGGCGCGGCGGACGTCTTCTCCCTCGGCGCCGTCCTGGCGTACGCGGCGACGGGCAGCCCCCCGTTCCCCGGCGACTCCTCGGCGGCGCTGCTCTACAAGGTCGTGCACGAGCCGCCCGAACTGGGCGGGCTCGACGGCGAGCTGCGCGAACTGACGGAGTCCTGCCTGGACAAGGATCCGTCCGCCCGCCCGGCCCCCGCCGAGCTGGCCCGACGGCTCGCTCCGGAGGGGGCGGCGAGCCTGATGACGGCCGGCTGGCTCCCGGGGGCCCTGGTGGAACAGGTGAGCCGGAGCGCGGTGCGGGTGCTGAACCTGGAGGCGGCGGGGGAGGGACCGTCGGGGCCGGTGGGGTTCAGCAGGCCGTCGGTGGGGGAGGCGTCGACGGCCGGGGGCTTCGGTGGTCCGTCGGCGGGCTCCTCGACGCCCGGTGCGTTCGGCCCTCCGCCGGCCGGTGATGCCCCGGCGGCCGGGGCGGCGTCCGGGGGCTTCGGTGGTCCGTCGGCGGGTGGCTCCTCGGTGACCGGGGCGGGGCCCAGTGCGTTCGGCCCTCCGCCGACCGGTGACGCCCCGTCGGTCGGTGACGTCCCGACGGCCGGTGCCGCGTCCGGGGCCTTCGGCCCGCCGCCCGTGATGCCGGGGACGCGGGAGCCGGGCGCGGCGGCCGTCCCCGGGCCACGCGACGCCCCGTCCCGCGCACCCGTGACCCCGCACCCGCCGACCCAGCCGGGGGAGCGGACCGGCCCCGGGAAGCTCTCCGTCTCGTTCGCGGCCACCTCCTCCCCCGACCGCGGCGGCCGGGGCAGGCGCGTCAGCTGCACGGTCGCCCTCGCGGTGGCGGGCGCGCTGGCCGCGGTGACCGTCGGCTCCGTGTTCGTACTCGACCTGCTGCCGGGCGACTCCCGGGGCGGCGGCCCCTCGGATTCCGGCAGTGGGTCCCGGCCCGCGGCACCGCCCACCACGGTCCCCGCCTCCTACCTCGGCACCTGGGAGGGCCAGGCCAACTCCCGCGAGAGCATCGCCATCCCGCTCGGCACGTTCCGGGTGACGCTCAAGCAGGCGAAGGTCGGCGAACAGGTGGGCACCCTCCGGCACACGGACATCCTCGGCGGCGTCTGCGACGACGTCCTCACCCTGAAGCAGGTCACGAAGGACCGGCTCGTCACGACGTCCGTCGGCGCCGGGTCCAACCGTGACGTCTGCAGCCAGGCCGAGCACACGGTCCGCCTCACCCCGGTCGGCGACGACCTGGTGTACGAGTCGGACAGCAAGGACTCGGGATCACCGAAGGCCCGGCTTTCGAAGATCAAGTGAGTGCCTTCCGGCTGCTCCCGGTCGCTGTCCGTCCCCCGGCGCTCACTAATGTGTTCGCGTCGGCGAACGACACCAGCCGCATCACATGCCGCACGGGCATCACGACGGGGGAAGGCCACCATGGAGACTCTGCAGCCGGACGACCCGCGCGAACTGGGTGGTTACCGCCTGCTGCGACGACTCGGCGCCGGCGGCATGGGACGCGTGTACCTGGCGCGTTCGCCCGGTGGCCGTACCGTCGCCGTGAAGGTGGTCCGTCAGGACCTCGCGGCGGACGCCGACTTCCGGGCCCGTTTCCGGCACGAGGTGCGGATAGCCAAGGCGGTGTCCGGCCGTCACACCGCGCCGGTCGTGGACGCCGACCCGGAGGCGGCGCTGCCGTGGCTCGCGACGACGTACGTGCTCGGCCCCGACCTCACGGACGTGGTCGACGCGCACGGCGCGCTGCCGGAGCGCACCGTCCACGCCCTGGCCGTGGGCCTCGCCGCGGCGCTGCAGGAGGTGCACGCGGCGGGCCTGATCCACCGCGACCTCAAGCCGTCCAACGTGCTGCTGGCCGCCGACGGCCCCCGCGTCATCGACTTCGGCATCGCCCGGGCGGTCGACGGAAGCCGCATGACGCAGACGGGAGTCGTGGTCGGATCGCCCGGCTACATGTCCCCGGAGCAGGCACAGGGCATGGACGTCGGCCCGGCGGGCGACGTCTTCTCCCTGGGCGCGGTGCTCGCGTTCGCGGCGACCGGGCGGGGGGCCTTCGGAGACGGGGCCTCCTCGCACGCCGCGCTGCTGTACCAGATCGTGCACGGCGAGCCCGACCTCACCGGCGTACCGCAGTCCCTGCTGGGCCTGGTCCGCGCGTGCCTGATGAAGGACCCCGCCCACCGCCCCGCACCGGCGCGGATCGTGTCGTCCCTCGCTCCGCGGGGCGTCGAGCCCGTCCTGACCGACTGGCTGCCGTCGGCGGTGGCGTCGACGATCGCGACGCACGCGGCGGGGATCCTCGACCTGGACGCCCCGGACCCGGCTCCGGCCGTGGCGTCCTTCGGCCCGGCGCCGACCATGACGGCGGGACCCGGTGCGGGCGACCCGGCCCAGGCGTACGGCGGTCACCCCGGCGGCGCGCCGACCCCGGGGTACGGCGGTGCGCCGACGCCGGGGTACGGAAGCGCGCCGACGCCGGGTCACGGCTCCGCCGCCCACGGAGGAGCTCCGGGCACACCCCTGCCCGGCACGGTGCGGCTCGGCGGGCCGGGCGCCGGCGCCGTCCGGTCCCGTCGCTGGGTGCTCGGCCTGGCGCTGGGCGCCGCCGCGGGTGTCGCCGTGGTGGGCGGCGGAGCCGCCTGGTGGCTCGCACAGAACGGGGACGGCTCCCCTGCCACGCCGGGCGGGGCGGGCCGGGGCGGCGCGGCCGACCCGGCCGGGGAGCGGTTCACCACGCCGCCGCCCGGGGTGGCGCCCCAGCCCCTGTGGCACACGTCGGCGGCGGAGGACAGCACCACCTCCCTCGTACCGCTGCTCACGCACGACGGCCTGCTGCTGATCAGCGGCGATCCGCTCGTGGCGTACGACGTGAGGACGGGGAAGGCCCGTTGGTCGAAGAAGGAGGCGTGCCGCCCGGGAGAGCCCCTCCTCTTCCACGACGGCAAGGTGTTCCTGGCCGACGGCGGTTACGACGGCGTGCTCGTCGCCCTCGACGTGAGGACCGGCGAGGAGGTCTGGCGCAGCCGGCTGGGCACGTCGGTCGCGGTCGACTCCGCCATCGCCGTCGACGACACGAACGTCTACGTCACGGCGAAGGACTTCGGCGAGTCCAGGAGCGCCACGGACCACCGGACGGCCGTGGCCGCCATCAACCACACCACCGGCAGGAAGACATGGCTGCAGCGACGGGACTGGGGCACCGACGACTACGACGTCCAGGGCAGCGTCTCCGGCAAGCACCTGGTGTACGCCGACTCCCACCGCAATCTCACGGTGCGGGACACCGCCACGGGTGCGCAGCTGTGGACCAGGAAGATCGGTGAGGACTGGACCTGGCGGCCCACGGTCGCGAACGGCCTCGTCCTCCTGCCGGGCGACGAGCTGACGGCCGTCGACGCCGACACGGGCGACACCCGCTGGACCCTCTCCCCCAACGGCCGCCGGGGCTTCCGCAACCCGTCGGTGATCGACGGCGTGCTGTACGTCAGCGACCACGACGACGGCGTCTGGGCGGTGAACGTCAGGACCGGGAAGCGGACCTGGCTCTGCGAGGAGCTGGAGGTCGACGGCCCGGAGACGTTCCTGCGGGTCGGGTCCTCCCTCTACGGGGCGGGCGGCGCCCTGTCCGGCGGCCTCGTCGCGCTGGAGACCGGGACCGGCAAGCTCCGCTGGGTCTACGACGACAACAAGGACAACGGCGAACCGTGGCAGGTGGCCGTCTCCGGCAACCGGCTGCTGGCCACCCACGGACCCGAGATCTACGCGCTGCCGGCCGTCTGACACCCGGGCGGGCCGGTCCGAAGCCGCACCCGCCCTGCCTCGGCCAGCCATAATGCCGGTAGGAGGTGAGCTGCCGTGTCAGTGATGAGCGAGCTGATCGAGCGGGGTGCCGTCCCCGAGGGGTACAAGGTCGAGGTGTTCGACGGCAGGGTGATCATGACGCCACAGAGTCCGGAGCAGGACTGGACCGTCTCCGACGTCAAGGACGCGGTCAAGGCCTCCGGGATCGCACGGGAACGTGTTTTCGGTGACGTACTCATCACGTTCCCCGGGGAGAACGACGCCGCGCCGGACCTGACGATCGTCGACTTCGATGCCGAGCGCCGGAAGAACAGCTATTCGTGCCTTGACGTGCTGGCGGTGGTCGAGGTCCCGTCGGAACCGGAGGACGAGAAGGACTACGTTCGGAACGTTCGGAAGTACGGTCGCTTCGGGATCGACTTCTACATGATCGCCGACCCTTTCAAGAGGACGGTCACCTTGATGTCGGAGCCGTGCGCCTCGGGATACGGGCGGACCGCCGAGATCCCGTACGGCGAGCCGGTCAGCTTCACGCTGGCCACCGGGGAGCGGGTCGAGATCGATACGGGGACCTTCCCGACGCGTGATGCGGGTGACGCGTGACGTCGGAGGCGGCGGAGGAGAACGGGGCGGTCTGACGCTCCCGGAAGTGTCACAGTCGCCCCGACCCGAAAAATCCCTCGGACCTGCACACCGTTCACCGGACGGACGTACGGAAAGGGAGGGAAACCGGGAGGAAGCCGTGGCGCGGTGTGAGGAGCCGTTCGGAAAAGTGCCTGCCGGTGGCCGGAGGCTTCGGGAACCGGTGGGTGATGTGAAGGAGTCGGCCTGTTTCATGACCGGATTACCACACTGGTGAATTCGGTGACGCTGAGGCAGCTTCCGTCGACTGCGCGCCACTGGTCGGCTGTTGGCGTGAGTGCTTTGATCGGTGCGCACGGCTCGTCGGAGTGAGTCCCGGTTCCGGGCTTCCGGCGAATTCCCCGCCGCTGCGTTCCTTGCTACGAATGGAAAGGCCAGCCATGAACTTCGTCCCCCAGGTCGAAACGGCCGAAATCTCCGACGCGGACCTCGACAACGTGTCCGGCGGTCAGTCCGTCTCCGCCGGCATCGACGCCGGTGTGGCCGTCGTCGCGGACCACGGTTCCGTCGGTGTAGGCGTCTACGCCGAGGCGGGCCCCCTCAGCGTCTCCGCCGGTCTCGGCGGCTCGGTGGCCCACGAGGGCGCCGTGCGCACCACGATGCTCTGAGCGTCGCTTCCGGCGTGCGCCGGGCCCCGGTCTGTTCGCAGGCCGGGGCCCGGCTCATTTGCCTCCGATCCCGTCCCCACCGCCCGACTTGAGGGCGTCGACGAAGGCGTCGAAAGCGGGGGCCGGGAAGGAGAGGGGGCCGCGGGTGGGGCGCTTGGAGTCGCGTATGGCGACTCGGGTGCGCAGCGATGCGACCTCCACGCAGGTATTGCCGTCGCCGCCGCCGGAGAACGAGGACTTCCGCCAGCGCAGGGGCTCGGTCATGGCTCGTCTCACAGTTCCTTCGTCAAGTGGTGGATGAAATCAAGCGAAGCCGCAGGGGCCAGCGACGCCTTCTCCACTTTACGGAACAGTGTTCGAAGTTGATTCAACTGAGGTTCGACGTCGATGAAGGCGGTTCCGGTGGGGAAGTCGCGCAATACGGTGTCAAGTTGGGGTACGGGGCCGCATGCGTGCATCATCGAGGCGTCGGCACCGGCGAAGCCGTCCTGGTTGACGGGGATGACGCGCACGACCGCGTGACCGCCCTCGATCTGCTCCAGAACCCGGCGGAGTTGGGCCTGGGTCACCTGGCGGTCGGCCACGCGGACCCGGAGGGCGAACTCGTGGATGATCGTCTCGTATGGTGTCGGGTCGTCTCCCTCGATCACGGCGCGCCGCCGCATCCGGTGTTCTACTCGAGGCGCCAGTTCGCTCTCGGGTAGGCCCGGCATCATGTAGGTGTACACCGCACGGGCGTAGTCAGCGGTCTGAAGCAACCCGGGAACGTGCGTGATCACGATTTCGCGCAGGGCCGTGGCGTGGTGCTCGACCTCGGCGGTGTCCAGGAACACCGAGGGCAGTACTCCTCGGTACTCTTCCCACCAGCCACGCGTGCGATCGGTGGCCATCGCGACGAGTGCGTCGATGAACTCCTCGTCCGTGCAGGCGTAGTGCGCCGCGAGGTGGCGTACGCGCTTGGCGCTCACACCTGCGACGCCGGACTCGATCTGGCTTATCTGTACGGAGTCGGCGCCGAGCAGCTCCGCAGCCTCTCTCGACTTCATACCCATCGCCTCGCGCAGTTTGCGCAGCTCGGCACCCAATCGCACCCTACGGGCCGTGAGGTGTCTCTTCGGCGGCAACCCATGCCTCCTGGTCTCAAGTGCCTGGCCCAAGTACCTCGTTCGAGGGTCAGAGTACGGCAGACGCTTGCAGCTTCCTAAAGTTAGGAAATACCGTCAGTGATGTTCCGCGCACGGTGCGGAACTGCCCGGTGCCGGAAGTGCACTGCTTCGCCATGCCGTGGCGGAGCGGCGGTGCCACCGGCTGACATCCCCTTCTCCGAGCGGAGTCCACCCATGCCCGAAAGCGAGCCCATCGACTCGGTGACCCCATGGGAGTACACCTTGTCCATCCCCAACGACCCGCGAGCCGTGACCATCTGCCGCCGCACCCTCCGGCTGATCCTCACGATGCACGGCCTGATCGGCCTCGTCGACACCGCCGAACTGCTGGCGACGGAGCTGGTCGCCAACTCCGTACGGCACACGAAGGGGCCGGCGGCGCTGCGCGTGCGCTGGGCGGACGGCGTGCTGCGCGTCGGCGCGTGGGACACGGACCCGGAACCGCCCGAGCCGCCGGGGCGCTGGGAGCAGCTCACCGAGGCGGAGGAGGGGCGCGGACTGGCCCTGGTGCGGGCCTGCGCCGACCTCTGGGGCTGGCAGCCCCACGCGAGGGACGGCAGCCGGGGCAAGTACGTGTGGTGTGACCTTGCCGCGGTCTGACGCGTTGATCACTCCGACCAGGAAGGAGAGCCGATGGTCAGCTCGTCGACTGAGCACCACGACTGTCATGACGAGGACAGGTGCCCGCCGATGATCCTCTTCGGGCACCCTGTCTTCCTGCGGGCCTACCTGGAGATGACGGCCGAGGCTGACTGGTCGCCTGAATCGCTCGCCGAGCTCGTCCTGGCTCTCGCGGACGCCGGGCCCCTTGAGGTCACGGACGACATCCGTGTGAGGGTGAACGCCTGCTCCGACCCGGAGCAGCTCAGGACCTGGGCAGACCGGGCCATGCAAGTGACTGATCCGGCTGCTCTGTTCGCCGACCGGGCGGGCTGATGCGCCGCTGAGGGACCGACCTCAGTGGTGGGTTGGCTGGATGTCCTGGGTGGTCTCGAAGGTGCCGTCAGGGAGATCGCCGTTCGCTGACTGCCGCGAGCGAAGAGAACGGCTCCGGCCTTTCGACCGGGGCCGTTCGAGTCAATAAGATCCCTGTAGGTCCAGTAGTCCCTCCTGTCGCCGACCCAGGACACCCGCCATGCCGCGACGCCGCAGTCCCAGCCCGTCCCGCTCGACGGCTCCGAGGAGCGGGGCGCCGCTGTCGGCGCGGCGTGACGTGGTCGTGGCGGCGGGATGAGCGACCACCTGAGCGCCTACCTGGACCTCTGGCTGATCGTCGCCGCCGCGCTGTGGGGCGCGGCGGCCGGCGCGGTGCTGCCGCGGGCGGCCTACCGGCTCTCCGTCCCGCCGGGGGAGGAGTGGCGGGCGGCGTGTCCGGCGGGGCATCCGGTCGGCGGCTGGCTCGGGCGGGCCCGGTGCGGGCCGTGCGCGGGACCGCCGTACGGACCCGGCGCCGCTCCCGCCACCGTCACCGCCCTCGTCTGCGCCGCCCTCGCCGCCGCCACCGGGACCCGGCCCGAGCTGGGCGTCTGGCTGCTGCTCGCGCCCGTCGGCGTGCTGCTGGCGGTGGTCGACTTCCGGGTGCAGCGGCTGCCCGACCCGCTGACGCTCCCCTTCGCCGGGGCCGCCCTGGTCCTGCTCGGCCTCGCCGCCCTCACCCCCGAGCACGCGGGGGAGTGGACCACCGCCCTGCTGGGCGCGCTCGCGCTGGGCGCCGGCTACTTCGTGCTGTTCCTCGTCAACCCGGGCGGCATGGGCTTCGGCGACGTGAAGCTCGCGCTCGGCGCGGGCGCCGTCCTCGGCTGGTACGGCTGGCCGACCGTGATGCTCGGCACCCTCGCCGGGTTCGTGTTCGGGGCGCTGTACGGGGGCGCACTCGTCGTCGCCCGGAGGGCGGGACGCAAGACGGCGATCCCGTTCGGTCCCTTCCTGATCAGCGGGGCCTTCACCGGGCTGCTGATCGGCGCCTACGCGGCCTGACGCCGGTCGCCCGGAAGTGCTGGCGTACGCTGGATCGGTCCGTCCACAACCCCTCCGAAAGGGACGCCGGTGACCGAGAAGGCCGACCTTCAGACCGTCCTCGACCGTGCCGCCGCCGGTGGGCGGATCACCCCCGAAGAGGCCCTCGACCTCTACCGCGACGCCCCGCTGCACGCGCTGGGCGCCGCCGCCGACGCCGTGCGCAGGCGCCGGTACGCCGGTACGGAGCACATCGCGACGTACATCATCGAGCGGAACATCAACTACACGAACGTGTGCGTCACGGCGTGCAGGTTCTGCGCCTTCTACGCGGCCCCCAAGGACACCGCCAAGGGCTGGACCCGCGACCTCGACGACATCCTGCGGCGCTGCGCCGAGACCGTCGAGCTCGGCGGCACGCAGATCATGTTCCAGGGCGGGCACCACCCGGACTACGGCGTCGAGTACTACGAGAAGCACTTCGCCGCCATCAAGAAGGAGTTCCCGCAGCTCGTCATCCACAGCCTGGGGGCGAGCGAGGTCGAGCACATGGCGCGGATCAGCAAGGTGAGCGTCGACGAGGCGATCACCCGCATCCACGCGGCCGGGCTCGACTCCTTCGCCGGCGCGGGCGCCGAACTGCTCCCCGCCCGCCCCCGCAAGGCCATCGCGCCGCTGAAGGAGTCCGGCGAGCGGTGGCTGGAGATCATGGAGATCGCGCACAACCTCGGTGTCGAGTCCACGTCCACCATGCTCATGGGGACCGGCGAGACCAACGCCGAGCGGATCGAGCACCTGCGGATGATCCGTGACGTGCAGGACCGCACGGGCGGCTTCCGCGCGTTCATCCCGTACACCTACCAGCCCGAGAACAACCACCTGAAGGGCCGCACCCAGGCCACCCTCTTCGAGTACCTGCGGATGATCGCCATCGCCCGGATCTTCCTGGACAACGTGGCGCACATCCAGGGCTCCTGGCTGACCACCGGCAAGGAGGTCGGCCAGCTCTCCCTGCACTACGGCGCGGACGACCTCGGCTCGATCATGCTGGAGGAGAACGTGGTCTCCTCGGCCGGCGCCAGGCACCGCTCCAACCGGCTGGAGATCATCGACCTGATCCGCAAGGCGGGACGGGTCCCGGCGCAGCGGTCGACGACGTACGAGCACCTCGTCGTGCACGACGACCCGGCGAACGACCCCGCCGACGACCGCGTGGTCTCCCACATCTCCTCCACCGCCATCGAGGGCGGCACGGCCCACCCGGAGCTGAAGCTCCTGGCCTCCAACTGACGTCCCCGTGCTGACCCTTCACACCGCCGACGCCTCGCCCGAGACCGCCGTCGTGGTCGACGGCGCGCACATCGCCGCCGTCGGCCCGTACGAACAGCTGGCCGCCGGTCATCCGGACGCCCGGCTGCGGCGGTGGCCCGGCATCCTGACGCCCGGCCTGCTCAACCCCTACGGTCCGGAACTGCTGGAGCAGGCGTACCACCCCGACCCGCGCGAGGCGGACCGGCTCGGTACCGAGCCGGTGTTCGGGGAGCGCGCGCGGGCACTCCTGGCCGCCGGACCGTCCGCGCGGGGCGCCAGCGCACGCCGCGGAGTGCAGCGCATGCTGGCGCACGGAACGGTCGCGGTCGCCGGTGAGCTGCGCGGCCGCGAGGCCCTGGACGCGGTGCGCAGGGCCGGGCTCGCCCTGGCGGGGCGTCCGGCCGCACTGCCCGGGCCCGCGGCGCTCTCCCCGGTTCCTCTCGTGCTGCTGCCGGGCCTCGCCGCCGGGAAACCCGCGCGGTTCGCGGTGTTCGACGTGCCCGACCGGGACGCCCTCGTGCGGGACGGCGCGTCCACGTGCGTGGCCACCGTCGTGGGCGGCCGCCTGGTGTACCGGCGGCGCTGACCCGTGGCGGCGCCGGCTCCGTGGCGGCACCGGTTCCGTGGCGGCACCGGTTCCGTGGCGGCACCGGTTCCGTGGCGGCGCCGGTCCTCACCCCGCGAACGCCTCCCCGAACGCCCCGTCCTCCTGCTCCACCCCGCTGCAGTTCGTCAACGCGTCGTCCGCGGAGGCGTCCTCGCCGCACTCCTTGTCCCGGAACGTCGACCACATCGACACCCACGCGACGCCCTTCTCCTCCGCGAAGGCCCGCACCTCCGCCGCGTCCGCGAGCGTGAACGTCTCCCCCTCCACGTCGTTGACGCCGAGCATCGAGGTGAGCGCCATGCCCCGCCAGGCGGCGGCCTCGGACAGCCCGAAGACGTCCTGGAGCTGGGTGTTCGCGGCCCCGGCGGCGGTGCGGGCGTAGTCGCCCATGTCACCGTCGTAGGACTCGCCGTAGTTCATCGTCATGAGGTTGACGGTGGCGACCCGGACGCCGTGGTCGTTGGCGGACGCCAGCAGGGCCAGCCCGTCCTCGTCGAGCCCCGAGGGCATGACCGGGAGCGTGAACGAGACCTCCAGGTCGGTGCGTTCCTCCTGGAGCAGCGCGATCGCCTCCGAACGCAGGTCCACGGAGGCGGAGTCGGCGAGTTCGTCGCCCTCGACGTCGAAGTCGGCGCGGGTGGCGCCGGCCGCGTCCAGCGCCGTGCCGTACGCCTCCGCCAGCTCGGCCGCGGTGTCGCAGGTGGCCGCCAGTTCGTCGCCGGAGGCGCCGCCGAAGGAGACGCGGACGTCGGCGCCGGACCCGGTGAGCCCCGCGATCCGGGACGTCACGGTCGCGTCGTCGATGTCCTGGGTGCCGTTCCAGTACGGGGTGCAGCCGCTGCCGGAGGAGATCACGAACGCCAGGTTGTACGTCGTGGGGGAACCCGCCGCGTCGGTGTCGGAGGCCGCGACGGCACTGACGTACGGCGCGTACGCGGTGACCGGCGCGGACGACGACGAGGCCGAGGGGGCGGGGTCCGCCGGGGCCGCGTCCGTCGTGGTGCCCCCGGCGGAACAGCCCGCGGTGGCCGCGACCAGGGCCAGGGCCGGGAGGAGGGCGAGCCCGGCAACGGACTTCAGTGGACCGCGCATCATGCTCGTTCCCTTCATGAGACGTCGGGTGGACGGTCAACGTGACACAGGGGTCTGTGCGCTTCCTGAGGATGTGCGCCCGGTTCCGGGTGATTCTCAGGGGACGGAGAGGTTCGCGGCCTTCCCACGGGAGACTCACAGGAAGCACCGGGTTTTCCCCACACAACGGCCCCTACCGTCCGGGCCATGCATTCCGATCCCGCCATCGAAAGCCGCGCCGCCGCGCGCGGCCGTCGCCGCAAACGCCGCAACGGGCCCGGTGAGGGGCCCGTCTTCGTCGACTCCTCCGGACGCCGGGCCAGGCTGCTGCGCCGGATCGGCCTGCTCCTGGGAACCGTCTGCGCCGGGTACGCGGTCGTGCTGGGGACGGCCTTCATGGGCATCGGCACCTCGGTCACACCGGCCTCGCTGCTGCCGTTCGGGGGCGGGCAGGGGGAGGCCGCTCCCGGTGGCGGCGCGGGACCGCGCGGCGGGACGGCCCCGACCGGCACACCGCCGTCCCCGCCGGCCGGCACTCCGAGCGCCACCGCCGTCCCCACCCCCTCGGCGACCTCATGACCGCCGCGCCCCCCGCGCGCGGCCGGCGCCGCGCCCCCACCCGCATCGAGCGCGCCGCCGGGCGCGCCGCCGCGCTGCACCGGCCGCGGGTCCTCCTCGCGCTGCTCCTCCTGCTCGCCCTGACCTGCGTGATGCTGCTCGACGGCTATCTGCGCGCCGAGGTCGGCGACGACCAGCGGGTCCGCACCGGGGCCTCGTCCTCCGAGGTGCCCGACGAGGTCCTCGACGGCGGCCCGATCCTCACCTTCCCCGGCGGGCAGGCCGAGACCACCTCCGTCCCGGACAGGACGATCGTGCTCACCTTCGACGACGGACCGGACCCCACCTGGACGCCGAAGGTCATGGAGGTCCTGGAGGAGTACGACGTACCCGGCACGTTCTTCGTGGTCGGCTCGATGGTGTCGCGCCACCCCGACATCGTGGAGGACCTGGTCGAGCAGGGCCACGAGATCGGCGTCCACACCTTCACGCACGTCGACCTGTCGTACCAGAGCTCCTCCCGCGTCACCCGGGAGATGGAGCAGACCCAGCTCGCGCTCGCGGGCGCGGCCGGGATCACCACCACGCTGTTCCGGGCGCCGTACTCCTCCAAGACGGACGCCGTCGACAACTACAGCTGGCAGGTCTACCAGCAGCTCGGCGAGGACGGGTACACCAGCGTCTTCATCGACACCGACAGCGAGGACTGGAAGGAGCCGGGCGTCGCGAAGATCGTCGAGGGGGCCACCCCGGAGGACGGGGAGGGTGCCTCGGTGCTCTTCCACGACTCCGGCGGCGACCGCACGCAGACCCTCGCGGCGCTGTCGAAATACATCGAGAAGATGCAGGCGAAGGGCTACGGCTTCACCACCGTCAGCGGCGCCATGGCCGAGCAGCAGCAGCCCGCCGGTGGATCCGGAGCCGACGGAGCCGGGGTCGACGGATCCGGAGCGGGCGGACCCGCCGCCGGTGCCCCGTCCGGCACCGGCAACGTGCTCCAGGCCTCCCACCGCACCGCCACCGGCGCGACCCTCTACGAGGGCAAGGCGCTCGTCGCGGCCGTCGCCGTCGCCGAGTGGACGGTGCCCGCGCTCTCGGCCGGCCTGGTGATCGTGGGCGTGGCCGTCATGGGGCGGTTCGGGCTGATGCTCGTCCTCGCCCGGCGCCACCACCGGCAGCGCAACAGACGCCGCTTCGGCTGGGGGCCGCCCGTCACCCGGCCGGTCAGCGTGATCGTCCCGGCGTACAACGAGAAGGAGTGCATCGAGAACACCCTGCGGTCGCTGGCCGGGAGCACCCACCCGATCGAGATCGTCGTCGTCGACGACGGCTCCACGGACGGCACGGCGGAGCTCGCCGAGGCGCTCGGCCTGCCCAATGTCCGGGTGATCCGGCAGGAGAACGCGGGCAAGCCGGCCGCCCTGAACAACGGCATCCGCAGCGCCCGGCACGACATCGTCGTGATGATGGACGGCGACACCGTCTTCGAACCGGACACCGTGGGCCGCCTGGTGCAGCCCTTCGCCGACCCGGCGGTGGGCGCCGTCGCGGGCAACGCCAAGGTCGGCAACCGCTCCACGCTCATCGGCGCCTGGCAGCACATCGAGTACGTGATGGGCTTCAACCTCGACCGGCGCATGTACGACCTGCTGCGCTGCATGCCCACCATCCCCGGCGCGATCGGCGCGTTCCGCCGCGAGGCCGTGCTCCAGGCGGGCGGGATGAGCGAGGACACCCTCGCCGAGGACACCGACGTCACCATCGCGCTGCACCGCGCGGGATGGCGGGTCGTCTACGAGGAGCACGCGCGCGCGTGGACCGAGGCCCCCCGGTCGCTGCGGCAGCTGTGGTCGCAGCGCTACCGCTGGTCGTACGGCACCATGCAGGCGCTGTGGAAGCACCGCAAGTCCCTGACGGACAAGGGGCCCTCGGGGCGCTTCGGGCGGGTCGGCATGCCCCTGGTGGTGCTCTTCCAGGTCGTCACGCCGGTGTTCGCGCCGCTCATCGACGTGTTCACCGTGTACTCGATGCTCTTCGTCGACTTCGAGGCCGCCCTGCTGGCCTGGTGCGCCGTCCTGGGAGTGCAGCTGGTGTGCGCCGCGTACGCCTTCCGGCTCGACCGGGAGAAGTACCGGTACCTGCTGATGATGCCGCTGCAGCAGCTCGCGTACCGGCAGATGATGTACCTCGTCCTCATCCACTCCTGTGTCACCGCCCTGACCGGCGGCCGGCTGCGCTGGCAGAAGCTGAAGCGGACGGGCGAGGTCGGGATGCCGGCGGGGACGGGCGGCTGATGGGAGCGCACCGCAAGGGGGCCGTACGGGCCGTACGGGCCGAAAGCCCGGAACCGGAGGCCCCGGCGGCCCCGGAGGCCCCGGCAGCTCCCGCGGGCCGTGACGGGTACTTCGACCTCCTGCGCGTGGTGGCCCTCGTCCGGGTGGTCGCGTACCACACCTTCGGCTGGGCCTGGGCCGGCCTGGTCTTCCCGTCGATGGGGGTGATGTTCGGGCTGGCCGGCACCCTGATGGCCAGGTCGCTGCGGCGCCCCGCGCTCACGGTGATCCGGAGCCGGGTCCGCCGTCTGCTGCCGCCGTTCTGGTTCTGGGGCCTCTTCGTGGTCACCGCGATGCTGGTGCACGGCTGGATGCCGGGGTGGCAGATCGTGTACTGGATCGTTCCGCTCGGCGATCCGCCGGGCAGCGCCTGGGCCGAACAGGCCTGGGACATCGTCTGGTACCTGCGGACGTACCTGTGGTTCGTGCTGCTCTCCCCGCTGCTGCTGCGGGTGCTGCGGCTGGCCCCGGTCGTGGTGCTGGCGCTGTCGCTCGTCCCGGTCGTCGTCCTCACGTACGTGTGGCAGCCGCCGGAGGGCCGGTTCGGCAGCGCCCTCACCGACCTCGTGACCTTCCTGTTCTGCTGGCTCCTCGGCTTCGCCCACCACGACGGGGTGCTCGGGCGGCTGCGCCCCCTCGTCGTCACCGTGGCGTCGCTCGCCGCACTCGCCTACGGCGGCTGGTACGCCCTCGCCCACCAGTCCGCGTACGGCGGCACCTACGACCTGGACGACAACCCGCTCGCGCAGGCCTTCTGGTCGGCCGGATTCGTGACGCTGCTGATGTACGCCAAGGAGTACGCGGGCCTCGTGGGGCCGTCCCGTTCCCGGCTGGTCGCCGTGTTCAACGCGCGCGCCGTGACGATCTACCTCTGGCACGAACTGGCGCTGATCCTGGCCGTGCCGCTGATCGACCGGTTCTGGGAGGTGCCCGCGTTCGAGGCGCACCTGCCGCTGGAGAGCCGGTGGTTCCTGTTCGGCGTCGGCTGGGTCCTGATCGGCGGCTTCGTCCTCGCGTGCGGCTGGGTCGAGGACGTCGCCGCGCGCCGGAAGCCGACGCTCCTGCCCGGTGGGCGGGCTGCAAGAATGGGCGCGTGACCCGCGCATCCCTGGACAAGCAGCCGCACGAAGTCGCCTCGATGTTCGACGACGTCGCGGAACGATACGACCTGACGAACGACGTGCTGTCCCTCGGCCAGGACCGGCGATGGCGCAAGGAGGTCGCGAAGGCCGTCGACGCCCGGCCCGCGCAGAAGGTCCTGGACCTGGCGGCCGGCACGGGCACCTCGTCGATGCCCTTCGCCCGCGCCGGCGCCTACGTCGTGCCCTGCGACTTCTCCCAGGGCATGCTCCGGGTCGGCAAGCGGAACAACGCCTGGCTCCCGTACACGGCCGGCGACGCGACCCGGCTGCCCTTCAAGGACGACGTCTTCGACGCCGTCACCATCTCCTTCGGGCTGCGCAACGTGCAGGACACGGACGCGGCCCTGCGCGAGATGCACCGGGTGACCCGGCCCGGCGGGCGGATCGTCATCTGCGAGTTCTCGCACCCGACGTGGGCGCCGTTCCGCACCGTCTACACCGAGTACCTGATGCGCGCGCTGCCGCCGGTCGCCCGGTCGGTGTCGTCCAACCCGGACGCGTACGTCTACCTCGCCGAGTCCATCCGCGACTGGCCCGACCAGCCCGCGCTGGCCGGACGGCTGCAGGGCGCCGGCTGGTCGAAGGTGGCGTGGCGCGACCTCACGGGCGGAGTGGTGGCGCTGCACCGGGGGTTCAAGGAGAGCTGAGCACCACCGCGCGGGGGAGGGCGGGCTCCTCCAGCTCCCGCCGGAACCCGCCCGCGGGCGGCACCGGCCCGCGCGGCTCGCGCACTCCGCCGCCGCCCTCGCCCTCACCGAGGTCGAACCACACGTGGACCACGGAGTCCCGCGGCACCTCCGTGCCGGGCTGCGGATACTGGCGTACGACGTAGTCGACGACGGCGCGCTGGAAGTCCGGCCGGTCCGGGGCGTCGACGGACAGGCCCCGTGCCCGGGCCGACTCGCGCGCGTCCACGGCCATCAGCCCGACCAGGCGCGGCACGCGCACTTCGGGTGTCGGTGTCCCGGGTGTCCTGCGCACGGACGTCACCCCCCAAGCGGTACCGGCAGAGTAGACCCGTGCCGTGCCCGCCGGAAGCTTTACGTGGCTTTCCGTGACAATTGATTACTTTGGGTGACTTTCGGTTGTTGGGCTCACCTGGCCTTTTGCGATGAGGCCCGGCATTCACGCTGGAGTGGGGGCACCCCTGGCTTGCGGGAGAGGGCCGCATACCGCGCGCAGCGGAGCCGGGTGAATGCGAACGCGCGTTCCGTTGGTCGATGGGCGGGGTGATTGTGGCGGGAGATATGTGCGGGAGTGCGGGGCTCGTACGTACGGTCAGTGGGTCGGGAGTCGGCTGATCGGAACAGAGGCAGGGGGTGCGGGCTGTGGGGGAGGCGGTTGGGCGTGCTCGGTACACCTACCGGTTGCGGGTGTCGGCCACTGCCCGTGCGGGGTTGGAGGGGGAGTGGGGGCGGTGTCGGTGGCTGTGGAACGAGTGTGTGGCCCGTTCCAGGAAGGCCTACGCCGAGGGGGAGGTATGCGGTCCGGCCCGGCTGGACGGGATGCTGACGCGGGCCCGTGGGGTGACGCCGTGGCTGTCCGAGGGTGCCTCGGTGCCGCAGCAGCAGGTCATTCGTGACTTCGCCGTCTCCCGCGCGAAGGCATTGAAGGACATCAGGAACCGGCTACCGGTGAAGCGGCGGGCCGGGATGCCCCGGCACAAGAAGCGGCGCGGGAGTGACCCGTCGCTGAACTACACGCGGCGTGGTTTCCGCCTCAGGGACGGGCGCCTGCACTTGGCGGGTGGGATCGTCCTGACCGTGGTGTGGTCGCGTCCTCTCCTGGCCGAGCCGTCGAGCGTGCGGGTCTACCGCGATGGTCTCGGGCACTGGTACGCCTCGTTCGTCGTCCCCGCCCCGATTGAGCCGCTGCCGCCGACCGGTGAGGTGATCGGCGTCGACTGGGGCGTGAAGGAGACGGCCACCACCACCTCCGACGCCCACGACCTGCCCCACCCCTGCCACGGCCTCAAGACACAGCAGAAGCTGTCCCGCTATGACCGGATGATGGCCCGCCGCAAACCAACGAAGAAGGGGCAGGCGGGGTCGAAGGGGTACCGGGAGGCGAAGCGGTGGCGGGCGAAGACGTACGCGAAGATCGCCCGACAGCGGCAGGACACCGCCCGCAAGTGGGCGAAGAAGGTTGTGCGGGACCACGATGTGATCGCGGTGGAGGACTTCCGGCCGAAGTTCCTCGCCCGCACCTCGATGGCCCGTAAGGCCGCCGACGCCGCAATCGGCGCCACCCAACAGGCCCTGGTCGAGATGGGTCGCAAACACGCCCGGGACGTACGGCTGGTACATCCCGCGCACACCACCATGGACTGCGCGCGGTGCGGAGCGAGAGCCAAGCACGCCCTGCCGCTGTCGGAACGCACCTACACCTGCACCGCGTGCGGAGCCGTCTCCCCGAGGGACAAGAACTCCGCCCGCGTGATGCTTCTCCGGGCAGGTCTGGACCCGGCTGGTGTCGAGGGCGCAAGACCTCCCGGAGCGCCGCTCCGGGAGGCGGCCTGAGCCAGGAATCCCCTCCCGTCAGGGAGGAGAGCAGTCAAAGGTCCAGCCGGTAGCAGTGGGCCTCCCGCGGGCCGGACGCGAGCGTGAACGTCTCGGCGAGGCGCATCCCGAGCCGCCGGGTGACCGCTATGGAACGGGAGTTACGGGCGTCCACCATCGCCACCACGCCCTTCAGGCCCGCCGCCGTCACCCGCTCCAGCGTCTGCCGGGCCGCCGCGGTGACGTACCCCTTGCCCCAGTGCTCCCGCGCGAGCCGCCAGCCGATCTCGATCTCGCCCGTGGGTCCCCAGTCGCGCTCCCACGGCTGGGCGCCGGTGAAGCCGATGACCCGGCCGGACTCGTCGAGCATGCTCCACAGGCAGAAGCCGAGCTGGGCGTCGTGGCGGCGCTGGCGGGCGGTGAGCTCCTCGTAGACCGACAGCTCCGCCGACGCGCCGCCGTGGAACTCCATGACGTCCGGGTCGTCGAAGATCCGGTGCCAGGCGAAGGCGTCCTCGTGGGTGGGGACGCGCAACCGTACAGCGGGGAGAGCTCGGTTCACGGGGCAGCCCTTCAGCCGGGTGATCAATCGTGCTGAATAGACTGCCCGTGTCCAGTGCCGGTCGGCACGCAGATTTCGAACTTGGGGAGATCCCGCCGTGACCGAGCCCCTCTCCGACAACACCGCCGATGTGATCGTCGTGGGCGCGGGGCCAGCCGGCTCCACCACCGCCTACCACCTGGCCCGGTCCGGACTCGACGTGCTCCTGCTGGAGAAGACCGAGTTCCCGCGGGAGAAGGTCTGCGGCGACGGCCTCACCCCGCGCGCCGTGAAGCAGCTGGTGTCGATGGGCATCGACATCTCCGAGGAGGCCGGCTGGCTGCGCAACAAGGGCCTGCGCATCATCGGCGGCGGTGTCCGCCTCCAGCTGGACTGGCCGGATCTCGCCTCCTTCCCCGACTACGGACTGGTCCGCAAGCGCGACGACTTCGACGAGCAGCTCGCCCGGCAGGCCCAGAAGGCGGGCGCCCGGCTGTACGAGCGCTGCAACGTGAGCGCGCCGATCGTCGACGACCGCACCGGGCGCATCACCGGTGTGAAGGCCAGGCTCGGCGAGGACAAGCAGGAGGTCACCTTCCACGCCCCGCTGGTCGTGGCCGCCGACGGCAACTCCACCCGGCTGTCCCTGGCGATGGGCCTGCACCGCCGCGAGGACCGCCCGATGGGCGTCGCGGTCCGCACGTACTTCACCTCGCCCCGCCACGACGACGACTACCTGGAGTCCTGGCTGGAGCTGTGGGACCGCCGCGGTCCGCAGGACCGGCTGCTGCCCGGCTACGGCTGGATCTTCGGCATGGGCGACGGGACGAGCAACGTCGGCCTCGGCGTGCTCAACACCTCGGACTCCTTCAAGGAGCTGGACTGGCGCGAGGTCCTCAAGGCCTGGTGCGCGTCCATGCCGGAGGACTGGGGCTACACCCCGGACAACATGACCGGCCCGATCCGCGGCGCCGCGCTCCCCATGGCCTTCAACCGCCAGCCGCACTACACGCGCGGCCTGCTGCTGGTCGGCGACGCGGGCGGTCTGGTGAACCCCTTCAACGGCGAGGGCATCGCCTACGCCATGGAGTCCGGGCAGATCGCCGCCGACGTGATCGTCCAGGCCCACGCGCGGGCCACCCCGGCCCAGCGGGAGATCGCGCTCCAGCGCTATCCGCGGGTGCTGAAGGACACCTACGGCGGTTACTACACGCTCGGCCGGGCCTTCGTGAAGCTCATCGGCAACCCGAAGGTCATGCAGATCGCCGCCCAGCGCGGACTGACGCACCCGATGCTGATGAGGTTCACCCTGAAGCTGCTCGCCAACCTGACGGACCCGACGGGCGGCGACGCGATGGACCGCATCATCAACGGTCTGAGCAAGGTGGCGCCGAAGGCGTGAGTGAGCGCCCGCGCGGCGTGAAGCCGTGAGCGGCGCCGTGGACGGCCGGGGCCCGGAGGACGGACCCCGGCCGTCGGCGTACGCGCCGGGGCGCCGTGAGGGGCCGTCACGGGGCTGCACGGTGTTCGGCCGGTGCGTACCGGGACCGTCAACCCGCCCGAGCGGCGGGAC
Source organism: Streptomyces sp. NPDC044984 (assembly GCF_040646935.1). Classification (NCBI taxonomy): domain Bacteria; kingdom Bacillati; phylum Actinomycetota; class Actinomycetes; order Kitasatosporales; family Streptomycetaceae; genus Streptomyces; species Streptomyces sp. NPDC044984. The sequence goes on from NZ_JBEZBE010000001.1 coordinate 113,712, forward strand.
GATTCGGGCAATCGGGCGATCTCAACCCGATGTGCGGGCACACCGGAGGGCCGCTGCCCCCGAGCGGCAGCGGCCCTCCGGCCCATGACGGGACGCGGCTCAGAGCACGCGCACGGCACCCGACGCGGGGTAGCCGGAAAGGTCCTGGATGACGACGCCCTTGGAGGGGTTGGCGGCGTCCAGGTACTGGCCGCCTCCGATGTAGACACCCACGTGGTACGCGGAACCCTTGCCGCCCCAGTAGAGGATGTCGCCGACCTGGAGGTTGGACAGCGAGACGTCGGTGCCGGCCATCGACTGGTCCTGCGAGACGCGCGGCAGGTCGACGCCGACCTGCTTGAACGCGGCCTGGACCAGGCTGGAGCAGTCCCAGGCGTTGGGGCCCGAGGCGCCCATGACGTAGGCGTCGCCCACCTGCGCCTTGAGGAAGGCGATGACCGTGGCGACGCTGCCGCTGGCGGGCGCGGAGGCGGTCGTGGTGGTGGCGGCGGCGGTGGTGGTGGTGAGGGTGGTGCGCTCGGCGTCACGGGCGGCGCGCTCGGCGGCGGCCTTGCGGGCCTCCTCGGCGGCCTTCTTCTTCGCCTCGGCCTTCTTCTTGGCCACGGCGAGGTCGGCCTTGGCCTCCTTGGCGGCCTTCTCCGCGGCCGCGTCACGCTCGGCCTGCAGCTGGTAGTTCGCGGCGGCCTGCTGGGTGGCGTCCGCGGACTGGGCGACCTGGGCGGCCAGGTCAGCCGTCAGGGTGGGCAGTTCGAGGGTCTGCGTCACCGGCTCGGCAGCGTTCGCCGAACCCGACGCCCCGGCCACTGCCAGGGTGCTGAGGACGCCACCGGCAACGCCGGCCCGCATCGCGATCGCGGACGACGCGGTACGGCGGGGTTTCCGGTGGCTGCGTATGTGAGCGGTGTGGGACATGGGAACAACCGGTACCAGGCGCTGCTTCATATCTTCAAGAAACGTGTGCTGCGCCACAGTTGTTCAACCGGGGCTCAGAATCCCGGGCGTGTCGCTTTTTATTGACGCCCTAACGGACATTGCGGGCGCCCGTGATCAGCCCGTGATCACGTACTTTCATCGTTACGTCCGAATTGCCCCGCGCTTACCACTGGTTGGACTGGTTGGCCAATCCCTCCTCTCATGCGCCTCTCATGAATGTGGCGGAGGTCACGGAACGGTTGCCCGCGCCGTCGCGTCCGGGAGCTCCGGTCGCACTCCGGCCGGCCGGCGGGATCGACGCGGGGGCCGACGACTGGATCAATGGCTGGATCGACGACTCGATCAACGGCTGGAGCGGTGGCTGGATCGACGACTGGATCAATGGCTGGATCGACGGCCGGGGCGGCAGTCGGGGCGGTGGCCGGATCGCGGCGTCGGGACTTCGTGAACGCGTGCACACGTCCACATCCCGTTCCTGACCCCCTCTGACGTGTGAACGTTCCTCTATCAAGAGATCGAGTCCAGCACCAATTTGCATGCGCGGGAAGCTTCTTGATATGGAGACGGCCCGTTTGAGCTGCGCTGACGAGGCAAAATGTCACCTTTGGTGATCGGGTGGATGCTTGGCGTGTGAAGATCACTGCTCATCCGACTTCATGATCGTTCGTCAGGTGGTGGAGATCACAAAGCTTGTGCAATACCCCGTGTCGCAGATCACAGACCCACGGGCATAAGATGCGGAGCGGTTGGGCTTGTGACCTGCTTCACATGTTCTCGATCTTCGCCGGGGCGGGCGTGGTTCGTGGGGCTGTTGAGGCCGGATCGGCCCGACGCACAACCGCCACAGTCAGTGCCGACTGAGAGGAGCGAGGAGCGGTGAACGCGTATGCGCCCATCCTCGTACTGGGAGCCCTCGGGGCAGGCTTTGCGATCTTCTCCGTGGTCATGGCCACGCTGATCGGTCCGAAGCGGTACAACCGCGCCAAGCTCGAGGCCTACGAGTGCGGTATCGAACCGACCCCCACGCCGGCCGGCGGCGGGCGCTTCCCCATCAAGTACTACCTGACGGCGATGCTCTTCATCATTTTCGATATCGAGATCGTCTTCCTCTACCCCTGGGCCGTCACCTTCGACGCCCTGGGGATTTTCGGGCTCGTGGAGATGCTGCTCTTCGTGCTCACCGTCTTCGTCGCGTACGCGTACGTATGGCGGCGCGGCGGCCTGGAATGGGACTGAGGGGCCTTTAGCCATGGGACTCGAAGAAAAGCTGCCGAGCGGATTCCTGCTGACCACCGTCGAGCAGGCCGCGGGCTGGGTGCGCAAGTCGTCCGTCTTCCCCGCCACGTTCGGCCTCGCCTGCTGCGCCATCGAGATGATGACCACCGGCGCCGGCCGCTACGACCTGGCGCGCTTCGGCATGGAGGTCTTCCGCGGCTCACCGCGGCAGGCGGACCTCATGATCGTCGCCGGGCGGGTCAGCCAGAAGATGGCGCCGGTGCTGCGGCAGGTCTACGACCAGATGCCGAACCCCAAGTGGGTGATCTCCATGGGGGTCTGCGCCTCCTCGGGCGGCATGTTCAACAACTACGCGATCGTGCAGGGCGTCGACCACATCGTCCCGGTCGACATCTACCTCCCCGGCTGCCCGCCCCGCCCCGAGATGCTGATGGACGCCATCCTCAAGCTCCACCAGAAGATCCAGGGCTCCAAGCTCGGCGTGAACGCCGAGGAGGCGGCCCGCGAGGCGGAGGAGGCGGCGCTCAAGGCCCTGCCCACGATCGAGATGAAGGGGCTGCTGCGATGAGCGACGCGAACGGCGCGAACGGGTCGGACGGGGTCAACCCCGAGAAGGACCTGTCCGCCGAGAACCTCCCCGGCCAGCGCGGACAGGGCGGCGAGGAGATCCGCGTCCAGCGCGGCATGTTCGGCGCCGCGGGCGGCGGCGACACCTCCGGCTACGGCGGACTGGTCCGCTCGGTCCGGCTCCCGGGACCGGCGTCCCGCCCCTACGGCGGCTGGTTCGACGAGGTCGCCGACGAGCTGGAGGGAGCCCTGGAGGAGCAGGGCCTGCTCCCGGAGAACGCCATCGAGAAGACGGTCGTCGACCGCGGCGAGCTCACCTTCCACATCGAGCGCGAGCACCTGGTCCGGGTCGCCCGCACCCTGCGCGACGACCCCGCCCTGCGCTTCGAGCTGTGCACCGGAGTCAGCGGCGTGCACTACCCGAACGACAAGGGCCGCGAGCTGCACGCCGTCTACCACCTGCGCTCGATCACCCACAACCGGCTGATCCGCCTGGAGGTCAGCGCCCCCGACAGCGACCCGCACATCCCGTCGCTGTTCTCGGTCTATCCGACGAACGACTGGCACGAGCGCGAGACGTACGACTTCTTCGGCATCGTCTTCGACGGTCACCCGGCCCTGACGCGGATCATGATGCCGGACGACTGGCAGGGCCATCCGCAGCGCAAGGACTATCCCCTCGGCGGCATCCCCGTCGAGTACAAGGGCGCCCAGATCCCGGCTCCGGACCAGCGGAGGTCGTACTCATGAGCACTCCCAACCCGTCGCCCGGCCACCACCCCTCATCGAGTCCCTTCGGGACCACCTCTTCGGTGGCCTCCCCCCGGGAGACCACCGAGGGCACCGTATACACGGTCACCGGCGGAGACTGGGACGAGGTCGTCGAGACCGCGGCCCGCGCCGACGACGAGCGCATCGTCGTCAACATGGGGCCGCAGCACCCGTCCACCCACGGAGTGCTCCGTCTGATCCTGGAGATCGACGGCGAGACGGTCACCGAGGCCCGCTGCGGCATCGGCTACCTCCACACCGGCATCGAGAAGAACCTCGAGTACCGCACGTGGACCCAGGGCACCACGTTCGTGACGCGCATGGACTACCTGACGTCGTTCTTCAACGAGACGGCGTACTGCCTCGCGGTCGAGAAGCTCCTCGGCATCGAGGACCAGGTGCCCGACCGGGCCTCGGTCATCAGGGTGCTCCTGATGGAGCTGAACCGGCTCTCCTCCCACCTGGTGTGCATCGCCACCGGCGGCATGGAGCTCGGCGCCACCACGATCATGATCTACGGATTCCGTGATCGTGAACTCATTCTCGACCTCTACGAGCTCATCACCGGGCTCCGCATGAACCACGCGTACATCCGCCCCGGCGGACTCGCCCAGGACCTGCCGCCCGGCGCGGTGGACCGGATCCGCGAGTTCGTGAGGACGATGAGGAAGAACCTCCCGGAGTACGACAAGCTCGCCACCGGGAACCCCATCTTCAAGGCCCGCATGCAGGACGTCGGCTACCTGGACCTGGCCGGCTGCATGGCCCTCGGCGCCACCGGCCCGATCCTGCGCTCCACCGGCCTGCCGCACGACCTGCGCAAGGCGCAGCCGTACTGCGGATACGAGACCTACGACTTCGAGGTCCCGACCGCCGACACCTGCGACTCCTACGGCCGCTTCCTGATCCGGCTGGAGGAGATGCGCCAGTCGCTGCGCATCGTCGAGCAGTGCCTGGACCGGCTCCAGCCCGGACCGGTCATGGTCGCCGACAAGAAGATCGCCTGGCCCGCCCAGCTCGCCCTGGGACCGGACGGACTGGGCAACTCCCTCGACCACATCAAGAAGATCATGGGCACCTCCATGGAGGCCCTGATCCACCACTTCAAGCTGGTCACCGAGGGCTTCCGCGTCCCGCCGGGACAGGCGTACGCGGCGGTCGAGTCACCCAAGGGCGAGCTCGGGGCGCACGTCGTCTCCGACGGCGGCACCCGCCCCTACCGGGTCCACTTCCGCGACCCGTCCTTCACCAACCTGCAGGCCATGGCGGCGATGTGCGAGGGCGGCCAGGTCGCCGACGTCATCGTCGCCGTCGCGTCCATCGACCCCGTGATGGGAGGCGTCGACCGGTGACCACCTCTTCTTCGGAGCGGTCCGAGCGGGGCGTCAGCCTGGGCATGCCCGAACTGCCCGCGCCCGCCTACCCGGACGACGTCCGGGCCCGGCTGGAGGCCGACGCGCGCGAGGTCATCGCCCGCTACCCGGACTCCCGGTCCGCCCTCCTGCCGCTGCTGCACCTGGTGCAGTCGGAGGAGGGCCACGTCACGCGCACCGGGATGCGGTTCTGCGCGGACGTGCTCGGCCTGACCACCGCGGAGGTGACCGCGGTCGCCACCTTCTACACCATGTACCGGCGCAAGCCGAGCGGTGACTACCAGGTCGGGGTGTGCACCAACACCCTGTGCGCCGTCATGGGCGGCGACGCGATCTTCGAGGAGCTCCAGGAGCACCTGGGCGTCGGCAACGGTGAGACCACCGACGACGGCAAGGTGACCCTGGAGCACATCGAGTGCAACGCGGCCTGCGACTTCGCGCCCGTGGTGATGGTGAACTGGGAGTTCTTCGACAACCAGACACCCGAGAGCGCCAAGCGCATGGTCGACGACCTGCGCGCCGGCCGCCCGGTCGCGCCCACCCGCGGGGCGCCCCTGTGCACGTTCAAGGAGACCGCCCGCATCCTGGCCGGCTTCCCCGACGAGCGCGAGGGAGCGGTCGAGGCCACCGGGAGCGCGGGCCCCGCCTCCCTGATCGGTCTGAAGCTGGCCAAGGGGGAGGCCGCACCCGCGCGTGTGGTGCACCCGCGCGGTGAGGCGCCCCGGGACACCCCGCCGCACGAGCCGTCACCGACGGAGCACCTCAGCTCGCACGACGCGCCGCAGGCCACGTCGGCCTCCGACCCGGCCCACCCGTCACCCACCACCACCCGTGAAGGAGAGGCTTCGCCCCGCCCCTCCGGTTCGGAGGGTCCCGTCGCCGAGGAGGGGGAGTGATGACCTTGGCACCCGAACTCAAGGACATGAGCCCGGAGAAGCTGCTCGCACCCGTGCTGTCGGCCTTCTGGGACGAGGACGAGTCCTGGACGCTGGACGTCTACAAGAGGCACGAGGGGTACGAGGGGCTCCGCAAGGCGCTCGCCATGTCACCGGACGACGTCATCGCGTACGTCAAGGAGTCCGGTCTGCGCGGGCGCGGCGGCGCCGGCTTCCCGACGGGGATGAAGTGGCAGTTCATTCCCCAGGGGGACGGAAAACCCCACTACCTGGTGGTCAACGCCGACGAGTCGGAGCCCGGAACGTGCAAGGACATTCCGCTCCTCTTCGCGAACCCGCACAGCCTCATCGAGGGCATCGTCATCGCCTGCCATGCCATCAGGTCGTCTCACGCCTTCATCTATCTGCGTGGTGAAGTCGTCCCCGTTCTGCGGCGGTTGCACGAGGCCGTGCGCGAGGCCTACGCGGCCGGCTTCCTCGGCGAGAACATCCTGGGCAGCGGACTCGACCTCGAACTCACCGTGCACGCGGGCGCGGGCGCGTACATCTGCGGTGAGGAGACCGCACTGCTCGACTCGCTCGAAGGCCGCCGGGGTCAACCGCGGCTCCGTCCCCCCTTCCCTGCCGTCGCGGGCCTCTACGCGTGCCCGACTGTGGTGAACAACGTCGAGTCGATCGCGTCGGTTCCCGCCATCATGAACCGGGGCAAGGAATGGTTCCGCTCGATGGGCAGCGAGAAGTCGCCCGGCTTCACGCTCTATTCCCTCAGCGGCCACGTCGCGAACCCCGGACAGTACGAGGCGCCCCTCGGCATCACGCTGCGCCAGCTGCTGGAGATGAGCGGCGGGATGCGGCCGGGCCACCGGCTGAAGTTCTGGACGCCCGGCGGCTCCTCGACGCCGATGTTCACCGACGAGCACCTCGACGTCCCTCTCGACTACGAAGGAGTGGGCGCCGCGGGTTCCATGCTCGGCACGAAGGCCCTGCAGTGCTTCGACGAGACGACCTGTGTCGTCCGCGCCGTCACCCGCTGGACCGAGTTCTACGCCCACGAGTCCTGCGGCAAGTGCACACCCTGCCGCGAGGGCACGTACTGGCTGGTCCAGCTGCTGCGCGACATCGAGGCCGGCAAGGGACGGACGGCCGACCTCGACAAGCTGAACGACATCGCCGACAACATCAACGGCAAGTCCTTCTGCGCCCTCGGCGACGGCGCCGCCTCGCCGATCTTCTCCTCGCTCAAGTACTTCCGCGAGGAGTACGAGCAGCACATCACGGGCCGGGGCTGCCCCTTCGACCCGGCCAGGTCGACGGCCTGGGCCGACCACCGTACGGAGGTGAACGCATGACCGTTCAGCAGTCCACAAGCGGCTCCGCCGCGGGCGAGCGCTCCTCCGGAGGCGGAGAGGCGGCGGTCCCGCCCGAGGACCTCGTGACGCTGACCATCGACGGCGCCGAGATCAGCGTGCCCAAGGGCACCCTGGTCATCCGGGCCGCCGAGCAGCTCGGCATCGAGATCCCCCGGTTCTGCGACCACCCGCTCCTCGACCCGGCGGGCGCCTGCCGCCAGTGCATCGTCGAGGTCGAGGGCCAGCGCAAGCCCATGGCGTCCTGCACCATCACCTGCACCGACGGGATGGTGGTGAAGACCCAGCTCTCCTCGCCGGTCGCGGAGAAGGCCCAGAAGGGTGTGATGGAGCTGCTGCTCATCAACCACCCGCTGGACTGCCCGGTCTGCGACAAGGGCGGCGAGTGCCCGCTGCAGAACCAGGCGATGTCGCACGGCAACGCCGAGTCCCGCTTCGAGGGCAGGAAGCGCACCTACGAGAAGCCCGTCCCGATCTCCACGCAGGTGCTGCTCGACCGTGAGCGGTGCGTGCTGTGCGCACGCTGCACCCGGTTCTCCAACCAGGTCGCGGGCGACCCGATGATCGAGCTGATCGAGCGGGGCGCGCTCCAGCAGGTCGGCACCGGCGAGGGCGACCCCTTCGAGTCGTACTTCTCCGGCAACACCATCCAGATCTGCCCGGTCGGCGCGCTCACCTCGGCGGCGTACCGGTTCCGCTCCCGCCCCTTCGACCTGATCTCGTCGCCGTCGGTGTGCGAGCACTGCTCCGGCGGCTGCGCCACCCGCACCGACCACCGGCGCGGCAAGGTCATGCGGCGGCTCGCCGCACACGACCCCGAGGTCAACGAGGAGTGGATGTGCGACAAGGGACGCTTCGCGTTCCGGTACGCGCAACTGCGGGACCGCCTCGACACGCCGCTGGTGCGCAACCCGGAGGGCGAGCTGGAGCCGGCGTCCTGGCCGGACGCGCTGCGGATCGCGGCGCAGGGCCTGCTGGCCTCGCGCGGCCGCACCGGTGTCCTGACCGGCGGCCGGCTCACCGTCGAGGACGCCTACGCGTACAGCAAGTTCGCGCGGGTGGCGCTCGCCACCAACGACATCGACTTCCGCGCGCGCGTGCACAGCGCCGAGGAGGCCGACTTCCTCGCCGCGCGGGTCGCGGGCCGCGGCCGCGATCTCGACGGTACGGGCGTCACGTACACGCACCTGGAGAAGGCGCCCGCGGTCCTGCTGGTCGGGTTCGAGTCCGAGGAGGAGGCGCCCGGCGTCTTCCTGCGGCTGCGCAAGGCCTGGCGGAAGCACGGACAGAAGACCTTCGCCCTGGCCACGTACGCCACGCGCGGGCTCGAGAAGGCCGGCGGCACGCTGCTGCCGGCGGCTCCCGGGACCGAGACCGAGTGGCTGGACGCCCTGGCCGGCGGCGTCGGCCTGGAGGGCGACGGGGCCAGGGCCGCCGAGGCGCTGCGGGGCGAGGGCGCGGTCATCGTCGTCGGCGAGCGGCTGGCGGCCGTACGGGGCGGCCTGACCGCGGCCGTCCGGTTCGCCGCCGCCACCGGCGCGCGGCTGGTGTGGATCCCGCGCCGGGCCGGGGAGCGCGGCGCCGTGGAGGCGGGCGCGCTGCCGGCGCTGCTGCCCGGCGGCCGCCCGTCGACCGACCCGCGCGCGCGTGAGGAGGTCGCCGCCCTCTGGGGCGTGGCGGAACTGCCGCACCGCTACGGCCGCGACACCGGACAGATCGTCGAGGCGGCGGCACGCGGTGAGCTCCAGGCGCTGTTGGTCGCGGGCGTGGAGGTCACCGACCTGCCCGACCCGGCACGCGCGCGTGCCGCGCTCGCCGAGGCCGGGTTCGTGGTGTCGCTGGAGCTGCGGCCCAGCGAGGTCACCGCGCTCGCCGACGTCGTCCTGCCGGTCGCCGCGGTCGCGGAGAAGGCCGGCACCTTCCTCAACTGGGAAGGCCGGGTCCGCATGTTCGAGGCGGCACTCAAGCCCGACCAGATGACCCGGCGGACCGCGCCCACCGACGCGCGCGTGCTGCAGATGCTGGCCGACGCCATGGACGTCCACCTGGGACTGCCGGACCTGCGCACCATCCGCGCGGAGCTCGACCGGCTCGGCACCTGGGACGGCCCCCGGGCCACCGACCCGCTGGAGACCGCGGGCGCACTGCCCCGGCCGGCCGCCGGGGAGGCCGTGCTCGCCGGGCACCGGCTGCTGCTCGACGAGGGCGTCCTGCAGCGGGGCGACGAGGCGCTCGCCGGCACCCGGCACGCCGCCCGCGCGCGCGTGTCGGCCGCCACGGCCGCCGAGGCCGGCGTCAAGGACGGCGACCTGCTCGCGGTGACCGGCACCGAGGGAACGGTCGAGCTGCCCCTGGCCGTCACCGAGATGCCCGACCGCGTGGTGTGGCTCCCGCTGAACTCCGTCGGCGGCGGCGTCGCCTCCGGCACCGGGGCCCTGCCCGGCTCACTCGTCCGTATCGGCCCGGCGACCCTCGCCGACGAGGCCCCCGAGGAGGTGGAGGCATGAGCCCGTACCTCGCCGCTGAAGACCTCTCGATGTTCGGCCGCGATCCCTGGTGGCTGATCGTCCTCAAGGCGGTGTTCTGCTTCGCCTTCCTGATGGTGACCGTGCTGATCTCCATCGTCATGGAGCGCAAGGTCGTCGCCTGGATGCAGCTGCGCATCGGCCCCAACCGGCACGGCCCCTGGGGCATGCTCCAGTCGCTCGCCGACGGCGTGAAGCTGATGCTCAAGGAGGACGTCGTCGTCAAACGCGCGGACAAGGCGGTGTACGTCCTCGCGCCGATCGTGGCGGCCATTCCGGCCTTCATGGCGTTCGCGGTGATCCCCTTCGGCCCGGCCGGCAACGAGGTCTCGGTCTTCGGCCACCGCACCACCATGCAGCTGACCGACCTGCCGATCGCGATGCTGTACATCCTCGCGGTCGCCTCGGTCGGCATCTACGGCATCGTCCTGGCGGGCTGGAGCTCCGGCTCCACCTACCCGCTCCTCGGCGGTCTGCGCTCCTGCGCGCAGATGATCTCGTACGAGATCGCCATGGGCGCCGCGTTCGCCTCCGTGTTCCTGTACTCGGGGTCGATGTCGACGTCGACGATCGTCGAGGCGCAGGCCGACCGCTGGTACGTCCTGCTGCTGCCGGTCTCCTTCCTCATCTACATCGTGACGATGGTCGGCGAGACCAACCGCGCCCCGTTCGACATGCCGGAGTCCGAGGGCGACCTGGTCGGCGGCTTCAACACCGAGTACTCGTCGATCAAGTTCGCGATGTTCATGCTCGCCGAGTACGTCAACATGGTGACCGTCTCGGCCGTCGCCGTGACCCTCTTCCTGGGCGGCTGGCGGGCCCCGTGGCCCGTCAGCACCTTCTGGGAGGGCGCGAACCACGGCTGGTGGCCGATGCTCTGGTTCACCGGCAAGCTGCTGACCCTGCTGTTCGGCTTCGTCTGGCTGCGCGGCACGCTCCCGCGCGTGCGCTACGACCAGCTGATGAAGCTCGGCTGGAAGGTCCTCATCCCGGTCTCCCTGGTGTGGCTGATGCTCGTCGCCACCGTGCGGGCGCTGCGGAACGAGGGCTACGACTTCGCCGACATCGCCCTCTACATCGCCGCGGGCGTCCTCGCCCTCCTGCTGCTGTCCTTCGTCGCCGACCTGTTCCGCGGCAAGGGGAAGGAGGAGGGACGGCCCGTCGAGGGCCCGCCCGCCTTCGACCCCATGGGCGGCGGATTCCCCGTACCGCCGCTGCCGGGACAGGAGCTGCCGCCGGTGCCGCGACGCCGTCCGCGCCGGGAGCGGGAGCTGATTGTCAGTGGTGCCCCCGATACTCAGAGTGACGGATCTCCGGTCGGATCCACGGATGGAAAGGAGGCGTCCGATGGCTGAGGAGCCCAAGGGGACCGAGCCCGGTTTCCTGAACCCCGTGGCCGGCTTCGGCGTGACCTTCAAGGCCATGTTCAAGAAGCGGCTGACCGAGCAGTACCCGGAGCAGCAGAAGACCACCGCTCCGCGTTTCCACGGACGGCACCAGCTCAACCGCCATCCGGACGGCCTGGAGAAGTGCGTCGGCTGCGAGCTGTGCGCCTGGGCCTGCCCCGCCGACGCGATCTACGTCGAGGGCGCGGACAACACCGACGAGGAGCGCTACTCGCCCGGCGAGCGGTACGGCCGCGTCTACCAGATCAACTACGCCCGCTGCATCCTGTGCGGGCTGTGCATCGAGGCGTGCCCCACGCGCGCGCTGACGATGACCAACGAGTTCGAGCTGGCGGACTCCAGCCGCGCCAACCTCATCTACACCAAGGAGCAGCTGCTCGCCGGTCTGGAGGAGGGCATGGTCGACTCCCCGCACGCCATGTACCCGGGCACCGACGAACAGGACTACTACCGGGGCCTGGTGACCGAGGCCGCGCCCGGTACGGAGCAGCAGGTCGCCCACTCCAAGGGGGAGGTCGTGCAGGAGGCCGCCTCGACCTTCGGCCCGGAGGAACCGGCGTCGGAGGAGGTGATCGAGCGATGACCGGGCAGCTCGCCGCCGCGGCGACTCTCTCTGCCGGCACCTCCACCGGAGAGGCCTTCCAGTTCTGGGTCCTCGGCACGGTCGCCGTGATCGGCGCCCTGTGCACCGTCTTCATGAAGCGGGCCGTGCACAGCGCGCTCTGCCTCGCCGGCACCATGATCGTCCTGGCGGTGTTCTACCTCGCCAACGGCGCCTACTTCCTGGGCGTCGTCCAGATCGTCGTCTACACCGGCGCGATCATGATGCTGTTCCTGTTCGTGGTGATGCTCGTCGGCGTCACCGCGGCGGACTCCCTGAAGGAGACCATCAAGGGCCAGCGCTGGCTGGCCCTGCTGTGCGGTCTCGGCTTCGGCATCCTGCTGGTCGGCGGGATCGGGAACGCCTCGCTCAGCGAGTTCAACGGCATCGGCGAGGCGAACGCGGGCGGCAATGTGGAGGGCCTGGCGGCCCTCCTGTTCACCAAGTACGTCTTCGCCTTCGAGATCACCGGCGCCCTGCTCATCACGGCCGCCGTCGGCGCCATGGTGCTCACCCACCGCGAGCGCACCGAGCGCCCGAAGACGCAGCGGGAGCTGGCCGAGCAGCGCGTCCGCGACGGCAAGTACCTGCCGCCGCTGCCGGCACCGGGCGTGTACGCCCGGCACAACGCCGTGGACATCGCGGGCCTGCTGCCCGACGGCACCCCGTCGGACCTCACCGTCAGCAAGACGCTGCGGGAGCGCGGCCAGATCCGTGACGTGTCGCAGGAGGCGATCAACGACCTGCGGGTGATGGAGCAGCGCGCTCAGGAGCGCCTGGAGCGCACCGCGATCGACGCGCCGACCTTCAAGCGGGCCGAGGAGGCGTCGAAGTGAACCCCGTCAACTACCTGTACCTGGCCGCGCTGCTGTTCACGATCGGCGCCACCGGCGTACTGATCAGGCGCAACGCGATCGTCGTGTTCATGTGCGTCGAGCTCATGCTCAACGCCTGCAACCTCGCGTTCGTCGCCTTCTCCCGGATGCACGGCAACCTCGACGGCCAGATCATCGCGTTCTTCACGATGGTCGTCGCCGCCGCGGAGGTCGTGGTCGGGCTGGCGATCATCGTGTCCCTGTTCCGTTCCCGCCACTCGGCCTCGGTCGACGACGCCAGCCTGATGAAGCTGTGAGGGGCTGCTGAATCGTGGAGAACCTGATTGCGCTGCTGGTGGCGGCGCCCCTGCTCGGAGCGGTGGTCCTGCTGTGCGGCGGACGCCGGCTGGACGCCGTCGGCCACTGGATCGGCACGCTGCTCGCGGCCGTCTCCTTCGTGCTCGGCCTGGTGCTGTTCACCGACCTGCTGGGCAAGGGCGCCGAGGAACGCACCGTCACGCAGCACCTGTTCAGCTGGATCCCGGTGGAGGGCTTCCAGGCCGACGTCGCCTTCCGGCTCGACCAGCTGTCGATGACGTTCGTCCTGCTGATCACCGGCGTCGGCTCGCTGATCCACCTGTACTCCGTCGGGTACATGGAGCACGACGAGCGGCGCCGCCGCTTCTTCGGCTACCTGAACCTGTTCCTCGCGGCGATGCTGATCCTCGTCCTCGCCGACAACTACCTGCTGCTGTACGTCGGCTGGGAGGGCGTCGGTCTCGCCTCCTACCTGCTGATCGGCTTCTGGCAGCACAAGCCCAGCGCGGCGACGGCGGCGAAGAAGGCCTTCCTGGTCAACCGCGTCGGCGACATGGGCCTGTCCATCGCGATCATGCTGATGTTCCTGTGGTTCGGCACCTTCGCCTTCGGGCCGGTGCTCGGCACCCTGGAGGAGCCCGGTCTCGCCGGGCAGGCCGGCGAGGGCAAGCTCACCGCGATCGCGCTGATGCTGCTGCTCGCCGCCTGCGGCAAGTCCGCCCAGGTGCCGCTGCAGTCCTGGCTCGGGGACGCGATGGAGGGCCCGACCCCCGTCTCGGCCCTGATCCACGCCGCGACCATGGTGACGGCGGGCGTCTACCTGATCGTCCGCTCCGCCGCCGTCTTCAACGGCGCCCCGGACGCCCAGCTGGTCGTCACCATCGTCGGCGCGGTCACGCTGCTGTTCGGTGCGATCGTCGGTTGCGCGAAGGACGACATCAAGAAGGCGCTGGCCGGCTCGACCATGTCGCAGATCGGCTACATGGTCCTCGCCGCGGGCCTCGGCCCCATCGGCTACGTCTTCGCGATCATGCACCTGGTGACGCACGGCTTCTTCAAGGCCGGGCTGTTCCTCGGCGCGGGTTCGGTCATGCACGGCATGAACGACGAGGTCGACATGCGCCGCTACGGCGGCCTCCGTAAGTACATGCCGGTCACGTTCGTCACCTTCGGCCTCGGCTACCTCGCCATCATCGGCTTCCCGGGCCTGTCCGGCTTCTTCTCCAAGGACAAGATCATCGAGTCGGCGTTCGCCAAGGGCGGCACCGAGGGCTGGATCCTCGGCGCCTGCGCCCTGCTGGGCGCGGCCATCACCGCGTACTACATGACGCGCGTGATGCTGATGACGTTCTTCGGCGAGGAGCGCTGGCGCAACGCGCCGACGCCGTCCCCGGCCCAGCCGGACGTGGAGCCCGCCGCCCGGACGCGCGGTGAGTACGAGCCGCCGCACCCGCACGAGTCCCCGAAGGTCATGACGATCCCGATGATCGTGCTGGCCGTCGGGTCGGTCGCGGGCGGTGCCTTCTTCAGCATCGGCGACCGCTTCATGCACTGGCTGGAGCCCGTCACCGGGCACGACCACGGGCACGCGCCGATCAGCGCCCTGACGGTGACCGCCGCCACGGTGGCCGTGATGGTCATCGGCGTGGCGGTCGCCTGGGCCCAGTACGGGCGCCGTCCGGTGCCGGCCGTCGCCCCGCGCGGGTCGCTGCTCACCCGGGCCGCCCGGCGCGACCTGCTCCAGGACGACTTCAACCACGTGGTCCTGGTCCGCGGCGGTGAGCACCTCACCCGCTCCCTGGTGTACGTCGACCACACCCTGGTCGACGGGGTCGTCAACGGCACGGCGGCCTCCATGGGCGGCCTGTCCGGACGGATGCGCAGGCTGCAGAACGGCTTCGCGCGGTCCTACGCGGTCTCCATGTTCGGCGGCGCGGCGGTCCTGGTCGCCGCGACCCTGCTGATGAGGGCGGTCTGATACCGATGTCCTTTCCTCTGCTGACAGCGACGGCGGCGCTCCCGGCCATCGGGGCGATCGCCACGGCCGCCGTACCGGCCGCGAGGCGCACGGCCGCCAAGTGGCTGGCCCTGCTGTTCTCGCTCGCCACGCTCGTCCTGGCGATCACCGTCCTGGTGCGGTTCGACCCGGACGGCGACCGCTACCAGCTCACCGAGTCCCACGCCTGGATCGCGGACTTCGGGGTGCGGTACGAGCTGGGCGTGGACGGCATCGCGGTGGCGCTGATCGCGCTGACCGCCCTGCTGATCCCGTTCATCGTCCTCGCGGGCTGGCACGACGCCGACCCCCTGGAGACCGGCAGCAAGCGGTGGCGGCCGACGCAGGGCTTCTTCGCCCTGATCCTGGCCGTCGAGGCGATGGTGATCATCTCCTTCGAGGCCACCGACGTCTTCCTCTTCTACATCTTCTTCGAAGCCATGCTCATCCCGATGTACTTCCTCATCGGCGGCTTCGGGGACCGTGCCCACGAGCACGGCGAGGAGAAGGCGGCGACCCAGCGGTCGTACGCGGCGGTGAAGTTCCTGCTCTACAACCTGGCCGGCGGTCTGATCATGCTGGCCGCGGTGATCGGGTTGTACGTGGTCGCCGGGAACTTCTCGCTCACCGAGATCGCCGCGGCGCGGGCCGACGGCTCGCTGGACATGGCGACCAGCACCGAGCGCTGGCTGTTCCTCGGCTTCTTCTTCGCCTTCGCGGTGAAGGCGCCGCTGTGGCCGCTGCACACCTGGCTGCCCAACGCCATGCAGGAGTCCACCGCCCCGGTGGCCGTGCTGATCACGGCGGTCGTCGACAAGGTGGGCACCTTCGCGATGCTCCGCTTCTGCCTCGGGCTGTTCCCGGAGGCCAGCAAGTGGGCGACGCCGGTGATCCTCGTCCTGGCGGTCGTCAGCATCATCTACGGGGCGCTGCTCGCGGTCGGCCAGCGCGACATCAAGCGGCTGATCGCGTACGCGTCGATCTCGCACTTCGGCTTCATCATCATGGGCATCTTCGCGATGACCAGCCAGGGCCAGTCCGGGGCGACGCTCTACATGGTCAACCACGGCATCTCGACCGCCGTGCTGATGCTGATCGCCGGATTCCTGATCTCCCGGCGCGGCTCCCGGCTCATCGCCGACTACGGCGGTGTGCAGAAGGTCGCCCCGGTGCTCGCCGGCACCTTCCTGATCGGCGGGCTCGCGACCCTCTCCCTGCCGGGTCTCGCCCCCTTCGTCAGTGAGTTCCTGGTCCTGGTCGGCACGTTCACCCGCTACCCGGTGATCGGCATCATCGCCACCCTCGGCATCGTCCTCGCCGCGCTCTACACCCTCGTCCTGTACCAGCGGACGATGACCGGCCCGGTGAAGCCCGAGGTCGTCGCCATGCCCGACCTGCGGGTGCGGGAGATCGCGGTGGTGGCGCCGCTGGTCGTGCTGCTGGTCTTCCTGGGCGTCTACCCGAAGCCCGTCACGGACGTCGTGAACCCGGCGGTGAAGCACACCATGTCCGATGTTGAGAAGAAGGACCCCCGGCCCGAGGTGGAGGCGGCCAAGTGAGCGCAACAGCCGTCCACAACCTGTGGACAACGGCGGCCGACCCGATCTCGAAGATCGACGCGCCGAAGATCGAGTACGGGCAGCTCGCGCCCACCCTGATCGTCGTCGGCGCGGCGGTCCTCGGGGTGCTGGTCGAGGCGTTCGTACCGCGCAAGTCCCGCTACTACGCGCAGGTGTTCGTCGCCGTGGTCGCGCTCGTCGCCGCGTTCGCCGCGGTCGTGGCGCTCGCCGCGGACGGCTACGGCACGACCAAGGCGGGCATCGCGGCGATGGGCGCCGTCGCCGTCGACGGTCCGGCCCTGTTCCTGCAGGGCACGATCCTGCTGACGGCCCTGGTCGGCCTGTTCACCTTCGCCGAGCGCCGGCTCGACCCGGAGGCGCACGGCAACCGGGTCGACTCGTTCGCCGCGCAGGCCGCGTCCGTACCGGGCAGCGACAGCGAGAAGAAGGCGGTCAAGGCCGGGTTCACCACCACCGAGGTGTTCCCGCTGCTGCTCTTCGCGGTCGCCGGCATGCTGGTCTTCCCGGCGGCCAACGACCTGCTGACGCTGTTCGTGGCGCTCGAGGTCCTCTCCCTCCCGCTGTACCTGCTGTGCGCGCTGGCCCGCCGCAAGCGGCTGATGTCGCAGGAGGCGGCGGTCAAGTACTTCCTGCTCGGCGCGTTCGCCTCCGCGTTCACGCTGTTCGGCATCGCGCTGCTGTACGGCTACTCGGGCTCGATGTCGTACGCCACGATCGCGCAGGTCGTCGACGGCACGGTCCAGGACGTCACCCCGGCGCTCGCCGACACCATGGGCAACGACGCGCTGCTGCTGGTCGGCACCGCGCTGCTGGTCATGGGCCTGCTGTTCAAGGTCGGCGCCGTGCCCTTCCACATGTGGACGCCCGACGTGTACCAGGGCGCCCCCACGCCGGTGACGGGCTTCATGGCGGCGGCGACCAAGGTGGCGGCGTTCGGCGCGCTGCTGCGGATCCTGTACGTCGTGCTGCCGGGCCTGCGCTGGGACTGGCGGCCGGTCATGTGGGCCGTCGCCATCGTCACCATGCTGGCCGGTGCGATCGTGGCGATCACCCAGACCGACATCAAGCGGCTGCTGGCGTACTCGTCGATCGCGCACGCGGGCTTCATCCTCGCGGGTGTCATCGCGACCACGCCGTCGGGCGTCTCGTCCGTCCTCTTCTACCTGGCGGCGTACTCGTTCGTGACGATCGGCGCGTTCGCGGTGGTCACGCTGGTGAGGGACGCCGGCGGCGAGGCGACGCACCTGTCGAAGTGGGCGGGCCTCGGCCGCCGCTCCCCGCTGGTGGCGGCGGTGTTCGCGGTGTTCCTGCTGGCCTTCGCGGGCATCCCGCTGACCTCCGGCTTCTCCGGGAAGTTCGCCGTGTTCAAGGCGGCGGCGGAGGGCGGGGCGGCCCCGCTGGTCGTGGTCGGTGTGATCTCGTCGGCCATCGCGGCGTTCTTCTACATCCGCGTGATCGTCCTGATGTTCTTCAGCGAGCCGCGCCCCGAGGGCCCGACCGTCGCGGTGCCGTCACCGCTGACGATGACGGCGATCGCGGTCGGCGTGGCCGTCACGGTGGTCCTGGGCGTCGCACCCCAGTACTTCCTGGAGCTGGCGGGGGACGCGGGGGTGTTCGTGCGCTGACGCGGCACTCACCGGCACGTCGGCGGCGGCCCGGCACCCCTCGGGGGTGCCGGGCCGAAGTCGTCGGGGCGGACCTGTGGACAACTCCGGGGCTGTCGGTGCGGACCCCTATCGTGGGGGCAGTGGTCGAGGGACGGCTCACGGGGGCACGGTGACGGGCGGTAGTGACGGGATGGCAGTGACGGAGAGCGAGGCGCTGGCCACGCTGCACCGGGTGTTCGGGTACGACGCCTTCCGAGGTGAGCAGGAAGCGGTCATCGAGCACGTGGTCACGGGCGGCGACGCCGTCGTGCTCATGCCGACCGGTGGCGGAAAGTCGCTCTGCTACCAGATTCCGGCCCTGGTCAGACCGGGTACGGGAATCGTCGTCTCCCCGCTCATCGCGCTGATGCAGGACCAGGTGGACGCGCTGCGGGCGCTGGGCGTGCGGGCCGGGTTCATGAACAGCACGCAGGACTTCGACGAGCGGCGCGTCGTCGAGGCGGAGTTCCTCGCCGGCGAGCTGGACCTGCTGTACCTCGCCCCGGAGCGGCTGCGGCTGGACAGCACCCTGAACCTGCTCTCGCGCGGCAAGATCTCCGTCTTCGCGATCGACGAGGCGCACTGTGTGTCCCAGTGGGGGCACGACTTCCGGCCGGACTACCTCACGCTGTCGCTGCTCGGCGAGCGGTGGCCGGACGTGCCCCGCATCGCGCTCACGGCGACGGCCACGCACGCCACGCACCGGGAGATCACCGAGCGTCTCGGCATGCTGGACGCCCGGCACTTCGTGGCGAGCTTCGACCGGCCCAACATCCAGTACCGGATCGTGCCCAAGGCCGACCCCAAGAAGCAGCTGCTGAGCTTCCTGCGCGGGGAGCACGCCGGGGACGCGGGCATCGTCTACTGCCTGTCGCGCAACTCGGTGGAGAAGACCGCCGAGTTCCTCAGCCGCAACGGCGTCGAGGCGGTGCCGTACCACGCGGGCCTCGACGCGGGGACGCGCGCCGCGCACCAGGCGCGGTTCCTGCGGGAGGAGGGCCTGGTGGTGGTGGCGACCATCGCGTTCGGCATGGGCATCGACAAGCCGGACGTCCGGTTCGTCGCCCACCTCGACCTGCCCAAGTCCGTCGAGGGCTACTACCAGGAGACGGGCCGCGCGGGGCGCGACGGGCTGCCGTCCACGGCCTGGATGGCGTACGGGCTCAACGACGTCATACAGCAGCGCAAGCTGATCCAGTCCGGTGAGGGCGACGAGTCCTTCCGGCGGCGTGCCAACCAGCATCTGGACGCGATGCTCTCCCTGTGCGAGACCGCGCAGTGCCGGCGCGGCCAGCTCCTCGCCTACTTCGGGCAGGACCCCGACCCGGCGGGCTGCGGCAACTGCGACACCTGCCTCACCCCGCCGGAGACCTGGGACGGGACCGTCGCGGCGCAGAAGGTGCTGTCCACGGTGGTGCGGCTGCAGCGGGAGCGCGGGCAGAAGTTCGGCGCGGTGCAGATCGTGGACATCCTGCTGGGGCGGCGCACGGCCAAGGTCATCCAGTTCGACCACGACCAGCTCTCCGTGTTCGGCATCGGCGAGGAGCTCACCGAGGCGGAATGGCGGGGTGTGGTGCGTCAGCTGCTGGCGCAGGGACTGCTCGCCGTGGAGGGGGAGTACGGCACGCTGGTGCTGACCGAGGCGAGCGGGGCGGTGCTGCGGCGGGAGCGGGAGGTGCCGCTGCGCAAGGAGCCGAAGAAGCCGGCGACGGCGGCCCGGGGCACGAGCGGCCGGGGCGAGCGCAAGGCCAAGGCCGCCGCGGCCGAACTGCCCGGAGAGCTCCAGCCCGCGTTCGAGGCGCTGCGTGCCTGGCGGGCCGAGCAGGCCCGCGAGCAGGGGGTTCCGGCGTACGTCATCTTCCACGACGCCACGCTGCGGGAGATCGCCACGGTGTGGCCCACGTCGGTGGGTGAGCTGGGCGGGATCAGCGGGGTGGGGGAGAAGAAGCTGGCGACGTACGGGGAAGGCGTGGTGGGGGTGTTGGCGGGGTTGACGGCGCCGGGGGGTGCCGGTGCCGGATCCGACCACCCCGGCGGCCCGGACGACTGGCCCGAGGAGGAGCCGGAGCCCGACGGCTGGGAGTAGGCGGCCGCGCGAGTCGGGCTGGGCGGGGGGAGCTGCGCAGCCCGGCGCTTGCGGGGTGCCTCCCCCGCTCTCGGCTTCTCCCCCACTCTCGGCTTCGCTCGAGCGGGAGGGACCCCCATGAGCGGGAGGGACCCCTATGAGCGGGAGGTACCCCCATCGCCCACCCTCCCCCACCCTCGGCTGCGCTCGGGCGGGGGGACCCCCATCGCCCTGGGGGTACTTCCCAGGCCCTTGAGGCACTGGGGGAGGCACGACTGCCCGCAGTGGGCGTCTGGGCTACGGCAGGGCCGTCAGGCCCGGGGCGAAGGTGATCAGGAGGGGGACGAAGGGGACCAGGGCTGCCGCGGCCGTCGTCAGGGCGCGGTGGTGGCGGCCGAGGCGGGGCGGGGGTTCCAGGAGGCGGTCGACGCGTTCGCCGAGCAGACGGTGGCTGGAGGCGCAGGACAGCACGCCGCGGTGCTGGTTGAGCTCGATCAGCGCCAGGGCCGTGGTCAGGTGGCCGCAGCGGCGGGAGGCCGTGTCGTCGGCGGACAGTTCGACCAGGCGGTGGGTCTGGTCGCAGAAGTGCGCGAACAGCGGGACGTGGGGGAAACCGGTGGCGAGGGCGGTGGAGAGGTGCAGCAGCCAGTCGTGGCGGGCGCGGGCGTGGCCGCGCTCGTGGGTGAGGACGGCGTCGAGCTGGTGGTCGGTGAGCCGTTGCAGGGCCCCGGTGGTGACGATCAGCTGGGGCGGGCTGCCGGGCATCCACCAGGCGTCGGGGTACTCGTCCTCCAGCACCAGCAGCGGGCCCCGGGCCGCGGGCAGACCGGCGGGCAGGTCGGGGGCGCGTTCGCGCAGATGCTCCCGGGCCCGGGAGCGCCGGCGGCGGGCCTCGACCAGCTCCCGCCCGAGCATGGCCGTCGTCCAGGCCGCCCCGCAGGCCAGCAGCAGGGTGAGGACGGTCGCCCAGGGCGAGGCGGCGGACAGGTCGTACGCCGCGGTGACCGCGGGCGGGGCCGGGGCGAAGAGCTGGGCGCGGACGGTGCCGAAGACGGCGGCGGCGCCCAGGGCGAGAGCCGTGACGCAGCACAGCAGGACGGTGGCGACCAGGCACTGCCACACCCACAGGGCGACCACCGGTTCCCGTTCCGGCCACTTCGCCCGGGTCAGCGCCCGGGGGACGGGCACGGCGGCCGTCACGGCGACAACGCTCAGCAGGAGCAGGCAGACGGTCATGCCACGGGCTCCGGATCCTGTCGGAAGAGGGCGGCTTCGGGTCGTGCTGGGGGCGTGCGGGAAGTGCGGGGGGAGCGCGGCATGAACGCGCACACCGCCCGACGCCAAGTATGACGGCGAAGGGCGGTGTGAGGCAGGGGTCGTCGGGGATCGGTGAGGGCCGGACGGGTCAGACCGTGGGGACCACCCGTCCCGTGACCTCGCCGAGGCCCACGCGGACGCCGTCCGGGCCCGGTGCCCAGGCCGACAGCGTCACCACGTCGCCGTCCTCCAGGAACGTCCGCTTGCCGTCCGGGAGTTCGAGGGCGTCGCGGCCGTTCCAGGTCAGTTCGAGGAGCGACCCGCGTTCCCGTTCGGCGGGGCCGCTCACCGTGCCGGAGCCGTACAGGTCGCCGGTGCGCAGGGAGGCGCCGTTGACGGTCATGTGGGCGAGCTGCTGGGCGGCCGTCCAGTACATGGTGGAGAAGGGGGGTTCGGAGACGACGTGGCCGTTGACGGTGACGGTGATCCGCAGGTCGTAGCCGCCGGGTTCCTCGTCCGCGTCGTCCAGGTACGGCAGCAGCTCGTGCGTGCGCTCCGGCGGCGCGACGCGGGCCTCCTCCAGGGCGTCCAACGGGGTGATCCAGGCCGACACCGAAGTGGCGAAGGACTTGCCGAGGAACGGGCCGAGGGGGACGTACTCCCAGGCCTGGACGTCGCGGGCGGACCAGTCGTTGAGGAGGCAGAGGCCGAAGACGTGGTCGCGGAAGCCGCCGAGCGGCACCGGCCGGCCCAGCTCGGACGGCACACCGACCACGAAGCCGACCTCGGCCTCGATGTCCAGCCGGACGGACGGCCCGAAGACGGGGGCGGCGTCGGTGGGCGCCTTGCGCTGGCCGGAGGGGCGTACGACGTCGGTGCCGGACACCACGACCGTCCCGGAGCGGCCGTGGTAGCCGATCGGCAGGTGCTTCCAGTTCGGCGTCAGGGAGTCGGCGGCGTCGGGGCGGAACATCCTGCCGACGTTCCGGGCGTGGTTCTCGGAGGCGTAGAAGTCGACGTAGTCCGCGACCTCGAAGGGGAGGTGCAGGATCACCTCGGACAGCGGGTGGAACAGCGGCTCGACGGTCTCGCGGTGCGCCGGGACGGTCACCCACGCCGTGAGCGCCCGCCGCACGTCCGACCAGGCCGTGCGGCCCGCCGCCAGCAGCGGGTTGAGGGTCGGCCGGGCGAGCAGGGAGGCGTACGGCGAGCCCAGGGCGTGCGCCGCCGCGCCGGCGTCGAGGACGTGGTCGCCGAGCCGGACGCCCACGGTCCGCTCCGACGAACCGGGAGGCGAGAAGACGCCGTACGGCAGGTTGTGCGGGCCGAAGGGATCGCCCTCGGGTACATCGAAGGGGGGCATCGGGTGCTGCCTCGCTTTCGTGTGCGCAGGTGCTCCACGTGTCCGTGGCCGTGCCACACGTTACGGGTGGGACGGCGGTCTTGGGCAGAGCCGATGTGGTGGCGCCCGGCATCCGCGGCCGGCAGGGCCGGTGGGGCCGGTGGGGCTCGTGGGGCCGGTGGGGTCGGTGGGGACGGGGTGCACGGACCCGGGGACACCGCGTGCCGCCTCCGCCTGCGTACCGGAAGTCATCCACAGGACACGACGCAATCTTGACGGAGCGGTGCGAACGGGGCGACTCTGGGCACGTGCCGGAAGGTCTCGGGGAGGGGGCGTTCCGAAGGCACACTGGGGGGCGGATGACCGTGGGGGAGGCCGGCTCGCGCTCGGCGCGCTCGGGATCGCGGCCGGAACGGCTGGAAGAGATCATGCGCGGCCGGCTCGGCCGGGAATGCGTGTACGTGCCGTCCTGCAGATTCGGGCTGTTCGTGGCGTTGCGCCACTGGTGCCCGCCGGGCGGCCGGGTACTGATGTCGCCGGTCAACGACGACGTCATCTTCTTCGTGGTGCTGGCGGCGGGACTGCGGCCGGTGCAGGCGCCGTTGAACCCGTTCGACGGGTCCATCGACGTCGACGCCGTGCCCGAGGAGACGTGGGGCTCACTGTCCGCCGTGTTGACGACGAACCTGTACGGCAACCCGGATCCGGCGCCGGAACTGCGGGCGCGCTGCGACGCGTCGGGCATCCCGCTGCTCGAGGACGGGGCGCACGCCATCGGCAGCGCGGTCGGCGGGCGGCCGGTCGGGGCCTGGGGCGAGGCCTCCGTCTTCAGCCTGTCCAAGCATGCCGGTGCCCAGGCGGGCGGCATCCTCTCGCTCACCGACCCGAGCCTGGCCGAGGAGGTGCGGGCCACCTGCGACGAGCTGCTCGCCCCGCCCCGGCCGGTGTCCGAACTCGTCTATTTCCTACGGCCGTACGCCGAGGCCGCCGTACGGGGGCTGGGGCTGCGGCGGGCTGCCCGGGCCGCGTCGGGGCTGCTGGGGCTGACGGAGCGCGACGGGATCAGGATGCCGCTGCGTCCGGAGGAACTGACCCGGGCCGTCGCCGCGGCCCCGGACCTGGCCGCGCACGACCCCTGGGTCCGCGTCGACCTGCACACCTACCGCCTGGAGTCCGGACCGCTGCGGCTGCGGCGCGTCCGGCGCAGGCTGGGACGGCTGGACGAGGTGCTGCGGGCGTACCGCGACGGCACGGAACTGCTGCTGTCGACCCGGTGGGCCCGGCCCGGGGAGGGAAGCGGGGTGCAGCCGTTGTTCCGGGTGCCGTTGCTGGTGGCGGACCGGGACGCGGCGATCGCGGCACTGGCCCGGCGCGGGATCGTCGTCGGCTACCTCTACGACCCGCCCCTCGACGACTACGCGGGGAAGGAGTTCACCGACCCGTCGCCCGCACCCGCGGCGGCCCGCTGGTTCGCGCGGCACGCGCTGCCGGTGGACCCGCTGCGGGCGGAGGAAGCCGTCGACGTGCTGGAGCGTTCCGGTGCGCGGCCGGCCGGACCGCCGGAGGACCTGACGCGGCCGGGAGCACCGGCCGACGGGCCGGGGCCGGCCCGTGACTGACACCCGGGTGCACGAGCCCGCCGCGGTGCGCGACGGCGGCGGGCCCCGGCCCGCCGGGAACCCGCCCGGCTCCGACTCCCTGTTCAAGAACGCCTACTTCCTGATGCTCAGCACGGGCGTGTCCGCCGTCCTCGGCCTGGGGTTCTGGCTGGTGGCCGCCCGCTACTACTCCGAGGACGCCGTCGGCCAGGGCTCCGCCGCGATCGCCGCGATGCGGCTGCTCGCCAGCATCACCGCGACCACGATGATCGGTGCCGTGGTCCGCTTCGTACCGCGGGCCGGCCGCGAGACCGGACGCCTGGTGTGGGGCGTGTACCTGGCGAGTTCGGTGGTCGTGGCCCTGGCCGCGGGCGTCTTCCTGCTCACGCTCGACCAGTGGGGCGCCTCCTACGCGCCCCTCGGCACACCGGTGGCCGGGGCGCTGTTCGTCGCGGCGTGCGTGGCGTGGGCGCTGCTCACCCTCCAGGACGGCGTGCTCACGGGGCTGCGCAAGGCCGAGTGGGTGCCGGCCGGGAACGCCGTGTTCTCCGTCGGGAAACTGGTCCTGCTGGCCGTCTTCGCGAGCGCGCTGCCGGTGCTGGGCATCTTCGTGTCCTGGGCCGTGGCCATCGCGTTCTCCACACTGCCGCTCGGCTGGCTGATCTTCCGCCGGCTCATCCCGCGCCAGGCCGCCGCGGACCGCGACGTGGAACCGCCCGGCCTGCGGTCCATGGGCCGCTTCCTGGCCGGCGACTCGCTCGGCGCGCTGTTCAGCCTGGCGATGATCAATCTGCTGCCGGTGATGGTCGCGGTCCGCTTCAGCGCGGCGGAGAACGGCTACTTCTACGTGGCGTACACCGTCGGCGGCACGATGGAGTTCATGGCCATCAA
This sequence comes from Streptomyces sp. NPDC044984, assembly GCF_040646935.1. Lineage (NCBI taxonomy): Bacteria > Bacillati > Actinomycetota > Actinomycetes > Kitasatosporales > Streptomycetaceae > Streptomyces > Streptomyces sp. NPDC044984. The sequence continues at coordinate 138,895 of NZ_JBEZBE010000001.1, forward strand.
CATGGCCTCGTCGCTCACCGCCCACGCCTCGCACGACCCGCGTCAGCTCGCCGACGGCGTGCGCGGGGCGCTGCGCCGGATGACGCTGCTGCTGGTGCCGGTGGTCGCGGTGCTGGTCGTCTTCGCGCCCCAGATCCTCACGCCGTTCGACGCGGACTACGCCGAGCACGGCTCGACCGTGCTGCGGCTGCTCGCACTCGGGGCACTGCCCCGGGTGGTCGTGGAGCTGTACATCGGCGTACTGCGGGTACAGGGGCGCACCGGTGTGCTCGCCGTTCTGCAGGGCGCGATGTGCGCGCTGGTACTGGGCAGCGCGGCGGTGCTGTTCACTCCGGCGGGGATCGCGGGGGCGGGATGGGCGGTGCTGATCAGCATGACGCTGATCGCGGTCGTCTCGGTGTTCGGGCTGCGTGCGGCGCTGCGCGACAGGACCGGCGGGAGCGGGGGACGGCCCGCCGCCGTCCCCGACTACGGCACCCGCTGGGCCCGGCTGAACGCCACCGCCGGGTACGGCACGAACTGGGCGCGCCGGGCGGCGTACGAGCACAGGGGCCCGGGAGAGGACCACGGGGACGACGAGGACGACGAGGACACCGTCACGCTGTTCATCGGCCGCCCCGGCTACGAACGGGAGGCGCTCCAGGCGGACACGGTGGCGTTCGTCGTGCGGCCGCGGGCCCCGGACGAGCGGGAGGCGGACTCCGGCGGCGATCCCGGCCGTCGGGCCGGGTGGATCCTCTGGACCCTGCTCGGCCTCGCGACCTTCGTCCACTGGTTCTCGGTGCGCGGACTCCCGTGGTCCGACGGGGCCGGCGGAGGCGAGCCCACGGGACGTCAACTGCTGGACGGCCTGCCGCCGCCCGCGCTGGCCGCGGGAGGACTCCTGCTCCTCGTCTTCGTCGCCTCGGTGACGTTGTACGGGCGACCGGCCCCCTGGCTCCCCGGCACCGCGCTGGGCTCCGCCCTGGTCGCCCTGCACACCGCGCCCGCCGCCCTGGGGTGGCGGCCGGAGCCGGTGGACGGGGCCCCGTACGCCGGCGCGGCCCGTTTCCTCGCGGAGGCGGTGGGGCTCGACGGCCCCGGTCTCTTGCTGCGGTGGGCCCCTTCGGCGTTCCAGCTGCTGTGCCTCGTACCGCTGTGGCTGCTGCTGGCACACGCGGGCCGGTGGCTGACGCGGCCGGGCCGCTGGGGCGTCCTGTACCTCGCCGCGGTGGCCGGCTGGGTGTTCCGGGAGGCGCTCGCACCGGTCGCGCCGTCGCTGCTGGCCGCGCTCCTCGGGCTCGTGCTGCTCGGCCGGGCGGTTCCGGCGCCGTGGCGCGCGGACCGCGGCGGACGGAACGGCCCGCCCGTCCACTGAACGGCCCGCCCGTCCACTGAGCGACCCGTGCGCCCACTGAACGGCCCGTGCGCCCGGCGCCCGGCGTCGTTCAGCGGGGCGGCACGGGCTGGTGGAAGTACCCGTTCTTCCCGGCCTCCCGGTAACCCTCGAGCCCCGGGCCGTCGTTGACGGTCAGATCGCACTCGGCCTTCTCGGAGGTCGGCCGGTTCCAGTGGACCAGGGCCTTCACCTCCGGGAGCTTCTTCACGTCGGTGGGGATCCGGGCGTACCAGTCGCGCTGGCGCGACGGGTCGTCGGCGTCGGGTGCGGTGGCGAACTCCGCGAGCATCACCGGTTTGGTGTCGGAGACGTTCGCCCGCAGCCATTCGTAGCTGGGCCGCTGGCTGCGCAGGAAGTCCTTCCAGTCGGTGGTGTCGTGGCAGCCGTAGTAGTTGTACTGGTCCATGGCGATCCAGTCGACGTACTCGTCCCCGGGGTAGAGGGCCTTCATCTCCTTCGCGCTGCCGAGGTAGCCGGAGACGGTCCACACCCACACGACGTTGTCGGCACCCAGTTCACGGAACCGGTCGTGGAGGTGGCGGTACGCCGCGACGAACTCCGCCGGGGTGCCCGCGCCCTCCTTGATGCGGGCGTCGGTCTCCTGGTCGAAGGAGAAGAAGACACGTTTGCCGTAGGCCTTGATGCGCCGGATCTGCGGGTCGAGGATCTCCTCGTCGTACTTCCCCGCGGCGATGTTCTTCCAGCCGAGCTGGGTCTCCGACCAGTTCTCGTGGTGCGGCTCGGTCCAGACGGTGGACTCCCAGGCCAGCATGAGCAGCCTGTCCCTGCCGAGCTCCTGCTCGTCGGGGGTGAGCAGCTGCCCGTCGAGTTCGGTGCCCGACATGTCGTGGTAGTTGTACACGAGGTCGAGCTTGCGGCCGATCCTCTTCTCGAAGCCGAGCACGGCGTCCTTGAGCGAGCCGTTCGCGGCGTACGGCACATAGGCGCCCCACCAGGCGCCGCAGGGCGGAACCAGCGTGTCGGTGGGGGCGCAGGGGCCGGTGGGCAGCTCGCCGGAGGCCGCGTTGCCGGGTGTGGTCCCGCCGGAGGGGTCCGCGTCGTCGGAACCGCCGGCCCAGAACCCGAGCCCGGTGAGCAACGCGGCGACCGTCACCAGGACGACCGCCGTGCAACCGCGCCTCGCGCGCCCCATGTCCCTCACCCCACGCCACTTGGCCCGCTTGCGCAGCCGGTGCGGTCCCGTCATGCGGCACCGCCGTCGGAGGGCCCGCGCCCGGCGCGCTCCGCGGCGCCGCGCCGGGCGGCGGGCAGCGGAAGCCCCGGCAGGGCCGCGGCGACCGTGGTGAAGACGGCGAGCGAGACGAGGAAGGCGGTCATCGAGAAGCCCTCCACCAGGAACAGCGAGGTGGCGGTGAGCACGCCGAGCGACAGGCTGACCGGTGCGGCGAGCGCGACGGCCTCCAGCCTGGCGCCGGGGGCCAGCCCGCCCGGCTGCGGATACAGTGCCGCGCCGCCCGGGCCGAACAGGGTGAAGAGCAGGACCGGGATCCAGCGCAGCGGTGAGGGGCCGGGTACGGCGGTGGCGGCCAGCGCGAGCCAGCCCGAGGCCCCGACGAGGACCCTGAGGCGCGTCCCGGTGCTGCGGACGCCCCTCGTGCCGCGGGGGTCACCGGTTCCGGCGGCGTTCCCGGCACCTGCGGAGTCCGGGGGTTCGGTGGAGTTCGCGGAGCCGGTGGCGTTCATGCGCCGGCCCGACGGGACGGAATGGCCTTCATCGTCACTTCGATCACCTTGTGGTCGTTGCTCGGGCGGCCGGGCGGTACTCCAGGACGACGCCGTAGGAGTGGCTTTCGACGGTCCGGAAGAGCGGTGAGGCGGAGAGCTTCGTGCGCAGCGTCTCGAAGCCGCCGGGCGGCAACAGGCCCTCGCCGGCGGTGTAGACGTCCTGGGTGCGGGTGAGGACGACGTACGTCCTGGTTCCCGGCGGGATCCCGGCGGCGAGGTAACCGGCCGGGTCCTTCAGCATCCTCTCGTTCTCGGGCAGTTCCTGCTCGGCGAAGAACCAGTGCTCGAGGCGGTCGTACCGGTGCAGCGCCTGCGGGAAGGAACCGCTGGTGGCGAGGATCAGCGAGCCGTCGGGAGCGTTGTCGAGGGCGCGGGTGACCAGTGCGGTCTCCTCGGGCGGCGTGTAGTACATCTTCTCCTTGCCGTAGTACGACGGCAGGAAGCCGGCCAGCAGCACCAGCAGAACGGCCGGCAGGGCGACGGCCGCGACCCTGCGCCGCACCGCCCTCATCCGGCTGCGGTGGGTGCCCGCGACGGCGGGCACGAGCGCGGCGGCGGCGAAGAAAGCCGCTCCGGGCAGGCCGAACAGGTAGACGCGGAACAGCATTTCGCCGCCGTAGTCGTTGACGGCGAAGAGCGGGACCGGGGCGGCGGAGACCAGCAGCAGCGGCAGCGCGCTGCGGACCAGCCGGCGCCGCAGCACGAGGGCCGCCCCGGCGAGCGCGGCGACCGCGAGCACCATCAGCACGTTCGCGGTCCCGGCGAGTTCGGGTCCGGGGCCGGTCAACTGCCCCGCGTAACCGGCGCGGGAGTTCTGCGTCAGCTCACCGATCGACTCCTTGAGGGTGGACAGCGTCTCGGTGAACAGCGGCCGCCCCATGGTCAGGTCCCAGGTGAGCATCAGCAGCGCGGTGACGGCCAGCAGCCCGTAATTGCGGTAGCGGCGCGTGAGGTTGAGCGCGAGCAGGCAGATGCAGAGCATCACCGGGGTGAGCTGGTGCGTGGCGTTGACGGCGGCGATCAGCGGGGCGAGGATCACCACGCAGACCGCGCGCTGCCGGTTCCCCGTGGGCGGCGGCACGGGGGCGGCGGCCGGGTCGAGGAAGGAGCGGTCGCGCAGCCGTCCGGCGGAGCCGGGGCGCACGAAGTGCCGCAGCACCACGGCGATGACCGTCAGGTGCAGCAGGTACGCGAGCCCTTGCGGGGCGAAGTAGTCCTGGCCCACCCAGTTGGCGAGCTGGAAGATCCACACGGCGGTCCACACCAGCCGCCAGTCCTGGCAGAAGGTGCGGTACATCAGGACCAGCACGGGCATCATCAGCAGACCGAGGACGATCGGCGCCCAGTTGGCGTACGCGGCGGCGCTCTCCACGCCGAAGGCGCGCACCAGCCCGGCGCCGAGCGTGAAGAAGCCCGGCCACTGGTCGTACGCGGACATGTTGCCCGACAGCGCCGCGCCCGGCCGCAGCTCACCGTTGGCGAGCATCGTGTCGACGACGGCGTCGTGCTTGGAGGCCCACGGGTAGCGCACGGCGTCGTACAGCACCGCCGGTGGTGCCTTGAGCGCGAACAGCAGCGCGGCACAGTGCGCGGCCGGCCACCACGGCGCGGTGCCCGCGCGCCGCAGGCTGAGGACGAAGCCGGCGGTGAGGACCAGCAGCGAGAGGTGGTAGGCGGCCGGCAGGCGGTCCAGCAGGCCGTAGTCGCCCATCTCCCGGAAGCCGATGCGGGGCAGTGCGTAGCACCACAGCCCGGCGGCGAGCAGCAACGTCAGCAGGCCGGCGTCGGGGAAGCGGCGCGGGACCGGCCAGGACCTGCGGCCACCGCCGGAGGTCCGTCCCGGATCCGCGGGGCCGGTGACCGGGCCGGCAGCGGGCAGCGCGCTGCTCTCAGCGGTCGGTACGGGCACATGTTGTTGCACGCCGAGACTCCCCTCCCCCGGACCGAGTATAGGAATTACCTCTGTTTTTCACACCAAAAACGTCGAACCCGCCCGCGGACCGGCAGCCGCCCGACAGCTCGTGTGCGGCCCGGCCCGTCCCGGCCCGTCCCGCGCGCATTCCGGCCCGTCCCCCGGTCAGCCGGCGAAGGAGGGGCCGCGCAGGACGGCGCGGGCCCGGCGGTACCACCGCCAGCCGACGGTCTGCGGCCCGTCCCGGTAGGGGGCGGTCCGCGCGCCGTCGCCCGCCAGCCAGGCCGCCACGTCGGCGACGGTGTGGCCGCGGCGGACGATCAGCCGGGCGATGCGGTAGCGCTCGTCCCGGTCCGAGCTGAACGCGTGCCGCACGGCGGTCGCCGTCTCGTAACCGGCGCGGGAGGCCATGGCGCGCACCCGGGGGCTGTTGTAGCCGTGCGGATAGGCGAGGTGGGGGACGGGGTGGCCGAGGGCGTCCTCCAGCACGGCCTTGGAGTCGAGCAGTTCGGCGCGCAGCCGCCCGGTGGTCAGGGTGTCGAGCTGGGCATGGGTGACCGTGTGGCTGCCGATCTCCATGCCGGAACGTTCCAGCTCCACCGCCCGGTCCAGGGTCATCATCGGGGCGGGCGGCAGCAGACTGCGGCCGCCCGGGGCGATGGCGCCGGTGGTGAGGTACGCGGTGGCGGGCAGCGCGCGTTCGGCCAGGGCGTCGGCGGTGGGGCCGGGCAGGTCGGCGAAGCCGTCGTCGAAGGTGAGCAGCACCGGCCGGGGCGGCAGCGGGGCCCGGCCGGTGAGGTGCCCGGCGAGGGCGCTGATGGTGACGGGCGTGCGGCCGCTGTCCACGACGGCGTCGAGGTGGGCCGCGAACTCCTTGGGCGTGACGGTGAACTCGGCGATCCAGTCCGGCGGATCGTCCATGACGGCGTGGTAGAGGAAGACGGGTATGGCCGCGGTCATCCCCTCCCCCTCCCCGGTGCCCGCCGCGCCCGCAGATATCCGAGCGGCCCGTACAGCATTCCCCTGCGCTGCAGCCGCGACAGCCGGCGCGGCCAGGGGTGGGTGCGGGTGTCGTGCGCGCCCGGAGCGCCGCCGCCGTCCGTGTCGCGCACCTCGGTCAGCGCGCGGGCGTGCGCGAGGCCGCGCGGCAGCCGGGCGAGGAACGCCGGCAGCAGCGCGGGCCGGTTGACCAGGATCGCGGTGAGGTAGGCGGTGAGGCCGGCGCCGTAGCCGTACGCCTGGGTCTCCAGGTCGGCCCAGGTCTCCCGGTGGTGGTGCCACACCAGCGCCTGCGGCGTGTAGTGGAGCCGGTGCCCCTGGGCGAGGACGCGGACGAACCCGTACAGGTCGTCGCCGCCCCGGGCGGGCGTCCCGGCGCCGGTGGCCGGGTCGAAGCCGCCGACGGCACGCAGCACGTCCGTGCGGAAGGCCATGTTCGCGCCGGAGCCGAAGCGGCCCGCGGTGAAGGGGAACAGCGGCTCGTCGCGGGGCGGGTCCTGGGGGTCGTACGTCGTCGGCGTGAAGCCCTTCGCGAAGCCGCCGTGGCCCTCCAGCAGGACCTGGGCCGGGGTGCGCAGCCGGGCGGGCAGGATCAGGCCGGTGGCGCAGCCGAGCCGGGGGTCGGCGGCGAAGGGCGCGGTGAGTTCGGTGAGCCAGCGGGGGTCGGCGACCACGTCGTCGTCGGTGAACGCGATCACCTCGCCCCGCGCCACCGCCAGCCCCCTGTTGTGCGCGACGGCGAGTCCGGGGACCGGCTCGCACACGTACCGCACCCGCTCGCCGTACTTGCGTTCCACCAGCTCACGGGTCTCGCCGGTCACGGGCGCGTTGTCGACGACGACGACCTCGAACCGCGGGTGCTCCTGCGCGAGCAGCGAGTCCAGCGCCCGGGCGAGCTGCCCGGCCCGCTCCCGGGTGGCCACGACGACCGAGGCGTACGGCGGCTCCCCGCCGCCCCCCACCGCCACGGTCCCCGGCGCCACGGCCTCCACCACCACCCCGGTGGCCGCCTCCGTCAGCACCGCCCGCGGGTCCGCGCCCTCCGGTACCCGTGCCAGCAGTGTCCCCACCGGGCGGCCTGCCCGTCTGACCAGCAGGAACACCTCTCCGTGGGTCACCGGCGGGCTGCCCGGGCCGGGTCTCAGCACGGCCTCGGCGCCGTCCAGGTCCAGTTCGGCGACCTGCACCGCGCCGATGGCCAGGAAGCGCCGGATCTCCTCCTGCGTACGCGCTCTTCGGAACACCTGTCCTCCCCCCTCCTCACGACCGGCGCAGCCGTGCCGCGCCCTTCAGGGTCCGCGCCGCCAGCGCCGCCAGACGCGGACGGGCGCGGACGAAACCGTGCGCGCGCCGCGCGGGTTCGCGGCTCAGCCAGTGCAGCGCGGCGCCCGCGCCCGGACGGGTCGCCGCCCCCTCGTAGACGGCGAGTTCGCCGGTCTTCAGCGAGTCCTTGTACTCGGCCGGACCGCGCCCCAGGTCGAGCATCCCGATGCCCTCGGCCGCCGCCGCCTCGGCCATCCGCAGATGCAGCACGAGACCGGGCGAGTACTTCGCGAACTCCGGGTCGTACGCCGGGAACCAGCAGGCCAGGACGGACGCCGACCGCAGCCCGAAGTGCGCGGCGACGGGGCGGTCCCCGACGTACAGGACCGACAGGGTGCCCGTGCACTGGGCGGCCCGGGTCCCGGCGAGCCGGTCCACGAGCCGGGCGATCCACTCCCGCGCGAACCGGTCGCGCCGCCCGGTCCTGCGGTACTGCGCCGACTTCCACCCCATCAGCGCGCGCAGCACGGCCGGGTCGCGCTCGTCGAAGACGAACCGCACGGCTCCGGCCCGGCGGCCCAGCCTGCGCTCCTTGGCCAGCGTGGTCTTCAGGAACTTCGGCGACCGGGCGCGCAGCACCGACTCGTACGCCTCGTAGCCCTTCTCCACGTCGATGACGTACGTGGCGTGCTCCTCGGCCGCGTACGGCACGAACAGCTCCTGGCCGGCCTCCAGGTTGTCGAAGGCGAAGCTCGACACCGAGCAGGCCCGCAGCAGTTCACCCGTCTCCGGGGCGGCACCGGGGGCCAGGACCGCGCCCTGGCAGTCCGACACCCCGAGCGCGATCGCCCGGCCCTGCCCCAGCACCCCCCGCTCGTACGGCAGGAAGCCCGCGGGCTGCCCGCCCGCGTACAGCACGGCGATCCGGGCCCGCGGCCGCACCCGGGCCGCGGCGATGCTGAACTCCGGTTCCATGAACGGGTTGCGCGGTGCGTCCGTCGCGGCGCGCAGTTCCCGCCAGCGCTCCCGTTCCCCCTCGCCGAGCTCCTCGGGCCTCAGCACGCGCACGCGTCCACTGCTCACCTGACCCCCCGATCAAGTCCCCCCTGGACTCCTGGAAGGTACCGCCCGGGACCGGGCGGACGGTAGATAGCGGACCATGTTCTTGCCAAACGGGGAAAGAGTCCTGAACCGGTCCTTACCCGGCGTCGAGAGAAGGGGAACCGCACCGAAAGCGAACGCAAACGGGCGCGGTGAATCGGACCGTCGGCTTGTCCGTATTCTCTGATCATGGCCGCACCCACCGATTGTTCGCTCATCGCCACCGACCTGGACGGGACGCTGCTGCGCGGCGACGACACCCTCTCCGACCGGTCCCTCGCCGCGCTCGCGCGTGCGGAGCGGGCCGGCGCGCGGCACCTCGTGGTGACGGGGCGCCCGGCCCCCAGAGTGCGGCCGCTCCTGGACGACCTCGGCTGCACGGGGCTCGCGGTGTGCGGGCAGGGCGCGCAGGTGTACGACGCCGGCGCGGACCGGCTGCTGTGGTCCGTGACGCTGGACCGGGAACTGGCGGAGACCGCGCTCGGCAAGATCGAGGCCGAGGTGGGGGAGGTGTACGCCGCGGTCGACCAGGACGGGGTCGACGGGCTGACGCTGATCGAGCCCGGCTATCTGATGCCGCACCCGACCCTGCCCGCGGTGCGGATCGAGCGGCGCGGGGAGCTGTGGGACCGGCCGATCAGCAAGGTGCTGCTGCGCCACCCGGACCTGTCCGACGACGCGTTGGCGGCGGCGGCCCGGTCGGTGGTCGGTTCACTGGCCACGGTCACCATGTCGGGGCCGGGCACCGTGGAGCTCCAGCCGTGCGGGGTGACCAAGGCCACGGGACTGGCGCTGGCCGCCGAGCACCTGGGGCTGAGCCCGGCGCGGACGGTCGCCTTCGGCGACATGCCGAACGACATCCCCATGTTCGACTGGGCGGCCCACGGCGTCGCCATGGCCAACGCGCATCCCGAACTGAAGGCGGTGGCGGACGAGGTCACCACGTCGAACGAGGACGACGGCGTGGCCGTCGTCCTCGAGCGACTGTTCGGCGGGGCGAGGACGCTCGCCCGTCAGCGGGTGGCTCAGTACGCGCCGAAGACGTTGTCGATGGAGCCGTAGCGGTCGGCGGCGTAGTTGCAGGCCGCCGTGATGTTCGCGACCGGGTCGTACGGGTCGAAGGCGGTGCCGGGCACGTGGTAGGCCGCGAAGGTCGGGTCGATGACCTGCAGCAGGCCCTTCGAGGGGGTGCCCTTGGCGGCGTTGGAGTCCCAGTTGTTGATGGCGTACGGGTTGCCGGAGGACTCGCGCATGATGTTGCGGTGGATGGCGTCGTAGCTGCCGGGGATGCCGTGCTGCGCCATGATGTCCAGCGACTCGCGGATCCAGCCGTCGAGGTTGTCCGGGTACGCCGTCGCGGGGGCGGCAGCGGTCGTCGTCGGCTCGGTGGTGGCCGCGGCGGCGCCGGTGGCGCCGAACAGCGGCAGGGCGACCACGGCGACGCCGGTGCCGGCGACGGCGAGGGAGCGGACGAGGCGGCGGCGGTGCTGACCGAAAGCAGGCATGTCTGGGTTCCTCTCCTACGCCTGCGAGGTGAGCTGTCGGGTTCGGGCGGGAGAGTGCCCGGCCGTGCCCCTGCGGGCATGGCTTCACCCCTAGCCGTTCCGGCGCGTGTCCGGTCCGGCGGCTTACCTGGGTCCCCCGCTCCTGCCGTTCTGAGTGATCGTCGTGGGTTGATGCGGGCGGCGGCAGGATTAGGCGTCCACCCGGCAGGCCCGGAACGTATGCGAGAGCACATGTCGGGAACAAGTGCGGATCTCACACAAGGCGCCGTTTGATCTTGCAATGGGTGTTTTGGGATGCTTGATCCTTTGCGAGTGCCAAGGGTCAACTCGGTGCCCTGGAAAGGGAGAAGGCGGGTGGCGGCCGGTGGTGGGGGTGCCGGGTCGCGCGTGACCCACTTCACTGGGGGTCGCCGGTGAGCGCATTTTTCGCCAAGGGGAATTCGCTCAGCATTTGCGGCAAATCGGACGCCGGGACGGGCAGGATGGTCCGCGTGATGGGTCGCGGCCCGGGAGGCGGGCCGGGGGCCGGGTCGAGGAGTGGATCGCCGCCTCCGGGAAAGTCGGAGAATGTCCGTTGTTATCGAATGGTCAAAAGCACTCCGCTCCTGCTCCCGTACCGCCCTGCCCGTAACCCCGGGCGCTGACGGTGATCGAAACGTGACCGGATACGCTGACTTGAGTGAAGGCAGCGACCTATCGACATTCCGTGTAATCGCCAGTGGACACCAGCAGACAGGAGACCCTCGTGACCGTCGTCGGGCCGTTCGGGCTGAGCGTGCGGGACCAGGCTCTGGAAGCCGATGTCCAGGCCGGAATGGCGGCTGTCGAGGAAGGGCTGCTCGAGGCCACCAAGAGTGAGGTCCCCTTCATCACGGGAGCCGCCCAGCACCTGGTGCGGGCCGGCGGCAAGAGGTTCCGTCCGCTGCTGGTGATGCTCGCCGCCCAGTTCGGCGACCCCTACGCGCCCGGTGTCGTGCCCTCGGCCGTGGTGGTGGAGCTCACCCACCTGGCCACGCTGTACCACGACGACGTGATGGACGAGGCCGAGGTGCGGCGCGGCGTCGACAGCGCGAACGCCCGCTGGGGCAACTCCGTCGCGGTCCTCACCGGGGACTTCCTCTTCGCGCGGGCCTCGCACATCCTGGCCGACCTCGGTCCTGAGGCCGTGCGGGTGCAGGCCGAGGCGTTCGAGCGGCTGGTCACCGGGCAGATCCTGGAGACCGCGGGACCGCAGGACGGCCGCGACCCGGTCGACCACTACCTCGACGTGCTCGGCGGCAAGACCGGCTCGCTGGTCGCCGTCGCCTGCCGGTTCGGCGCGATGATGTCCGGGGCCGAGGAGGCGGTCGTGGACGTGCTGACCCAGTACGGCGAGCGGCTCGGCGTCGCCTTCCAGCTCGCCGACGACGTCCTGGACATCGCCTCCGACTCCCACGAGTCCGGCAAGACCCCCGGCACCGACCTGCGTGAGGGCATCGCCACCCTGCCCGTGCTGCGGCTGCGCGAACGGGCGGCCCGGCTGGGTCTCGCCGACGACGTCGCCCTGTGCGAACTGCTCGACTCCGACCTCACCGACGACGCCCGGCACGCCGAGGCGCTGCGGCTGCTGCGCGTCCACCCCGCGCTGGAGCAGGCCCGCCGGGACACCGTGCGCTACGCCGAGGAGGCGCGCGCGGCGCTGGTCCCGCTGCGGGAGTGCGAGGCGAAGGCGGCGCTCGTGCAGCTGTGCGACGCGGTGGTGCACCGCGCGGGCTGAGCCGGCCCGGACTCCTCCGCGACCCCTACGGGGCGGGGGAGGAAACCGCCCTCCGTGTCATACCCCAGCAGTACGTGGAGTTGCGTCCGGGGTCTGACGAATCCGCCTGCCGGATTTGGTCAGATGGACCACGACGGACAACACCACTTCTCACCGGTTCGGGTGAGAATGGCGGCTCAGGGTGAGACTGGTGCGAGGACACGAGACGAAAAGCCGCCGCCGACCACGGAGGTAGGGCACACATGGCACCGTACGAATCCGACGACACGACGACCGCGGGGGAGGCCGGCGAGCCGCGCACGCGACGGCGCAGGGCCGCGCGGTACGTCGTCCCGGTCACGGTGATGGGAGTGGCGGCCGCGACCATCGGGCTCGTCCCCGCGATCGCCGACTCCGGCGACCCCGATCTGCCGGAGATCACCGCAGCGCAGCTGATAGAGAAGATCGCGAAGTCGGACGTCGAGCGGCTGTCCGGCACCGTGAAGATCACCACGGACCTCGGTCTGCCGGACCTCGGCGGACTGGAGAGCAGCCTCACGTCGGGCGCCGCGGGGCGGGGCGAGGACGGCGGCTCCTCGGCCGACCCGTCCGCCAAGCTCACCGAACTGGCGTCCGGCACGCACACCCTGCGCGTCGCGGTCGACGGCCCGGACCGGCAGAAGGTGTCGCTCCTGGAGAACGCCGCAGAGTACAGCCTGATCCACGACGGCGAGGACGTCTGGGGCTACGACAGCGCGTCCAACGAGGTCTACCACGGCACCGTCGACGCCTCCGGCGAGGAGCGTGAGCAGCGGCCTCCGGCCACCCCGAAGGACTTCGCCGAGGAGGCGCTGAAGTCGGTCGACGACACCACGTCCGTGACCGTCGACGGCACCGCCCAGGTGGCCGGCCGGGACGCGTACCGGCTGGTCGTCAAGCCCAGGCAGTCCGGCTCCACGGTCGGCGCGATCAGCATCGCGGTCGACCACAGGACCGGTATGCCGCTGAAGTTCACGCTCACCCCGGCGAGCGGCGGCGCGGCCGTCGTGGACGTCGGCTTCACCGAGGTGAGCTTCGACAAGCCGGCCGCGTCGACGTTCGAGTTCACCCCGCCCAAGGGCGCCGAGGTGACCGAGGACGGCGAACTCGACCACGGCCGGGAGCACTCCGGGAAGCCGGAGCGGGCCCCCAAGTCGGAGGAGGACCTGGCCGAGGGACTCGACGGGCTGAAGATGCTCGGCGAGGGCTGGAACTCCGTCGCCGTCTTCGACACCGGCGGCCAGGGCGGCCTGCCCACCGGCGAGGCCGGCGGTGACCTCGGCGGCTTCCTCGGCTCGCTCGGCGACCAGGTCAAGGGCGACTTCGGCACCGGCACGGTGTTCAGCACCCGCCTGGTGAACGCCCTGATCACCGAGGACGGCAAGGTCTACGTGGGCACCGTCACCAAGGACGCGCTCGTGAAGGCGGCCGACGCGGGGAAGTAAGGCCCCAGGGCCTTACGACGCGACGACGTGACAGGGAACGGGGGAGCCGATGGGCGAGGCGTCCGCCACGAAGCCGGAAGGTGACGGCGCGGATGCGGGTGACGGCGTCATCGCCACCCGCGCGCTCACCAAGCGCTACCGCGGCGGACAGCTCGCCGTCGACGGTCTGCACCTGACCGTCCCGGCGGGCAGCGTCTTCGGCTTCCTCGGCCCCAACGGCTCCGGCAAGACCACCACCATCCGCATGCTGATGGGCCTGATCGAACCGACCTCCGGCACGGCGCACGTCCTGGGGCGCCCCATGCCGCGCTCCGCGCGCGCCGTGCTGCCCCACGTCGGCGCCCTCATCGAGGGCCCGGCCCTGTACGGCTTCCTCTCCGGCCGGGACAACCTCCTGCGCTACGACGCCGCCGACCCGACCGCGGACCCGCGCACCCGGCGCGCCCGCGTCGCCGCCGCCCTGGACCGGGTGGGCCTCACGGCCGCGGCCGGCAAGAAGGCGAAGGCGTACTCCCTCGGCATGAAGCAGCGCCTCGGCCTCGCGGCCGCCCTGCTCCAGCCGCGCCGGCTGCTCGTCCTGGACGAGCCGACCAACGGCCTCGATCCGCAGGGCATGCGGGAGATCCGCACGCTCGTCCGCGAGTTGGCCTCGGACGGCACCACCGTCTTCCTCTCCTCACACCTGCTCGACGAGATCGAGCAGGTGTGCACGCACGCCGCCGTGATGGCCCGGGGCCGGCTGATCACCCAGGGCCCGGTCGCCGACCTGGCCGCGGGCGCCCGGGGCCGGCTGGTGGTGACCACACCGGACCCGGCGGACGCGGCCAGGGTGCTCAAGGAACAGGGGGTCGCCGATGTCGTCGTGGACGGGGAGCGGGTGACCGGCGAGCCGCCCGGGCGCGACCTCGCCGAGGTGAACGCCGCACTTGTCGCCGCCGGTGTCCGGGTGCGCGGTTTCGGGGTCGAGCGGGCCTCGCTGGAGGACGCGTTCGTGGCGCTGACCGGGGAGGGCTTCGATGTCGCAGGCTGAAACGGTGCGGAGGGTGAGCCCGTTGTGGACCCTCGGGCTGCTGCGCAGCGAGCTGCTCACCACCTTCCGGCGCTGGCGCACCCTCGCCCTGCTCGGGGTGCTGGCGGCCGTACCGGTCCTGGTCGGCATCGCCGTACGGATCGAGACCGGTGACGGCTCGTCGGCCGGTGGCGGGGGCGGCGGGGGAGGACCGGCGTTCATCTCGCAGATCACCAACAACGGCCTGTTCCTGGTCTTCACCGCGCTCGCCGCCACGCTGCCGTTCTTCCTGCCCATGGCGATCGGGGTCGTCGCGGGCGACGCGATCGCCGGCGAGGCGAACGCCGGCACCCTGCGCTACCTCCTGGTCGCCCCCGCCGGGCGGAGCCGCCTGCTGCTCACCAAGTACGCGACGGTCATGGTCTTCTGCCTGGTCGCCACCCTCGTGGTCGCCGTATCGGCGCTGATCACCGGCGCGCTGCTGTTCCCGCTGGGTGACCTCACGACCATTTCGGGCACCCGGATCGGCTTCGGCGAGGGACTGGCCAGAGCCCTGCTCATCGCCCTGGTCGTCGCCGTGTCACTGATCGGGGTGGCGGCGCTCGGCCTGTTCGTCTCCACGCTGACCAACAGCGGCATCGCGGCGATGGCGACCACGGTCGGGCTGCTGATCACGGTCCAGATCCTCGACCAGATCCCGCAGCTGCACGCCCTGCACCCCTATCTCTTCTCCCACTACTGGCTGTCCTTCGCCGACCTGATGCGCGAACCGGTCTACTGGGACGACCTGACGAAGAACCTCGGCCTCCAGGTCCTCTACGCGGCCGTGTTCGGCTCGGCGGCGTGGGCGCGGTTCACGGCGAAGGACATCACCGCGTAGAAATGCGCTGGCCCGGGCGGGCCGGGGCGTGTGACGGTTCGGTCCATGGGCAATTCACGGGCGTACCCCGTCCTGCGGACCACCGACGCGGCCGAGGCGTACCGGCAGGCCAGGCGGCTGTGCGCGCTGCTGGAGCACATCGACGACAGGGTCTGGCTCTTCTCCGAGATGCGGACGCCCGGGGAAGCGCGCCGGATGGCCGAGATCGTCCCCGGGGCCGATTTTGACTACGTGGACGCGCGCACCGATCCGGCGACCGGTGACTTCCTTTCCTTCGACCTCGACGTGACGCAACTGGACGACGCCGGACTCCGGGAGCATCTGCCGCTGAGCTTTCTGGAGGACGTCGGGCGCGGGGACGTCGAGGAGCGATTCCTGGCCGCTCTGGGCGAGAGCACGGCGGCCATCGAATGGAACGGCCGCTGGCCGGACGACCCGGAGATCGACTCCCACGGGCACTGGAACTACGACGGGGTCCAGATCGTGTTCCACGGCGACGAGGCGCAGTACGGCGACAAGTGGACCGAGGGCCACACCGTCTTCGTCCACGTGACCAAGCACGGTGACCTCGAACGTGCTCAGAAGCTCGCCGCCCACATCGGCAGCGAGGTCCTGGGCGAGGAACAGCTCGGCTGGTGAGGCGGCGCCGGTGTCAGCCGGCCTCGTACGGGAAGCGGGCGAGGGGCGCGTCCTGCGCGAAGAACGTCTTGGCCCGCGCCAGCGCCTCCGCGTCCTTCAGCACGTCACCCGGCTTGCTGCCGTTGCCGAGCAGCACCCCGCCGAAGCGCATCCCCAGGTACGCGGCCGAGTTGTTCAGCGTGCCGACCAGCGGGTCGGCGACCTCCGGCTCCTCGTGCGCGAGCGCGGTGACGCCCCACAGGGTGCGCCCCGCCATGGCCGCCTTGAAGTCCAGGCCGGGGGTGCGCAGCCAGCCCGACCAGTGGTCCAGGTAGCGCTTGGTCTGCGCGGACACCGAGTACCAGTACAGCGGCGAGGCGATCACCACGTCCGTCGCCGCGAGGGTGGCGTCGAGGAGCAGGGCGACGTCGCCCTCCGTGGGGCGGACGTGGTCGCTGTCGTGGCGCAGGTCCTCGAAGTCGGGCAGGGGGTGGGCGGTGAGGTCGATCCACCGCTGCTCCACGTCCGGGGGCAGTTGTTCGGCGGCCCGGCGGGCCAGCAGCTCGGTGTTTCCGTCAGGGCGGGCGCTGCCCAGGACGAAGAGGAAACGGCGGGCCATGGTCATCCCCCAGATGCTCGGCGTACGTCAATTACAGGCATCTGCATCATATGCGTGTGCATCTATATGTCAAAGGGGTGGCGCGGTTCCGGGCGTGGGGGAGCCGGTCGCTCAGCCGGTGTCGGTCGCCCCGTGCCGTTCCGCCTCCCGCGCCACCGCGAGCAGCAGGTCCTCCCGCCCGCGCGGCGCGACCAACTGGAGCCCCGCCGGGCAGCCGTCGGCGCCGAACCCGGCCGGGAGGCTCAGCGCGGGGTGCCCGCTGACGTTGAACGCCCAGGTGAGCGCGGTCGAGTAGACCTCGCCCGGACCGTCGTGGCCGTGCGGTGCGGTGGGCGCCGTGGGGGTGAGCAGCAGCCCGGCCCCGGCGAACAGGCGGTCCAGGCGCCGGTCGTTCTCCGCCCGGACGCGGTGGGCGTCGGCGAGATCGGCACCGGGGGTGCGCAGGGCGAGCCAGGCCGGGGCGGGGTCGAGGAGCTCCGGCGGCGACGAGGGCCGTACGAGCCGTACGACACCGGCGTCGACCAGCCGGCCGACCGCCGCCCGGGCCAGGGCGACGGGTTCCGCGTCGGGGCCGGCGAAGCCGAGGCCGGGGGACCAGCGGGCGGAGACGGGAAAGGGTGTCGGGTCCTCGTCGGCGGCGGGCCGCCCCGACACCACCCGCCACCAGGCCGCCGCGTCCGAGGCCGTGCGGGCGAGGACTCCGGGCGCGGCGAGGCCCGTACGGTCGGCCGAGGGAAGACGGCCGCCCGTGACCTTCAGCCCGACCACCCCGCACCACGCCGCCGGGATCCGCACCGAGCCCGCGCCGTCGCTGCCCGTCGCCAGGGGCACCAGCCCGGCCGCCACCGCCACGGCCGCCCCGGCCGAGGAGCCGCCCGGCGTACGGTCCGCCCGCCACGGGTTGACGGTACGGCCGTGCGCCCCGAGCCCCCAGGTCTGCCAGGGCGTTCCCGGGCCGGGCACCGACGTGGCCCCCACGGCGACACCGCCGGCCGCGAGCAGCGGCCCCGCCGCACGCAGCCCATGCCGCCCCTTGACCGCGACCGGCACCCCGGCCAGCGGCAGCCGCTCCCCGGCGGCGACCCGCGCGTCCACCTCGGCCGCCCGCCGCAGCGCCTCCTCGCCCCACACCTCGAGGAACGCGCACAGCACCGGATCGGCCCGCTCGATCCGCTCCAGCGCCTCCGCGACCACCTCCACGGCCCGCAGCCGCCTCCCGCGCACCGCGGAGGCGATCTCCTCGACCGAGGCGGACGCACGAGAGCCGTGTCCCCGGCCGTCCGGCGCACGGACCCCCGGGACCGGCCGCGGTTCCCCGCTCAGGGCAGCGCGCCCGTCAGGCGGGCCAGCGGCTCCGTCCCGCGGGGCGGCCGGCCGCTCAGGTCGCCCAGGCGCCACTCGTTCACCCAGGGCACGCGGTACACGTCGATCACCGACTCGACGCTCCGGAGCCGGTGGGCGAGGGGACGCGGCAACCGTCCCGGCGCGTCCGCCACCAGGACGACGGCGTCCAGCCGCAGCCCCTGCGGCGCCTCGCCGCGCCGGACCATGTCCACGGCCGGGACCACGGCGTCCAGACCGGCGGCATGGGTCCGGGCGACGAGCAGCACCGACGGCGGACCGGCGGGACCGGGCCAGGCGCGTCCGCTGTCATGACCGCCGTAGACCGCGGCGAGCGTGGAGACGCCCGCGCCGCCGTGCAGGCCGACCCAGGAGAAGCGGCGGGCCGCCGCCCGCGCGGGGGCGGGCTCCGGCGGGGCCGCCTCCGGCATCGCCACCGGTCCTCGGATCCAGATCTCCGGTCCCTGTTCCATGTCCCCTCTCCCGCTCGTCGCCTCGATTCTCCTGCTCCCCACCTCGGTCCTCATGCCGCCGGACGGGCGGGGAGCCGGCGCGGACGGCCGTTGGGACGAGCCTGTGACAACGCGGTGACGTGAGAAGCGCGGGCGAGCGGACAGACTCGACGACAGGTGTACGACCCGAATGAGGGAACGATGTCTCGACTCAGCCGCGAGAAGAAGCGGGAACAGCAGCAGGCCGCCCGTGCGGCGAACCTTGCGGCAGTGCCGATCGACGTCCGTGTCCCCGTGGGCGGGGCGGACGCGGGCCGGGCGTCGGTCGGCGGGGTGACGGTGATCGCGGGGCCCGGCGAGGAGATCCAGCAGGCGGTGCTGAACCGTCTCCACCGCATCGCCGTCGCCTCCGGTCACGCCGTCCTCGCCACCGTGCACGACGAGCGCCTCGGCTACGTCATTCCGCTCCAGGTCGACCCGGACGGCTCCAGCCACTTCACGGCGCGGCCCGCCCCGACGGCACCGGCGCAGGACCGGGAGCAGATGCGGGAGCCCGGTACGGAACGGCCGGCGCACTTCCCGCGCCCCGTGGCGCAACCGCAGGCGCAGGCGCAGGCACCGGCGGAGACGGCCGCGCGGCCGGACCCCGTACGGGACGCCGCCCCCACCTTCGCACTGCGCCCCGTCCCCGAGCCGAGGGCTCCCCGGGACGCCGTACCGACGTTCCGGCTGCGCGCCGTGCCCGAGTCGGCGGAGATCACGCCGCCCGGCACGGTCGCACCCCCGAGGGGCGAGTTCGGTCCGCCCCCGGCCATGGACGCGAGGCCGCACCCCTTCCCCGGGACGGACCGGCCCCGGACGCACGAGACCGCACCGCCCCCCGAGCCCGAGCCCGTGCTCGATCCCGATCCCAAGCCCACCCCGCCCCGGGGTTTCGACGCCGTGGCGGAGGCGGTGCTCGGTGACGAACCCCTCGCCGTCGGCGAGAGCCACCTCGCCGAACCCATGGCCCGGATCAACGACGCCGTCCGGGAGGGCAGGATCGACGCGGCGGCCCGGCTGGCCGAGGAGACCGTCACGGAGGCCTCGGGAAGCCTGGGCCCCGAGCACCCGGAGGTGCTGCGGCTGCGCGAACTCGCCGCGTACATCGCCTACCTGGCCGGTGAGCCGCTGCGCGCCTTCCGCGTCTCCCTCGACCTGGCCGTGATCTGCCGCCGCGCGGGGGACGCGGAGGCCGCCTACGGCAACGTCCGCAGCGCGGCGACCGCATGGCGCGCGGTGCGTGACCCGCTGCTCGGACTGGAACTCGGGCACGAGCTGATCGCCCTGTGGACCGAGCTCACCGCCGAGAACGGCCCCGCCGCCGACGAGATCGAGGAACTGGAGTCCGCCCGCGCCCGCATGGGCCGGCTGACCGAACGCGCCCGCACGCGGCAGACCTGAGCGGCCTCGCCGCACCCGGGGGTTCCCCTAGTGCAGGCAGAACTCGTTGCCTTCCGGATCGGCCATCAGCAGCCACCCTCCGGAAGGCTCCGCCACCCGCCGCAGCACCCGCGCGCCGAGCCCCTCCAGCCGGGCGAGCTCCTCCTCGCGGCGCCCCGCACCGGGGTGCAGGTCGAGGTGGAGCCGGTTCTTGACCGTCTTCTCCTCCGGTACGCGCTGGAAGAGCAGCCGCCGTCCACGGCCGGTGCCGCTCTCCTCCTCGTACGGGTCGTCGGGGTGCCGTACCGCCGCCAGGTCGCGCCAGGCCCGGCGGCCGTGGGACTCGACGGTCAGTTCGGCCGGGACGGCGCCCGCATCCAGCAGTCTCCCGATGAGCGCGCTGTTGTCCTCGACCACGTAGTGCAGGGCGGCGGCCCAGAAGTCGGCCTGCGCGTGCGGGTCGGCCGCGTCGATGACGACCTTCCAGTGCACGGGCGTGGGCGGTGTCGGTGTCTGCGTCATGCGACCAGTTATAGGGCGTCGCTCTGACAACGCCCGGCTCTACGGCCTGGCCTCCAGCCGGTCCGTCCGGGTCGCGGCGGGCACGCTCCCGGCGCGCACCGTGCTGGCGGCCGGCACGCTGTCCCCGGTCGGCACGCTGTCCCCGGTCGCCCCGGTCGCCCCGGTCGCCCCGGTCGCCCCGGTCGCCCCGGTCGCCCCGGCGAGCGCGCGGGCGGCCCGGCGGGCGGTGCGCAGGGCGTCCCAGGTGAGGAGGACGAGCGCCAGCCACACCAGGGCGAAACCGGCCCAGCGCTCGGGCGGCATGGCCTCCTTGAAGTAGAGGACGCCGAGCAGGAACTGGAAGACCGGCGCCAGGTACTGCAGCAGGCCCAGCGTGGACAGCGGCACGCGGATCGCGGCGGCGCCGAAGCAGACCAGGGGGAGCGCGGTGACGATGCCGGTCGCGGCGAGCAGCGCGGCGTGCCCGGCCCCTTCGGCGGCGAACGTGGAATCGCCCCGGGCGCCCAGCCACAGCAGGTAGCCGAGGGCGGGCAGGAACTGGATCGCGGTCTCGGCGGCCAGCGACTCGACGCCGCCGAGGTTGACCTTCTTCTTCACCAGTCCGTACGTGGCGAAGGAGAAGGCGAGACAGAGCGAGATCCACGGCGGCCGGCCGTAGCCGACGGTGAGGACGAGCACCGCCGCGGCGCCCACCCCGACCGCCGCCCACTGCACGGGTCGCAGGCGCTCCTTCAGCAGCAGCACGCCCATCGCGATCGTGACCAGCGGGTTGATGAAGTAGCCGAGGGAGGCCTCGACGACGTGCCCGGAGTTCACGGCCCAGATGTAGACGCCCCAGTTGACGGTGATGACCGCCGCGGCGACCGTGATCAGCGCCAGTTTGCGCGGCTGCCGCAGCAGCTCCCCGAGCCAGGCCCAGCGGCGTATGAGGAGCAGGGCGGCGGCCACGAAGAACAGTGACCAGACCATCCGGTGGGCCAGGATCTCCACCGCTCCGGCGGGCTTGAGCAGGGGCCAGAACAGCGGGACGAGCCCCCACATCCCGTACGCCGCGAAGCCGTTCAGCAGTCCTGTGCGCCGCTCTGCGGCCGGCTTCCCGGTCATGGGCCACTCCTCCGTGTCCGACGCGTGCCCTGTCTCCCGCGATGCCCGCCCACGCGCGCGGTGCTCGCCGGACGACGGTAACGCCGGACACCCCCGCGTGTCATGTCCGTACCGGCATACGGTCATGACGCGCGGGGGTGGCGGTCCCGGCGGCCCTCCGGATCAGCCCTTGAGGGCGACGGCGACGGCCTCGGCGAGCGGGGTGGTCGGGCGTCCGATCAGCCGGGACAGGTCGCCGCTGTCG
This sequence comes from Streptomyces sp. NPDC044984, assembly GCF_040646935.1. Classification (NCBI taxonomy): domain Bacteria; kingdom Bacillati; phylum Actinomycetota; class Actinomycetes; order Kitasatosporales; family Streptomycetaceae; genus Streptomyces; species Streptomyces sp. NPDC044984. Next base: position 160,229 of record NZ_JBEZBE010000001.1, read on the forward strand.
ACGACCAGCTCCCCCTTCTCGATCGAGACGTCCACGCCCGCGAGCACCGCGGCCAGCGGCTCGGGTACCCCGGCGCCGGCCAGGATGCCGGTGAGCGTCTCGGGCGTGACCGGGTTGTAGACGATCTCCCTGCCGGTCTGCCGGCTCAGCTCGGCCGCGTACTCGGCGAAGCTCCACGCCTCGTCGCCGCCCAGCTCGTACGTCTTGTTCTCGTGCCCCTCGCCGGTCAGCACGGCGACGGCGGCGGCCGCGTAGTCGGCCCGCGAGGCGGAGGAGATCCGGCCCTGGCCGGCGGCGGCGACGACCGCGTCGTGGGCGAGCACCGGAGCGAGGTTCTCGGTGTAGTTCTCGTGGTACCAGCCGTTGCGCAGCAGCGCGTACGGCACGCCCGAGTCCAGCAGCGCCTCCTCGGTGCCGCGGTGGTCGTCGGCGAGCGCGGCGGTCAGGGGGCCGGGGGCGCTGGTGTACGCGAGCAGGGCGACACCCGCGGCCTTCGCGGCGTCGATGACGATCCGGTGCTGGCCCACCCGGCCCTTGTCGAACTCGTTGCCGGAGATCAGCAGGACCTTGTCGCCGGACGCGAACAGCCCGTCGAAGGTCTCGGGGGTGTTGTAGTCGGCGACCGCGATCCGGACGCCGCGCCCGGCGAGGTCCGCCGCCTTCTCCGCGCTGCGGACGACGGCGGTGACCTGCTCGGCCGGAACCTTCTCCAGCAACTGCTCCACGACGTGACGGCCGAGGTGTCCGGTGGCGCCGGTGACGACGATGCTCATGGTGCGGAACTCCTGTGGGGATGTGTGTGCGGGTATGTCACTCACCCTAGGAGCTGCGCTAACTATTGGAAAGTGCCCACCTTGAAGTAAGGTACTGGCATGGCGGTAAGCGATGGTGCCGGGCGGAACGACGGCGAGGCGATGTGCCCGCACCGGCTGGTCCTGGAACACGTGACCAGCCGCTGGGGCGTGCTCGTGCTGATCCAGCTGCTGGAGCGCTCGTACCGCTTCAGCGAACTGCGCCGGGCGATCGGCAGGGTCAGCGAGAAGATGCTCACCCAGACCCTCCAGACCCTGGAGCGCGACGGCCTGGTCCACCGCGACGCCAAGCCGGTCATCCCGCCCCGCGTCGACTACTCCCTCACCGGCCTGGGCCGCGAGGCGGCCGAGCAGGTGCGCGACCTGGCGCTGTGGACCGAGAAGCGCATGGCCGACGTCCTCGCCGCCCGGCAGGCGTACGACGGGACCCGGGTGCCGTAGCGCACCCGGGTCCCGGTTCGGTCGTCGGCGGGGGTCAGCCCACGACCGTCCAGGTGTCGCCGCCGGTGAGCAGGGTGGCGAGGTCGCCCTTGCCCCGCTGTTCGACGGCGGTGTCGAGCTGGTCGGCCATGAGGGTGTCGTAGACGGGCCGGTCGACGGAGCGGAAGACGCCGATCGGGGTGTTGTGCAGGGTGCTGGGGTCCGCGAGCCGGGACAGCGCGAACGCCGTGGTGGGTGAGGCGGCGTGGGCGTCGTGGACGAGGACGTCGGCCTCGTTCTCCGGTGTCACGGTGACGACCTCCAGGTCGCCGGTGGTGCGGTCGCGCACGACGCCCTTGGCGTGGTCGGTGCCGAAGCGGATCGGCTGCCCGTGCTCCAGGCGGATCACCGCTTCCTGGGCCTGCTGCCGGTCCTTGAGGACCTCGAAGGCGCCGTCGTTGAAGATGTTGCAGTTCTGGTAGATCTCCACCAGGGCGGTGCCGGGGTGGTCGGCGGCCTGGCGCAGCACCTCGGTGAGGTGTTTGCGGTCGGAGTCGACGGTGCGGGCGACGAAGGACGCCTCCGCGCCGATGGCCAGCGACACCGGGTTGAAGGGCGCGTCCAGCGATCCCATCGGTGTCGATTTGGTGATCTTGCCGACCTCGGAGGTCGGGGAGTACTGGCCCTTGGTCAGGCCGTAGATCCGGTTGTTGAACAGCAGGATCTTGAGGTTGACGTTGCGGCGCAGGGCGTGGATGAGGTGGTTGCCGCCGATGGAGAGGGCGTCGCCGTCGCCGGTGACCACCCAGACGGACAGGTCGCGGCGTGAGGTGGCCAGGCCGGTGGCGATGGCGGGGGCGCGGCCGTGGATGGAGTGCATCCCGTAGGTGTTCATGTAGTACGGGAAGCGGGAGGAGCAGCCGATGCCGGAGACGAAGACGATGTTCTCCCTCGCCAGGCCGAGCTGGGGCATGAAGCCCTGCACGGCGGCCAGGACGGCGTAGTCGCCGCAGCCGGGGCACCAGCGCACCTCCTGGTCGGACTTGAAGTCCTTCATGGACTGCCGGCCCTCGGCCTTGGGCACCAGCTGGAGAAGGGCGTTGGTGTCAGTCATCGATGGCCTCCTTCAGCGCCGTGGCGAGCTGCTCCGCCTTGAACGGCATGCCGTTGACCTGGTTGTAGGAGCGGGCGTCGATGAGGTACTTCGCCCGGATGAGCGTGGCGAGCTGCCCGAGGTTCATCTCGGGGACCACCACCTTGTCGTACCTCTCGAGGACCGCGCCGAGGTTGTGCGGGAAGGGGTTGAGGTGGCGCAGGTGGGCCTGCGCGATCCGGCCGCCCTCCTTGCGGATGCGGCGCACGGCGGCCGTGATCGGCCCGTAGGTCGACCCCCAGCCCAGCACCAGGGCCTTCGCTCCGTCCGGGTCGTCGACCTCGACGTCGGGCACGTCGATGCCGTCGATCTTCGCCTGCCGGGTGCGGACCATGAAGTCGTGGTTGGCGGGGTCGTAGGAGATGTTGCCCGTGCCGTCCTGCTTCTCGATGCCGCCGATGCGGTGCTCCAGACCCGGGGTGCCGGGGACGGCCCAGGGGCGGGCCAGGGTCTGCGGGTCCCGCTTGTAGGGCCAGAACACCTCGGTGCCGTCGTCCAGCGCGTGGTTCGGGCCCTGCGCGAATTGCACGGTCAGGTCCGGCAGCTCCTGGAGGTCCGGGATCCGCCAGGGCTCGCTGCCGTTGGCGAGGTAGCCGTCGGAGAGCAGGAAGACGGGTGTGCGGTAGGTCAGGGCGATGCGGGCCGCCTCCAGGGCGGCGTCGAAGCAGTCGGCCGGGGTGCGGGGCGCGACCACCGGGACCGGCGCCTCGCCGTTGCGGCCGTACATGGCCTGGAGCAGGTCCGCCTGCTCGGTCTTGGTCGGCAGGCCGGTGGACGGGCCGCCGCGCTGGATGTCCACGACCAAAAGCGGCAGCTCCAGCGACACCGCCAGGCCGATGGTCTCCGACTTCAGCGCCACGCCGGGGCCGGAGGTGGTGGTGACCGCGAGCGAACCGCCGAACGCCGCCCCCAGCGCCGCCCCGATGCCGGCGATCTCGTCCTCGGCCTGGAAGGTCCGCACACCGAAGTTCTTGTGCCGGCTCAGCTCGTGCAGGATGTCCGAGGCCGGGGTGATCGGGTAGGAGCCGAGGTAGAGCGGCAGGTCCGCCTGGCGGGACGCGGCGATCAGCCCGTAGGACAGGGCCAGGTTCCCGGAGATGTTGCGGTAGACGCCGGGCGGGAACGCCTTCGCCGCCGGGGCCACCTCGTAGGAGACCGCGAAGTCCTCCGTCGTCTCGCCGAAGTTCCACCCCGCCCGGTAGGCCGCGATGTTGGCCGCCGCGATGTCGGGCTTCCCGGCGAACTTCGACCGCAGGAACTTCTCCGTGCCCTCGGTGGGCCGGTGGTACATCCAGCTCAGCAGCCCGAGCGCGAACATGTTCTTGCTGCGCTCGGCCTCCTTGCGGGTGAGGTCGAACTCCTTGAGCGCCTCCACGGTCAGCGTGGTCAGCGGCACCGGGTGCAGGCTGTAGCCGTCCAGCGAGCCGTCCTCCAGCGGGCTGCTGTCGTAGCCGACCTTCTGCATCGCCCGCTTGGTGAACTCGTCCGTGTTGACGATGATCTCCGCACCGCGCGGCAGGTCCCCGATGTTGGCCTTCAGCGCCGCCGGGTTCATCGCCACCAGCACGTTCGGCGCGTCACCGGGGGTGAGGATGTCGTGATCGGCGAAATGGAGCTGGAAGGACGACACACCGGGCAGCGTGCCGGCGGGCGCGCGGATCTCGGCCGGGAAGTTCGGCAGCGTGGAGAGGTCGTTGCCGAACGACGCGGTCTCCGAGGTGAAACGGTCACCGGTGAGCTGCATACCGTCACCCGAGTCCCCCGCGAACCTGATGATCACCCGGTCGAGCCGGCGGACGCCCTTCGCACCCGCCGCCGTGCGCTGCTCCCCTACGACTGCTCCGTCGGCCTGTTCCGCTGGACTGCTGACCTGACTGGTCACTGAACTGGACCTCCTCGAGGCGGCTGTCCGGGACGGCCTTCCCGTAGGCCTTCCCCGCATAAACCCTACGTCCGTAAGGGTCGCCTTCCTCGGCTCATTCGCATGGTGGACACGACTTCGAGACGTCCCCGCTCAGGAGTTGAGGTAGGTGAGAACGGCCAGTACCCGCCGGTGATCGCCGTCGCTCGGGGACAGCCCCAGCTTCAGGAAGATATTGCTGACGTGCTTCTCCACGGCACCGTCGCTGACCACCAGCTGCCTGGCGATCGCCGAGTTCGTCCGGCCCTCCGCCATCAGCCCCAGGACCTCCCGCTCACGCGGGGTGAGTCCCGCGAGCACGTCCTGCTTACGGCTGCGCCCCAGCAGCTGTGCGACGACCTCCGGGTCCAGCGCCGTACCGCCCTCGGCCACCCGCACCACCGCGTCCACGAACTCACGGACCTCGGCCACCCGGTCCTTGAGCAGATAACCGACGCCACGGCTGGAACCGGCGAGCAGCTCCGTGGCGTAGCGCTCCTCCACGTACTGCGACAGCACCAGCACGCCGATGCCCGGATGCGTCTTCCGCAGCTGCACCGCGGCCCGCACCCCCTCGTCCGTGTGCGTCGGCGGCATCCGTACGTCGGCCACCACGACGTCCGGGAGCAGGTTCTCCCCGTCCAGCTCGGTGATGGTCTTGATCAGCGCGTCACCGTCACCGACACCGGCCACGACCTCGTGCCCACGGTCGGTCAGCAGCCGGGTCAGGCCCTCCCGCAGCAGCACCGAATCCTCGGCGATGACCACCCGCACCCTGTCCTCCACGTTCCTCGGCCCCCATGCCCCTGATCCGCGCCCGCCCCCGTGGCGGACCCGGTCGTCAGGTCCAGCATTCCAGCATCCGGTGGGGGATGCGGCGGGGCGACGAGATTGGGGTGTCGTCGTGGCGGGCAGGCGGGCAGGCGGGCAGGCGGGGCCGTGGCCCGCACCCACCCACCGGTTCCGTCAGTGAAGCCGGTCCGCCCTCATCGTGTCCGCTGCGCCCGCCACGGCAGCTCGGCGGTCACCCGCGTCGGGCCGCCGGCCGGGGAGTCCACCACCAGGATCCCGTCCACCGCGTCCAGCCGCTCCGCCAGCCCGGCCAGCCCGGAACCCTCGGACACATCGGCACCGCCCACGCCGTTGTCCACGACCTGGAGCATCAGCCGGTTCTCCGTCCGCCACACCTCCACGGCCGCCCAGGTCGCCCGTGAGTGCTTGCTGATGTTCTGCAGCAGCTCCGAGACGGTGAAGTAGGCGATGCCCTCGATGGCCGGCGCGGGCCGCTCCGTCAGATCCACCTCCACCTGCACCGGCACCGTGCAGCGCGAGGCGACCGAGGACAGCGCCGCGTCCAGACCCCGGTCGGTCAGCACCGCCGGATGGATGCCGCGGGCGAGATCCCGCAGCTCCTGCAGGGCCGTCTTCACCTCGCCGTGCGCCTCGTCCACCATCCGCGCCGCGACCTGCGGGTCCTCCCGCAGCTTCTCCTTCGCCAGCCCCAGATCCATGGCCAGGGCCACCAGCCGGGCCTGCGCCCCGTCGTGCAGATCGCGCTCGATGCGCCGCAGGTCCGCCGCCGCCGTGTCCACCACGACCCCGCGGTCCGACTCCAGCTCCACCACCCGCGTGGCCAGCCGCGACGGCCCGAGCAGCCCGTGCACCATCACCCGGTCCACCATCGTCAGCGCCCGCACGATCCACGGCGTGGCGAGGGTGAACAGCAGACCCACTCCCGAGGTCACCGCTATCTCGAACGGGTTGTCCAGGTAGATCCGGTGGTGCTCGTCGCCGTACAGCTGCATGCCGGGCTGATCGCCGTACGCCGGCAAGGCCCAGAACCACAGCGGATACGTCAGCAGCGACCAGCCCATCGGCCAGACGACCGCGCTGACGGAGAAGGAGAGCACCGCCCACGGCAGCTGCAGCACCGCGTACAGCAGGGCCCGCCAGGAGGTGCCGCTCTTGAGCACGGCCCCGATCCACGCCATGAACCCCCGCCGCCTCATCCGCAGCGGCTCCGGCTCGGCCACCTCCAGGCCCAGCAGCCCCCGTGCCCGAGCCCGCTCCACCGCCCCGAACCCGCGGCAGCCGGCGAGCGCCGCCGCCAGCACCGGGACGCCGAGGAAGGTCACCAGCAGGCCCGCCCCCAGCGACACCATCGTGATCGCGTAGGTGAACAGCAGAATGCTGATCGGCAGGCTCAGCAGCACGTACCCCAGCTCGCGCCAGGTGCGCCCCTCGACCGGCGCCCGCAGCGCGGCCGGCAGCCGGTGCCGCCGTCCCCCGGCGTATCCGGAATGTCCGGGCTCCGCGGGGAGCCCGTAGCCCTGTCCGTACTCCGTGGCCATCGGTCCCGTCCTTCTCCTCGTCCGGCGGCTGTGCTGTCGTACCTCCAGACTCCTCGGCCGCAGGCCGGCGAACCATGGAGAGCGTCGCAGTCTTGAGCGGGGGGTTTTCCCTACCCCCGGCCGCGGACGGACGCCTCCTTGGACGCCCTCCCGCCCCTGCCCGGCTTCTCGGCCAGGGCACCGGAACGGTCCCGCCACGGCAGCTCGGCCGTCACCGTCGTCGGGCCGCCTTCCGGCGACTCCACGACGAACAGGCCGTCCACCGCGCCCAGCCGGTCGGCGAGACCCCGCATGCCCGTCCCGCCGTCCAGGCTCGCGCCCCCGCGCCCGTCGTCCCACACCTGTATGAGCAGCCGGCCCTCCGACCGCCACACCTCCACCGCGGCCGACCGGGCCCGGCTGTGCTTGCTGACGTTCTGCAGCAGCTCCGAGACGGTGAAGTAGGCGATGCCCTCGATGGCGGCGGCCGGCCGTTCGTCCAGGTCGACCGTCACCTTCACCGGCACCGTGCAGCGCGAGGCGACCGAGGACAGCGCGGCGTCCAGCCCCCGGTCGGTCAGCACCGCCGGATGGATGCCCCGGGCGAGGTCCCGCAACTCCTGCAGCGCCAGCTTCACCTCGCCGTGCGCCTCCTCGACCATCGACGCCGCGGCGTCGGGGTCCTCCAGCAGCTTCTCCTTGGCCAGGCCCAGCCCCATCGCCAGATTGACCAGCCGGGCCTGCGCCCCGTCGTGCAGATCGCGCTCGATGCGCCGCAGGTCCGCCGCCGCCGTGTCCACCACGACCCCGCGGTCCGACTCCAGCTCGGCTATGCGCCGCTCCAGCTCGTCGGAGGGCGACAGCAGGCCGCGCACCATCGCCCGGTCGGCGTTGGCCAGGCCCCGCACGACGAACGGCAGCACCGGCCACAGCACGAACAGACCGGTCAGCGTGACGACGAAGGTGACGATGCCCCACGGCAGCCGTATCAGCTCGTACAGGACGGTGCGCCAGCCCACCGGGTCCTTGACCGCCATCCACAGCTGCGGCCAGAACCCGTCGGCGCCGCGCATCGGCAGCCGGCTCGGCTCCTCCACGCGCACCCCGAGCAGCTTCCTGGCCCGCGCCCGCTCCATCCTGCCCAGCAGCCGGGAGCCCATCAGCCCGAGCGCGAGCAGCGGGAACCCGACCACCGTGACGGTCAGCCCGACACCGGTGAACAGCATGGTCACCGTGTAGACGAAGCCGGCCAGCGACACCGGCAGGTTCGCCAGGAGATGGGCGATCTCCTTCCAGGTGTGCGCGTCGTACGCGAAACGGGCCGGTGGCGGGCGGTCGCCGCGCTCGGCCGGTTCCGGGACCGCCGTCATGGGCGTGCCCGGATGCGGGAATGGTTCGGTCATGGGCACAAGCGTGCCCGGAGCCGGGGGCCTGCGCCATGAGGTGGACCGCCAGGACGCACTGAGGAAAACCCCACCCCCGCATGCCGAGCGGTGACGGGCTGCTTACGGTGCATTTATGAGGGCCTAGACTCCCGTGCGTACAGATCGTCGGACCGTGACGTTCACCGGCACGGATCACCGGCACGGATCAAGGGCACGGCACAGGTACGGGCCAGGGCGCCGATCAAGGGAGTGAGGGGCGGACGTGCGGGAATCGACCGTCGTCGCGGCGGACTACTTCCAGTCCTACTCGGTCGTCGGACTGCTCGCCGTCGTCGGCCTGCTGTTCGTCGCCGTCGCCTTCGGGGCGGGACGCCTGCTGCGGCCGGTGGTCCCCACGCCCGAGAAGCTCCTGACGTACGAGTGCGGGGTCGACCCCGTCGGGGAGGGCTGGGCCCACACCCAGGTCCGCTACTACGTCTACGCCTTCCTCTACGTGATCTTCGCCGTCGACTCGATCTTCCTCTTCCCCTGGGCGACCGTCTTCGCCGCCGACGGCTACGGCGCGACCACCCTCGTGGAGATGTTCATCTTCCTCGGCTTCCTCGCCGTGGGTCTGCTGTACGCATACAAGAAGGGCGTCCTGACATGGACGTGAACCCTGCCGCCCCCGAGCCCGTCCTGCTTCCGGAACCGAAGCGGCTCGGCGCGCTCGCCCGGCTGGCTCCCGAGCCGATGAAGGTGGTCCTCAACTGGGGCCGCCGCTACTCGCTGTGGGTCTTCAACTTCGGCCTCGCCTGCTGCGCGATCGAGTTCATCGCCGCGTCGATGGCCCGCCACGACTTCATCCGCCTCGGCGTCATCCCCTTCGCGCCGGGGCCGCGCCAGGCCGACCTGATGGTCGTCTCCGGCACGGTCACGGACAAGATGGCACCCGCGGTGAAGCGTCTGTACGAGCAGATGCCCGAGCCCAAGTACGTCATCTCCTTCGGCGCGTGCAGCAACTGCGGCGGCCCGTACTGGGACTCCTACTCCGTCACCAAGGGCGTGGACCAGATCATTCCGGTCGACGTCTACGTACCCGGCTGCCCGCCCCGGCCCGAGGCGCTGCTCCAGGGGATCCTGAAGCTCCAGGAGAAGATCGCACGGGAGTCGCTGGGGGAGCGGTACGGGTCCGCCTCCGGCGCGGGGCGGCCGTCGGCGGCGGCGCTGCAGAGCGGGCTGGTCCGGCCGCCGGCGCCGTCCGGTGAGGGGGAGGGCCGATGACCGCGGTCGGCTGGCTCCCCGCCGACGCCGAGGAACTGTTCGGCACGGAGGCCACGGCGGAGGAGTCGTACGGCGTCCTGACCGTCGACGTACCGCCCGCCTCCTGGATCACCGCGCTGGAGGCCGCGCGCGACCGGGTCGGCTGCACCTTCTTCGACTGGCTGAGCGCGGTCGACGAACCCGGCACCGGGTTCCGCGTCACGGCGCACGTCGCAGCCCTGGCCCCGGTGCGGCGCCTGCTGCTGCGCACCACGGTGCCGCACGAGGCCCCGACGCTGCCCTCCGCCGTGGACGTCTACGCGGGTGCCGCGTGGCACGAACGCGAGACGCACGAGATGTTCGGCGTCGACTTCACGGGCCACCCGGGCCTGGACCACCTGCTCCTGCCGGACGGTTTCGAGGGCCACCCCCTGCGCAAGGACTTCGTCCTCGCGGCGAGGGTCGCCAAGGCCTGGCCCGGCGCCAAGGAACCCGGGGAGTCCGAGCACGGCGGCCCCAAGCGCCGCCAGATGCTTCCCCCCGGCGTTCCCGACCCGAACGAATGGGGCCCCCTCAAGGGCCAGCTCCCCCCGGCCCCGGCCCGCCCGGCCCGGGGCGCGGGCAGGACGGCGGCGGGTGCGGGACGAGCGGCAGGAGACCGCCCGGCCCCCGACCGCCCACGCCGAACCCGCACGGCGGCGGAGGGTTCCGCGAGCCAGGCGGCCACCCCGGAGCCCTCCGACCGACCCACGGCCCCACCGCGCCGCATGCGTACGGCGGCGCAGGGCTCCGCGAGCCAGGGGGCGGAGGCGCGCCCCGAGGCCGCCGCTCCCCCCGCGCGGCGCGCGCGGAGTGCCAGCGAGGGGTCGGCGTCGCAGCGTTCCGGCACCGGCGACCCGCGCCGGGCGCGCACCGCGTCCGAGGGACCGGCGAGCCGGCGTGCCGTGCCAGGAGTGACGGCGGCGTCCGGCGAACCCGCGGCGGCGGACGACGAGTCCACTCCCGTGCCCACCGAGGGCCGACCGGACCGCAGGCCTTCGGCCGCGCCCCGCAGCTCGGACGCCCCCTGGCACCACGCCCGCCCGGCCTTCGCCCGACCCGAGACGGACGACGGCACGGAACCCGCTGCCGACGCAGGCCAGGCCGAGGAGGCGGCGGCGGCTCCCGGACCGGACGCCGGCCCGGTCGGAGGGGCCGAGGCCCCTGCCGGATCCGGTGCGGAGTCCGAGAGCGGTGCCCGGACCGGTTCTGAACCGGCCGGCACGCCCGACGCCGGTCCGGTCGGAGGGGCCGAGGCCCCTGCCGGATCCGGTGCGGAGTCCGAGAGCGGTGCCCGGACCGGTTCTGAGCCGGCCGGCACGCCCGACGCCGGTCCGGTCGGAGGGGCCGAGGCTCCCGCCGGATCCGGCGCGGAGTCCGACGGCGCTCGGCCGGAACCCGGACCGGCCCGGGAGCCTGCCCCCGGACCTGGCACGGACACCGGTCCCAGCGCCACGCCCGAGTCCGGTCCGGAGACCGCCCCCGAGCCCAGCGCCACACCCGAGTCCGGTCCGGAGACCGGTCCCGAGCCTGACCCGGAGCCCGACGCCGCGCCCGGCCCGCAGACCGGGAACGCCCCCGAGACCCCCACCCCCGAAGACCCCTCAGGAGGCCCGCGGTGAACGACGTGCTCGACGTCGCCCTGCGACTCCTGGTCGTGTTCGTCGTCTTCCTCACCTTCCCCCTGATCGTGGGTCAGACCGAGCACAAGGTGATGGCCCACATGCAGGGCCGCCTCGGCCCGATGTACGCCGGCGGCTTCCACGGCTGGGCCCAGCTCATCGCCGACGGCGTGAAGTTCGCGCAGAAGGAGGACGTGGTCCCGGCCGGCGCGGACCGGCGTATCTTCCAGCTCGCCCCCGCCGTCGCCCTCCTGCCGTACCTCCTCGTCCTGCTCGCCGTCCCGATCGGCCCGGGCGAGGGCGCGGTCGGCCAGGTGATCGACGCGGGCGTGTTCTTCGTCCTCGCCGTCATGGGCGTCGGCGTCCTCGGCTCGCTCATGGCCGGCTGGGCCTCCGCCAACAAGTTCTCCCTCCTCGGCGGCCTGCGCACCGCCGCCCAGCTCCTCGCGTACGAACTCCCGATGCTGCTCACCGCCGCCTCGGTGGCGATGGCGGCCGGCACGGTCTCCCTCGTCGGCATCCTCGACGCCTTCGAGTGGTGGTGGGTGCCCTGGCAGATCACCGGCGCGCTCGTCTTCTTCGTCGCCGGCCTCGCCGAACTCCAGCGGCCCCCCTTCGACATGCCGGTCGCCGACTCGGAGATCATCTTCGGCGCGTACACCGAGTACACCGGTCTGCGCTTCGCCCTGTTCCTCCTCGCCGAGTACGCCGGGATCGTCGTCCTGTGCGGTCTGACCACCGTCCTGTTCCTGGGCGGCTGGCACGGCCCCTGGGGCGCCGACGGACTCGGCTGGGTCTGGACCCTGCTGAAGACCGCGGTCCTCGCCTTCGTCGTCATCTGGCTCCGCGTCACCTACCCCCGGCTGCGCGAGGACCAGCTGCAGAAGCTCTCCTGGACCCTCCTCGTCCCCCTCTCCCTCGCCCAGATCGCCTTCACCGGCATCGTCAAGGTGGTGATCCGGTAATCATGGTTCCCTTCCCCGGCTCCGGTCTGGCCAAGGGCCTGGCCGTCACCCTGCGGACGATGACGAAGAAGTCCGTCACCGCCCCGTACCCGGACACCCAGCCCGACCTCCCGCCCCGCACCCGCGGTGTGATCGGCCTGTTCGAGGAGAACTGCACGGTCTGCATGCTGTGCGCCCGCGAGTGCCCGGACTGGTGCATCTACATCGACTCCCACAAGGAGACGGTCCCGGCGGCGACCCCCGGCGGCCGCGAGCGCAGCCGCAACGTCCTCGACCGCTTCGCCATCGACTTCTCCCTGTGCATGTACTGCGGTATCTGCATCGAGGTCTGTCCCTTCGACGCCCTGTTCTGGTCGCCGGAGTTCGAGTACGCCGAGACCGACATCCGCGACCTCACCCACGAGCGGGACAAGCTCCGCGAGTGGATGTGGACCGTCCCGGCCCCGCCCGCCCTCGACCCCGGAGCCGAGGAGCCGAAGGAACTCGCCGCCGCCCGCAAGACCGCCGACAAGCTCGCCGCCGCCCGGGCCGAACCGCAGGAGGAGGAGTCGTGACCCTCGCCGCAGCCGCGGGAACGGCCGCGCACGCCACGACGACCACCGCCGCCGAGGCGCACGGCTTCCTCTCCCCGACCGGGGTGGAGATCGCCTTCCTCCTGGTCGGCCTGGTCACCCTCGGGGCCGCCGTCATCACCGTCACCACCCGGCAGCTGGTGCACGCCGCCCTGTGGCTGGTGGTGGCCCTCGGCGGCCTCGCCGTCGAATACCTCCTGCTCACCGCCGAGTTCATCGCCTGGGTGCAGGTCCTCATCTACGTCGGTTCCGTCGTCGTCCTCCTCCTGTTCGGGCTCATGCTCACCAGGGCCCCCATCGGCCGTTCACCGGACGCCGACTCCGGAAACCGCTGGGTCGCCCTCACCGTGGCCGTCGCCGCCGCGGCAGCCCTGGTCTGGGTCGTCGTCGACGCCTTCCGCACCACCTGGATCGACCTGGACGGCGCCCCCGCCGGCTCCACGGACGTCACCGGCGCGAGTCTCTTCCAGCACTGGGTCCTCCCCTTCGAGGCCCTCTCCGTCCTCCTCCTCGCCGCCCTCGTCGGCGCGATCGTCCTGTCCCGCAAGGCGAAGGCCGACGCCGCGTCCGGCGCGACGGACACCCGGCGCGGCACGGAAGGGACCCGTTGATGCACCTCGCCTATCCCGCCGTCCTGTCCGCCCTCCTCTTCTGCACCGGCCTGTACGGCGTCCTCGCCCGCCGCAACGCGATCCTGGTCCTGATGTCGGTCGAGCTGATGCTCAACGCCGTCAACCTGAACCTGGTCGCCTTCGACGTCTGGCTCAGCCGGACCGCCGAGGACACCCTGCACTCCGGCCAGGCCCTCACCCTGTTCACCATCGCCATCGCCGCCGCCGAGATCGGCATCGGCCTGGCGATCGTCCTCGCCGTGTACCGCAACCGCGGCACCTCGGACATCGACAAACTCCGCGACACCGCCGAGGGCCACGAGCCCGACGGCCCCGACAGCGACACCACCGGCCGCGAAGCCCCCGTGCCCCGGACGGCCGGCGAGAAGGCTGAGGCCACCGCGTGACCACGACCACCCTCGCCGTCCTCGTCCCCCTCCTTCCGTTCCTCGGCGCGCTCGCCGGGCTGCTCCTGGGCCGCACGGCCCCCGGCTTCGTCCGCCCGCTCGCCGTCCTGCCGACGCTCGCCTCCCTCGCACTGGCCGCCACGGTCGCCTGGCGCCAGGGCGGAGACCAGGCCGTCGACGCCGCGACCGAGCTCACCCCCACCGGCTCGGTCCCGATCGAACTCGCCCTGCACGTCGACGGCTTCGCCGCGCTGACCGCCGTCCTGGTCACCGTCGTCGCCGGCTGTGTGCAGATCTACTCGACGGGCTACCTGCGCGACGACCCGCGCTACCCCTCCTACGCCGCCCTCGTCTCCCTGTTCACCTCCGCGATGCTCCTGGTCGTCTACTCCGGCGACCTGATGGTGCTGCTGGTCGGCTGGGAAGTCATGGGCATCTGCTCCTACTTCCTCGTCGGCCACTACTGGGAGACCCCCGAGGCCCGCGCCGCCTCCCTCAAGGCCTTCCTGGTCACCAAACTCGGCGACGTCCCCTTCCTCATCGGCCTGTTCGCCCTGGCCACCGAAACCGGGTCCTTCCGCATCACCCGGATCCTCGGCGCCGTCGCGAACGGCGGCATCGAACACCCCGCGCCGATCGCCCTGCTGCTCCTGGCGGGCGTGGCCGGCAAGTCGGCGCAGTTCCCGCTGCACACCTGGCTCCCCGACGCGATGGCGGGCCCGACCCCCGTCTCCGCGCTGATCCACGCCGCGACCATGGTCGCCGCCGGCGTCTACTTCATCGCCCGCCTCCTCCCGCTCTTCGAGGCCTCCCAGGCCGCGATGACCGTCCTCGCCGTCATGGCCGCCGTGACCATGGCCGGCTCCGCGCTCGCCGCGCTCGCCCAGGACGACATCAAACGCGTCCTCGCCTACTCGACGATCGGCCAGCTCGGCTACATGACCGGCGCCCTCGCCGTCGCCGACCGCGGTGCCGCCGTCTTCCACCTCCTGTCCCACGGCGCCTTCAAGGCGCTGCTGTTCCTCGCGGCCGGCGTGATCATCCACGCCGCCGGCACCAACTCGCTGGCCGCCATGTCCCGCATGGGCCACCTGCGCGACCGGATCCCCGACGCCTACTGGACGATGACCGTGGCGCTCCTCGCGCTCGCCGCGATCCCGCCGTTCAGCGGCTTCTTCTCCAAGGAGGCCGTCCTCGGCGTCGCCGAACACGTCGTCACCGGCCACACCGAACACGCCCCCGCCGCGGCGGGCTGGATCGTCCTCCTCGCCGGCCTCGTCACGGCCCTGCTCACGGCGGCGTACGCGATGCGGCTGTGGCTGCTCGCCTTCCGCGGACACGGAACCGAGGCGCCCGACCACGGCAGGCAGCCGCTGACCATGACCGCGGTGCTGTGGGTGCTCGCCGTGCCGTCCCTCGCGCTCGGCGGTTTCGCCTTCCGCCTGCTGCCCGACTGGTTCGACGGCCACGACCTGACCCCGACGCTCACCACCTCCGTGCTCGGCACGGGCGTGGCCCTGGCCGGCGGCATCATCACCTACGCCGTCTGGCGGCACACCACCGCACACGCCGCCGCTCGTGTCCCCCTCGGTGCCGTCGCCGCCCACCCCGGGGGCGATGCCGGACTGGTCGAGGCGGAGGCCATCGCCAGCCACGAACCGGCCTACGGGGACATCGCGTACGCACCCGACCCGTCGGACCCCGGGAGGCTGCTGCTCGGCCCGCTGCACCGCCACGCGGCCGCCGGCTTCCACCTGGACGCCGTGTACTCGGCCCTCTTCGTCCGCCCGGTCCGGGCCGGCGCGAGCCTCGTGCGGTTCCTCGACCGCGAGGTCGTCGAGACCTACGTACGCGGCGCGGGCACCCTGCCCCGCTGGCTCGGCACCGCCGTACGACGGGCCCAGACGGGCAATCTGCAGACCTATGTGAGCGCGCTGCTCGCCGGCACCGTCGTCCTCGCGGTCGCCGCCGTCCTCGTCGCCACGGGAGCGTGAGCAGGCGTGATCGATATCAACGAGTCCGTGATGCAGTTCCTTCTGGCGTTGATCGTCGTCGGCCCGCTCCTCGGTGCCGCCGCCGCTCTCCTGCCGGCCCCGCCCGGACTGAAGGGGAAGTCACCCGACCAGGCGGTGCTCCGCCACGGCGTGACCGTCACCGGCGCGATCCTCATCGCGGCGATCGTCCTCGCGCTCGGCTTCGACCACGACCAGCCGTCGAAGATGCAGGCCACGACCGACATCAGCTGGATCCCCGCACTCGACGTACGCATCCACCTCGGCACCGACGGCATCTCCCTCCCCCTCCTGGTCCTGACCGCCCTGCTGACCTTCCTCAGCGCCCTCTACTCGTACTTCAAGCCGCCCACGGGACCGTCCCCGAAGGCCTTCGTCGCCCTGCTGCTCGTCCTCGAGTCCGGCACCCTGGCGACCTTCGCCGTCCTCGACCTGATCCTGTTCTTCCTCGCCTTCGAGACGGTCCTCATCCCGATGTACTTCCTCATCGCCCGCTGGGGCGGCGAGGGCCGGGCCGAGGCCGCCTGGAAGTTCATCCTCTACACGCTGCTCGGCTCCGTGGTCATGCTGCTCGGCCTGCTCCTGATCGGAATCGAGGCGGGCACATTCGACATGGTGGCACTCGCCACTGACAACGACCGGACGCTGACCACATCCGTGCAGGTCATCGCGGTACTCGCGGTCGGGATCGGGCTCGCGGTCAAGACCCCGATGTGGCCGCTGCACAGCTGGCTGCCCGACGCCCACACCGCCGCGCCGACCGTCGGCTCGGTCCTGCTGGCCGGCGTCCTGCTGAAGATGGGCACGTACGGTTTCGTCCGGATCCTGCTGCCCGCCGCACCGGACGGCTTCCGCACCTTCGCGCCCTACCTCGCCGCGTTCGCCGTCGTCGGCGTCATCTACGGGTCCCTCGCCTGCCTGGCCCTCGCCAAGCGGGGCGCGAAGGGCGACCTCAAACGCCTCATCGCCTACTCCTCCGTCGGCCACATGGGCTTCGTCCTCCTCGGCATCGCCACCATGACCCCGACCGGCGTCAACGGCGCCCTGTTCGCCAACATCGCCCACGGCCTCATCACCGGCCTGCTGTTCTTCCTGGTCGGCGCCCTCAAGGACCGCACCGGCAGCACCGACCTCGACACCCTGGCCAAGGAGACGGGCGCCGCCCTGTACGGCAAGGCCCCGCGCCTCGGCGGCCTGCTCGCGTTCGCCGCCGTCGCCTCCCTCGGCCTGCCCGGCCTCGCCGGATTCTGGGGCGAGATGCTCGCCCTGTTCGGCGCCTTCGACCCCGCCGAAGGCCTCAGCCGCCCCGCCTTCCTCACCTTCATGGCCATCGGCGCGTTCGGCACCCTGCTGACGGCCGCGTACCTGCTGATCGTGGTCCGCCGGGTCTGCATGGGCGCCGCACCCCAGGACGCCCCGGAACTCACCGACGTGCGCTCCTACGAGTTCGCGGCCTGGACCCCGCTCGTCGTCCTCACCGTCGTCGCCGGGCTCTGGCCGGGGGCCCTCCTCGGACTGACCGACCCGGCCGTGCAGCAGCTCCTCGCAGGAGGCACCCGATGAGCTCCCTCGTCCAGTCCGTCGACTGGCTGGCCATCGCGCCGCCCACCATCGCGGCGGTCGTCGGACTCGTCGTCCTCGTCGCCGACCTCTTCGTCGGCGAGACCCGAAAGCCGCTCCTCGGCTGGTTCTCGGTGGCCGGACTCACCGCTGCCACCCTCATGCTGCTGCCCCTCCTCGACGCCGACCGCAGCACCTTCTGCCTGGTCGGCGAGGAAGGCGTGTGCAGCTACACCGCGGACCGCTTCACCCTCGTCATCCAGTTCCTGGTGCTCGGCGGCGCCCTCCTGGCCGCCCTCCTGTCGGTCACCGCCCTCAAGGACGAGGGCGAACGGCTCCCCGAGGGCGAGTACTGGTTCCTGTTCCTCTCCTCCGCGGCCGGCGCCGCCCTCCTGCCCGCCTCCCGCGACCTCGCGACCCTCGTCGTCGCCCTGGAGGTCGCCTCCCTGCCCGCCTTCGCCCTGGTCGGCCTGCGGCACGGTGACCGGAAGTCCTCCGAGGCGGCCCTGAAGTTCTTCCTGTCCTCCGTCACCGCCACCGCGGTCAGCCTGCTCGGCGTCAGCTTCGTCTACGCCGCCACCGGCACCCTCCACCTCACCCTGGTCGCCGAACGCGTCCTGGACGTCGACGGACAGCTCCACACCCTCACCCAGACCGGCGTCGTCCTCACCCTCATCGGCTTCGCCTTCAAGACCGCCGCGGTCCCCTTCCACTTCTGGGTCCCCGACACCTACGTGGGCGCCCCCCTGCCGATCGCCGCCTACCTGTCGGTCATCGGTAAAGCGGTCGGCTTCACCGGCCTGATCCTCGTCACCGTCGTCGCCCTGCCGTCCTACGCCGACGTCTGGGGCCCGGCCCTCGCCGCGCTGGCCGCCCTCACCATGACCGTCGGCAACGTGGGCGCCCTCAGACAGCAGGCCACGCGCGCGTACGGCGCGGTACGCCTCCTCGCCTGGTCGTCCGTCGGCCAGGCCGGCTACCTCCTGGTGCCGATCGCCGCCGCCGCGTACTCCGGCGACGCCGAGAAGTCGATCGGCTCCACCGTCGCCTACGCCCTCATGTACGGCGCCGTGAACCTGGGCGCGTTCGCCGTGGCCGCCCTCGTCGGCCGCGCGCACCGTCTCAACCGCGTCGCCGACTACCGCGGCCTCTACACCTCCAGTCCCCTCACCGCGCTCCTCCTGGCCTTCTTCCTGCTCTGCCTCGCCGGACTCCCACCGGGTGTCATCGGCCTCTTCGCCAAGGTCACCGTGTTCTCCGCGGCCGTCGACGCCGGACTGGGCTGGCTCGCCGTCGTCATGGCCGTCAACGTCGTCATCGCGCTGGTCTACTACCTCCAGTGGACGGCCCTGCTGTTCCGCGCCCCCGAGGGCGAACCGGTGAGGCACCGGCTCCCCGCCCCCCTCACCGCCGCCCTCGCCCTGACCGGCGTCCTCGGCATCGCCCTGTCCGGCGCACCCCAGCTGGTCCTGCGCTTCACCGGCACCGGGCTCTTCTGAGCACACCGGGCCGCGCCCCGCACGCGCGCGTACGGCCTGCAGCACGTAGGACGTCGTCCCGTCCCGCTCCCCGCGCGTACGGCCACCGCACGCCCACGCGCGCGTGCGGGGCGCGGAACGCTCCGGACGGCGGTCACCCGGACGGGTGACACGCGCCACCGCGCGGACAAGGGAACTAGTGCCCTTCGCCTGGCGTTGACCGATACGGGAGGGTCCACTGGACGTGACACCACCAGACCAGTGGGCAGCGCAGGTCAGAAGGAAGATCAGCAAGCAAGGGTCCCCCTGCCGCACGACTTGGAGGGCGTACCGTGCACCGCCGGCACAACGGGCTCAGGACAGCGGTCCTCCTCGGGGGACTGTCCGCACTCATCATCGTCATCGGCAGCTTCTTCGGCCGCGCGGGGCTCGTCGTCGCCGTACTGATCGCGCTGGGCACCAACGCGTACGCGTACTGGAACAGCGACAAGCTGGCCCTGCGCGCGATGCGCGCCCGCCCGGTGAGCGAGTTCGAGGCCCCGGGGCTGTACCGCATGGTCCGCGAACTCTCCACCCAGGCCCGCCAGCCCATGCCCCGCCTGTACATCTCCCCGACCGAGGCCCCCAACGCCTTCGCCACCGGCCGCAACCCGCGCAACGCCGCCGTGTGCTGCACCGAAGGCATCCTGCGCCTGCTCGACGAGCGGGAGCTGCGCGGCGTCATCGGCCACGAGCTCAGCCACGTCTACAACCGCGACATCCTGATCTCCTCGGTCGCCGGCGCCCTCGCCTCCGTGATCATGTTCCTGGTCAACTTCGCCTGGCTGATCCCGATCGGCCGCTCGGACGACGACGACGGCCCCGGCCTCCTCGGCATGCTGCTGATCATGATCCTCGGGCCGCTCGCCGCATCCCTCATCCAACTGGCCGTCAGCCGCTCCCGGGAGTACGAGGCCGACGCCTCCGGCGCCCAGCTCACCGGCGATCCCCTCGCCCTCGCCGGCGCCCTGCGCAAACTGGAACACGGCACCAAACAGCTCCCCCTCCCCCCCGAGCCCCGCATCGAGACGGCCAGCCACATGATGATCGCCAACCCGTTCCGCCCGGGCCAGGGGCTCTCGAAGATGTTCTCCACCCACCCGCCGATGGCGGAACGCATCGCCCGGCTCGAGAAGATGGCAGGTCACCAGTGAAGACCATCCTGAATCTCATATGGCTCGTCTTCAGCGGCTTCTGGCTGTTCCTCGGCTACCTGCTCGCGGGCGTGCTGCTCTGCATCACGGTCATCGGCATCCCCTTCGGAGTCGCCGCCTTCCGCATAGGCGTCTACGCCCTGTGGCCCTTCGGGTACACGACGGTCGAACGCCGGGACGCGGGAGCCCCTTCCTTCCTCGTCAACGTGCTGTGGCTGCTCCTCGCGGGCTGGTGGCTGACGCTCGGCCACATCCTCACCGGCATCGCCCTGTGCGTGACGATCATCGGAATCCCGCTCGGCATCGCCAACTTCAAGCTGATCCCGGTCTCGCTGTTCCCGCTGGGCCGCGAAATCGTACGGACGGACCAGTCGTTCACACAGCGCTGACAAGACGGGAGACACCCCCGTGGGCCACGTCATGACCCAGGCGTTGTCCACAGCCCGGAGGTTGTCCACAGGCCCGCACGCATGTCAGTGGCGGCCCGCATGATGAACCCATGACCGAGCACGAGCAGTTGCTGACACAGGTGGCGGACAAGGCCCGCAACACCCGCCCATGGGGCTGGCCCTCCCTCCCCGACCCCGTGGACGCGGCCACACTGGCACGCGCCGAGGCCGCGCTGGGCTTCGCCCTGCCCCCGCTGCTCGCCGAGCTCTATCTGCGCATAGCGGACGGCGGATTCGGCCCCGAGTACGGATTGCTGCCCCTCCTGGACGGCACGCCCTCGGGTGAACCCGCCGCCGTGGCCCAGTACCTCGCCAACCGCGAGAGCGGCCGTGAGGACCCCGACTGGCCCTGGCCCGAGGGAGTGCTGCCCATATCCCACTGGGGCTGCGGCATGTACGCCTGCGTGGACTGCCGCTCGCCCCGGGCCACCGTCCTCCTCTTCGAACCCAATCCGGGCGACCCGGACCACGCCTGGTTCCTCGACGCGCCCGGCCTCGCGGACTGGCTCCACTCCTGGGTCCGGGGCACGGGCTGGTACGAGGAGGAGAACGAGGGCATGGACCTGGCGCCGTGGACCGGTCTCCACGACCCCGCGACACCTGCGCCGACGCCCTGACCGGGCCGCCGTACGCCTCCTGACCGCCTGCCGCATCCTGCTCGGCCGCTCACGGGCCTGACCGGGCACCGCGCCCCGAACCGCAGCCGACGGGCGAGCGGGCGAGAAGGGTGGCCACCGTCCGGGTGCCACCCTTCCTCGTGCCCGTGCGGCGCGCGACCGCCACGGTGCCGGTCGGCCGGACCTACCGGTAGTTCACGAACTGCAGGGCGAAGTCGAAGTCCTTGCCCTTGAGCAGCGCGATGACGGCCTGCAGGTCGTCGCGGCTCTTGGAGCTGACCCGCAGCTCGTCGCCCTGCACCTGGGCCTTCACGCCCTTCGGACCCTCATCGCGGATGATCTTCGCGACCTTCTTCGCGTTGTCCTGGGAGATGCCCTCCTCGATCGACGCGAAGATCTTGTACTCCTTGCCCGAGAGCTGGGGCTCACCCGCGTCCAGGGCCTTCAGGGAGATGCCCCGCTTGATCAGCTTGGACTGGAAGACGTCGAGGACGGCCTTCACCCGGTCCTCGGAGTTCGCCTCCATGAGGATCTTCTCCCCGGACCACGAGATCGAGGCGCCCACGCCCTTGAAGTCGTAGCGCTGCGAGATCTCCTTGGCGGTCTGGTTGAGGGCGTTGTCGACCTCCTGCCGCTCGACCTTCGAGACGATGTCGAAACTGGAGTCGGCCATGTCCTGTGGCTCCTTGTATCGGGGTGCGTACCGGGCTGCGCACCGGATGCGTACCGGCGTACGTGAAGCGGCCCCCGAGCCCGGCATCGGTCCCCGGCCGCATCCGGACCAGCCTAGTCACCACCCGGCCTCCGGGTCGCGATCAATCCGGTGGCGAAGCACCCCTGTCCATCGGGTATTGTTTACGTCGTTGCCAAGGAGCACCGCCGAAAAGCGGTTCGACGGCAGCAACCCCGGCGGTGTGCCCGAGCGGCCAAAGGGAGCAGACTGTAAATCTGCCGGCTCAGCCTTCCCAGGTTCGAATCCTGGCGCCGCCACACTGGGGAAGACCCCCTCCGAACTGCGGAAACGCAGTTCGGAGGGGGTCTCTTCGTTTCCGCGGGCGCTTCCTGTCCGCGGGCGGATGCCCCGGGGCACACTGGCCCCATGTCGTCCCGTCGCCGCCCCTGTCCCGAGTGCCGTCGTGAGATCGCCGTCGTCGCCGGACGGTACGCGCGGCACGATCCGCCCGGCGCCCGGGGGAGCGGGGAACTGACCTCGTGCCCCGGGTCACGCAGGCACGCCCCGCTCGGTGCGGAACAGCCCTCGCTGGACGGCTACGCGGTCCCGGAGTTCCCCGGACAGATGCCCCTCTTCTAGCCCGGTCTTCCAGTCCGGTTCAGTCCGGTTCCAGTCCGGCCGGCTCAGTTGCCGGCCACCGACTTCACGGCCACCGACACCGGCGCGGGGCCGCTGATCAGCTCCAGGGTCAGGCCGGCCGTCGCGGGGGTGTCCACCAGCTCCGCCAGCACGGCGGCCACGTCGTCGCGCGGGACCGGGCCGCGGCCCGTGTGGGCCTCCAGGCGGACCAGGCCGGTGCCGGCGTCATCGGTGAGCTGACCGGGGCGCAGGATCGTCCAGTCCAGGGCGTCCAGACCGCGTACGTACGCGTCCGCCTCGCCCTTGGCGCGCAGGTACACGTCGAAGACCTCGTCGCCCTCGTGGGCCGGGTCCGCGCCCATGGACGACACGACCACGAAACGCCGTACGCCCGCGCGGACGGCCGCGTCGGCGAAGAGGACCGCCGCCGCCCTGTCCACCGTCTCCTTGCGGCCCGCGCCGCTGCCCGGCCCGGCGCCCGCCGCGAACACCGCCGCGTCCGCGCCCTCCAGCCGCTGCGCGACCTCCTCCACCGAGGCCGACTCCAGGTCGAGCACGACCGGTTCGGCGCCCAGGCGACGCAGTTCGTCGGCCTGTTCGGGGGTGCGGATGATGCCCGCCGCCTCGTCTCCGCGCGCGACGAGCAGCCGCTCCAGCCGCAGCGCGATCTGACCATGACCACCAGCGATGACAATGCGCATGCCTCCGACCGTACGCCGGGCCGACCGCGTCCGCCGCGCAACGCCCCAGGGACCGGTCCGGCTCTATGCGCCGCCGCGGCCCTGCCGGGGCAGCCCCGGTTCCGCCTCCACCTCCGCCGCCGGGGACGCGCAGGCCGCCGAACCGCGGTACTCCCGCACCGCGCTCGTCCGCGCCACCACCCGCCCCCCGTGCACCACGACGCGGCTGTACCCCAGCGACAGCGCCCCCGGGAGCCCGTCCCCGCGGACCGCCAGCAGTTCGGCCGGGAAGCCCGCCTCCACGCGCACCTCGGGCAGTCCCAGGGCCGCCCGCGCCGACGCGCTCACCGCGGCGTAGGCGTCCTCGGCGGACAGCCCGTGGCGGGAGGCCAGCAGGTACGCCGCCTCCAGCGGGTCGCCGCGGCCCACCGGGTTCGACACGTCCCGCAGGGCACCGCTCCCGGCGGCCACCCGCACCCCCGCCGACCGCAGCAGCCGTACCGGCGCCGTGCCCCGGCGGTCCACGGTGCCGCAGCCGCCCTGCGGCAGGCACACCACCGTCACCCCGGCCGCCGCGAGCCGGTCCGCGGTCCGCGCGGCCGGCTCGGCGGGCAGCAGGGCGAGACCGCCGCACGGGCCGAGGGCGACCCCCTGCCGCAGCCCGCCCGCCATGGCCGCGAACCGGGCCAGCCGGGCGGGGTCGGCGGCGTCCGTGTGCAGGTCGACGGGGCAGCCGTGTTCGGCGGCGACCTCCAGGACCGCCTCCACGTAGCCCGTGGGATCGGGGTCGAGGTCGGGACAGCCGCCCACCACGGACGCGCCCATCTTCACCGCGTCCCGCAGCACCGCGAGCCCGTCCGCCCCGGCCACCCCGGTCAGCAGCCGCGGCACCGCCACCGTCGTCAGTCCGGCCAGCCCGCGCAGCGAGCGCTCCACCCGCAGCACGGCGGTCAGCGCGCCCAGCCCGGCCACGTCGCCCACGCGCACGTGCGCCCGCAGCGCCGTCGCACCGTGCCCGAGCTGGAGCAGTGCAGCCTCCGTGGCGCGGCGCTGGACGTCCCGGGGGTCGTACGAGACGGGGCCGCCGTCGTCGGCGGACAGGGCCGTGTCCGCGTGGGCGTGGGGCTCCGCGGGGGCCGGCAGGAGCAGATAGCCGGTGAGATCGACCTGCGTGCCGCACGCGCGCGTGCCGTCCGCCGCCAGGCTGCCGGCCGTACCGACCGCCTCGATGCGCCCGCCGCCCAGCCGTACGTCCACGGTCCGGCCGTCGGTGAGGCGCGCGCCGCACAGCAACAGCGGAGCCGGATCGGCCGGAACCGGACCCGGGGGCGAGGGCGGACGGGGCGGTGGCTGCGGCCGGCTGTCGGGCATCGCGTTCCAGGGGCTCGGGCTGCGCGCGGAGGGCAAGGTCACGCAGACAAGATCACGCAGAGTGAGTCGAGCCTAGGCCGGGGGCCCGTCCCCCGCCGGGAGGAGCCCAATAGTCGTACCGGCGTGGTCCGCCCCGGGAGAGGGGGCCGAAACGGATTTGGGCGAACGGCGGCGGACCGTGTAATGTCTTCATCGCTCGCCCCAATAGCTCAGTCGGCAGAGCGTCTCCATGGTAAGGAGAAGGTCAACGGTTCGATTCCGTTTTGGGGCTCTGGTGTGAGAGGTTCCCGCCGAAAGGCGGGGCCCGATCGCATCAAAGCGGTGTAGCTCAGTCGGTAGAGCAAGCGGCTCATAATCGCTGTGTCACCGGTTCAAGTCCGGTCACCGCTACAGACAGTAGCCGATTGCGGGGTCGGTCCTTCGATCGGCTACTCTTTTTGCGTCAATACAGTCAATCCGTTCGTCAAGGAGCACTCACGTGGCTGCCACCGACGTCCGCCCGAAGATCACGCTGGCCTGCGTGGAGTGCAAGGAGCGGAACTACATCACCAAGAAGAACCGGCGTAACAACCCGGACCGTCTTGAGATGAAGAAGCACTGCCCGCGTTGCAACGCGCACACCGCGCACCGCGAAACGCGATAAATCAGGCTCGTACACGAGGCCGTCCCCCCAGTCAGGGGGGCGGCCTCGTGTCGTTTTCCCGTCGGCCGGACACGGTCAGGGCCGGCCGACCGCAGGCAGACACAGTCAGACACAGGAGGTGCCGCGCGCATGGCGCTCGACCAGTCCTTCGTGGGGCGGACCTACCCGCCCACCGAGCCCTACGAGGTGGGCCGGGAGAAGATCCGCGAGTTCGCCGAGGCGGTGGGGGACGCGAACCCCGCGTACACGGACGCGGAGGCCGCCAAGGCGCTCGGCCACCCCGATGTGATCGCCCCGCCCACCTTCGTGTTCGCGATCACCTTCAAGGCCGCCGGGCAGGTCGTCGCCGACCCGAAGCTCGGCCTCGACTACAGCCGGGTGGTGCACGGCGACCAGAAGTTCGCCTACGTCCGTCCCGTGCGCGCCGGTGACCGGCTCACGGTCACCTCGACCATCGAGTCGGTCAAGTCGATGGCCGGCAACGACATACTGGACATCCGCGGCGAGGTGCACGACCAGGACGGCGAGCACGTCGTCACCGCCTGGACCAAGCTGGTGGCCCGCGCGGCCGAGGAGGCGTGAGCAACACCATGACGGCGAAGATCTCCTACGCCGACGTCGAGGCCGGCACCGAGCTGCCCGCGCAGACGTTCACCGTGACCCGGGACACCCTCGTCCGGTACGCGGGCGCCTCCGGCGACTTCAACCCCATCCACTGGAACGAGAAGTTCGCCAAGGAGGTCGGTCTGCCCGACGTGATCGCGCACGGCATGTTCACCATGGCCGAGGCGATCCGCGTGGTGACCGACTGGGCGGGCGACCCGGGAGCGGTCGTCGAGTACGGCGTCCGCTTCACCCGTCCGGTCGTCGTCCCCAACGACGACCAGGGCGCCACCGTCGAGGTCAGCGGCAAGGTCGCCGCCAAGCTCGACGACCACACGGTCCGCGTGGACCTCACGGCGACCAGCGCCGGACAGAAGGTGCTGGGCATGGCGCGGGCGGTCGTGCGGCTGGGCTGAGCCGGACGCATCGGGGGCGGGGCTGTCGGTGCCGTCTCGTAGTCTTGGGCCCGTGCAGGAACTCCACGACGCCCCCCTCGCCCCGCTGACCACCTTCCGGCTGGGCGGCCCCGCGGCCCGGCTGGTCACCGCGACGACCGACGACGAGGTGATCGCCGCCGTCCGCGAGGCCGACGACAGCGGTACGCCGCTGCTGGTCATCGGCGGCGGCTCCAACCTGGTCATCGGCGACAAGGGCTTCGACGGCACCGCCCTCGTCGTCGCGACCAAGGGCTTCGCCCTGGACGGCACGCGACTGGAGCTGGCCGCCGGGGAGGTGTGGACCGACGCCGTCGCCCGCACCGTGGAGGTGGGTCTCGCCGGCATCGAGTGCCTGGCCGGCATCCCCGGCTCGGCGGGCGCCACCCCGATCCAGAACGTCGGCGCGTACGGCCAGGAGGTCTCCTCCACCCTCACCGAGGTCGTCGCCTACGACCGCCGCGCCCGCGAGACCGTCACGCTCGGCAACGAGGAGTGCGCCTTCTCCTACCGCCACAGCCGCTTCAAGGCCGACCCCGAGCGGTACGTCGTCCTGCGGGTGCGCTTCGCGCTGGAGGACGCGGGCGGCCTCTCCGGGCCCGTCAAGTACGCCGAGACGGCCCGCGTCCTCGGTGTCGTGCCGGGCGACCGGGTGCCGCTGGCCACGGCCCGCGAGACGGTGCTGAAGCTCCGCGCGGGCAAGGGCATGGTCCTGGACCCCGAGGACCACGACACCTGGTCGGCCGGCTCCTTCTTCACCAACCCGATCCTCGACGGCGAGGCGTTCGCGGCCTTCCACGCGCGCGTACGGGAGCGGCTCGGCGACGGCGTCGAGCCCCCCGCGTACCCCGCGGGCGACGGCCGCACCAAGACCTCCGCGGCCTGGCTGATCGACAAGGCCGGCTTCACCAAGGGCTACGGCCGGGGCCCGGCCCGCATCTCCACCAAGCACACGCTCGCCCTCACCAACCGGGGGGACGCGACGACCGAGGACCTGCTGGCGCTCGCCCGTGAGGTCGTCGCGGGCGTGCACGAGGCCTTCGGCGTCACCCTGGTCAACGAACCCGTCATGGTGGGCGTGAGCCTGTAGCGGCCGAATCCCCGTTGCCGTCCGGCGTGCCCGCCCGCGATCCTGGGCGGGTGAGGCCGACCCCATGCACCTGAGACTGCGCGAGTTCCGTCCCCGGACCGGCCCGCGCGAGCACCGCGTCGTCCAGCCCCGGCACACCCTGCGCCACACCTCGCTGCGCGCCCCGGAACCGATCGGCCTGCTCCTCGGCGACCACGACGGACTGAACCGGCTCGCCGGCCTGTTCTCCTTCGCCGCCTACTCACGCCACACGATCGTCCACGTGCCGCTGCGGGACGGCGTCCCGCCGGGCGAGGGCCGCGGGGAACGCGTCGACCTCGTCCTGGCCCACCACTCCTACGGACTGCGCCCCGGCAAGTGGCCGGAGCTGCGCCGCTCCCTCGGCCCGGGCACCCCCCTGACCGTCCGCACCAACGAGGCGCGCACCGACCGGGACGCCGCCGCCTGGCGCCGGCGCGCACGGCGCCCGGACTGCCGGGACGAGCTGCGGCACGCCACCCACGCCCGCACGTTCTTCCTCTTCGGCAGCCGGGACGTCTTCGCCGAGGCGGCCATGTCCTTCGCGTACGCGGCAGGCTGGGGACCGCGCCAGAAGGGCGTTGTGAAGGGGCAGTCGGCCTTCATGACGGGCATCCCGGGCCTCACGCAGCAGCCCGGCGGCGGACACCCCTACGAGGTCCTGGTCTGCTTCAAGCCCTATCCGCCCTACGCCCACTTCAAGAGACCGGGGCGCTGATCCAGTCGTCCACGCCCGACAGCAGCCTCGCCTTCACGTCCTCCGGGGCCGCCGAGCCCCGCACCGACTGCCGGGCCACCTCCGCGAGCTCCGCGTCCGTGAAGCCGTGGTGGAGCCGCGCGATCTCGTACTGTGCCGCCAGCCGGGAGCCGAACAGCAGCGGATCGTCCGCGCCCAGCGCCAGCGGTACGCCGGCCTCGAACAGGGTCCGCAGCGGTACGTCCCCGGGCTTGTCGTAGACGCCCAGCGCCACGTTCGACGCCGGGCACACCTCGCACGTCACCTGGCGGTCCGCGAGCCGCCGCAGCAGCCGCGGGTCGTCCGCCGCCCGCACCCCGTGTCCGATGCGGTCCGCCTCCAGGTCGTCCAGGCAGTCCCGAACCGACGCCGGCCCCGCCAGTTCGCCGCCGTGCGGCGCCGACAGCAGCCCGCCCTCGCGCGCGATCGCGAACGCGCGGTCGAAGTCGCGGGCCATTCCGCGCCGCTCGTCGTTGGAGAGGCCGAATCCCACGATCCCCCGGTCCGCGTACCGCACCGCCAGCCGGGCCAGCGTGCGCGCGTCCAGGGGATGCTTCATCCGGTTGGCCGCCACCAGCACCCGCATCCCGATCCCGGTGTCCCGCGTCGCCGCGTCCACCGCGTCCAGGATGATCTCCAGCGCCGGGATCAGCCCGCCCAGCCGGGGCGCGTACGACGTCGGGTCCACCTGGATCTCCAGCCAGCCCGAGCCGTCGCGCAGGTCCTCCTCCGCCGCCTCCCGCACAAGGCGCCGGATGTCGTCCGGTTCCCTGATACACGAGCGCGCCGCGTCGTACAGCCGCTGGAAGCGGAACCAACCGCGCTCGTCCGTGGCCCGCAGTCTCGGCGGCTCCCCGCTGGTCAGCGCGTCGGTCAGCGCTTCGGGCAGGCGCACGCCGTACTTGTCGGCGAGCTCCAGCAGGGTGGCGGGCCGCATGGACCCGGTGAAGTGCAGGTGCAGGTGGGCTTTCGGCAGAGCGGAGACATCACGTACACGTTCCATTGCAGGATCCTGCCGCACGCCCCCGCCGTCCCGGTAGCGCTTTCCCCTTTCGTGGTCTTGCTCGCACGAACGAACAGGGGCGCCCGGGAGGAGACCCGGGCGCCCCTGGGGCGGAAGGACGACGTCAGTCGCGCGCCTCCGCCAGCAGCTTCTGGATCCGGCTCACGCCCTCGACGAGGTCCTCGTCGCCCAGCGCGTACGACAGCCGCAGATAGCCCGGCGTGCCGAACGCCTCACCCGGCACCACCGCGACCTCGGCTTCATCCAGGATGAGCGCCGCCAGCTCGACCGAGTCCTGCGGCCGCTTGCCCCGGATCTCCTTGCCGATCAGCGCCTTCACCGAGGGATAGGCGTAGAACGCGCCCTCGGGCTCCGGGCAGACCACGCCGTCGATCTCGTTGAGCATCCGGACGATGGTCTTCCGACGCCGGTCGAAGGCCTCGCGCATCGTCGCGACGGCGTCCAGGTCGCCGGAGACGGCGGCGAGTGCGGCCACCTGGGCGACGTTGGAGACGTTCGACGTGGCGTGCGACTGCAGGTTGGTCGCGGCCTTCACCACGTCCTTCGGGCCGATGATCCAGCCGACCCGCCAGCCCGTCATCGCGTACGTCTTCGCCACGCCGTTGACCACGATGCACTTGTCGCGCAGCTCGGGCAGGAGCGCGGGCAGCGACACCGACGCGGCGTCGCCGTAGACCAGGTGCTCGTAGATCTCGTCCGTCAGCACCCACAGGCCGTGCTCGACGGCCCAGCGGCCGATCGCCTCGGTCTCGGCCTCGCTGTAGACCGCGCCGGTCGGGTTCGACGGGGAGACGAAGAGGACGACCTTCGTCTTCTCGGTGCGGGCCGCCTCCAGCTGCTCCACGCTCACGCGGTAACCGGTGGTCTCGTCGGCGACCACCTCGACCGGGACACCGCCGGCCAGCCGGATCGACTCCGGGTACGTGGTCCAGTACGGCGCCGGGACGATGACCTCGTCGCCCGGGTCGAGGATCGCGGCGAAGGCCTCGTAGATGGCCTGCTTGCCGCCGTTGGTGACGAGGATCTGGGAGGGGTCCACCTCGTAGCCGGAGTCGCGCAGCGTCTTGGCGGCGATCGCGGACTTCAGCTCCGGAAGACCGCCGGCCGGCGTGTACCGGTGGTACTTCGGGTTCTTGCAGGCCTCGATCGCGGCCTCGACGATGTAGTCCGGCGTCGGGAAGTCGGGCTCACCGGCGCCGAAGCCGATCACCGGTCGCCCGGCGGCCTTGAGGGCCTTGGCCTTGGCGTCCACGGCGAGGGTGGCGGACTCGGAGATCGCGCCGACTCGGGCGGAGACCCGGCGCTCGGTGGGAGGGGTTGCAGCGCTCATGGAGCCCATCGTTCCAGACCGGAAACCCACGCGGCACGGGGGTTTCACGTACTGAACAACACCGGGCAAACCCCTGAACACCAGTCCGGATCGGCGCCGCCGGAACGCCCCGCCCTGGACGATCTTCCGCCGGGGCGGCGCCTCCCGGGCACTTTCTGTTCGACGCCCGGCCCAGGAACACGTACACTCTCACCTCGTTGGCCTTCAGCGGCCCGCGCTCCGTCGGTGCACACCAAGCATCCGGCTGAATGCGGTACGTTGGGGGACACACAAAGGGTCGTAGCTCAATTGGTAGAGCACTGGTCTCCAAAACCAGCGGTTGGGGGTTCAAGTCCCTCCGGCCCTGCTACACACACCTTCGCCAGGATGTGTGCGCATGTACGTACAGCAATGCACCGCCGTGCGGGCTCTGACCGGGCGCGGCACGGCCACGACCCGGAATCAGGTGAGGACGAGTGACGGACGCCGTGGGCTCCATCGACATGCCTGATGCCCAGGATGAGGCGCCGGACTCCCAGAAGAAGACCCGCAAGGGCGGCAAGCGGGCCAAGAAGGGTCCGCTGAAGCGCCTCGCGCTCTTCTACCGCCAGATCATCTCGGAGCTTCGCAAGGTCGTCTGGCCGTCCCGTAACCAGCTGACGTCGTACACGACCGCCGTGATCGTCTTCGTCGTCCTGATGATCGGTCTGGTCACCCTGATCGACTATGGCCTCAGTAACGCCGCCAAGTACGTCTTCGGCTGAGCCGAGAGCGAAGAGCGCCGAGGTATCCGGCGCTCCTTTTCGCATGTTCCACCCCTTGTATCCAGGAAGAAGCAGCCACCGTGTCTGATCCGAACGTGAACGACGCCGTCGAGCCTTACGGCGAAGGCGCCGAGTCCGCCGAGGACGCGCTCGCCGCCGTCGAGGGCGCGGACGTCGAGGACACCGAGGCCTTCGCCGAGGCCGAGGCTGCCGACACCACCGCGGACGAGAGCGCCGAGGCGGACGAGACCACCGAGGCCGAGGAAGCGGCCGAGGAGGCCGAAGAGCCCGAGGACGACCGCGACCCGGTCGAGAAGCTCCGCGAGGAACTGCGGACGCTGCCCGGCGAGTGGTACGTCATCCACACGTACGCGGGCTACGAGAACCGGGTGAAGACCAACCTGGAGCAGCGCGCCGTCTCGCTGAACGTCGAGGAGTACATCTTCCAGGCCGAGGTGCCGCAGGAAGAGGTCGTCCAGATCAAGAACGGCGACCGCAAGACGATCAAGCAGAACAAGCTCCCGGGCTACGTCCTGGTCCGCATGGACCTGACGAACGAGTCCTGGGGCGTCGTGCGCAACACCCCCGGTGTCACCGGCTTCGTGGGCAACGCCTACGACCCGTACCCGCTGACGCTGGACGAGATCGTCAAGATGCTCGCCCCAGAGGCCGAGGAGAAGGCCGCCCGCGAGGCCGCCGAGGCCGAGGGCAAGCCGGCCCCGCAGCGCAAGGTCGAGGTCCAGGTGCTGGACTTCGAGGTCGGCGACTCGGTCACCGTCACCGACGGCCCGTTCGCCACGCTGCAGGCGACCATCAACGAGATCAACCCCGACTCCAAGAAGGTCAAGGGCCTGGTGGAGATCTTCGGCCGCGAGACGCCGGTCGAGCTCTCCTTCGACCAGATCCAGAAGAACTAGCCCTTCTGGCACACAGCGTCCGAGCAGGTCAGGCAGGCGTGCGAGCGTCCGTCTGACCTGCTCGGTTTTCAGCCGCGCATCTATACCCGTTATCGTTGTGCGGTATGCCTGCGTCCGGGTTGTCCCCATGGCGCGGGCAGGACCCGAATCGAAAGGACCCGGAGAGCCATGCCTCCCAAGAAGAAGAAGGTCACGGGGCTCATCAAGCTCCAGATCCAGGCCGGTGCCGCGAACCCGGCCCCGCCGGTCGGCCCCGCGCTGGGTCAGCACGGCGTGAACATCATGGAGTTCTGCAAGGCCTACAACGCCGCGACCGAGTCGCAGCGCGGCTGGGTCATCCCGGTGGAGATCACGGTCTACGAGGACCGTTCCTTCACCTTCGTCACCAAGACCCCGCCGGCCGCCAAGATGATCCTCAAGGCCGCGGGTGTGGAGAAGGGCTCCGGCGAGCCGCACAAGACCAAGGTCGCGAAGATCACCGCCGACCAGGTCCGTGAGATCGCCACGACGAAGATGCCCGACCTCAACGCCAACGACCTGGACGCCGCGTCGAAGATCATCGCCGGCACCGCCCGTTCCATGGGCATCACGGTCGAGGGCTGACCTCCACCCCCGCAAGCCAAGCAGTAGTGGAAGGGCCGGCTCGGCCCGGACCACGACTCCTCGACAATTCACAGGAGCTTTCAGTGAGCAAGCGCAGCAAGTCTCTCCGCGCTGCGGACGCCAAGATCGACCGGGAGAAGCTGTACGCCCCGCTCGAGGCCGTCCGTCTCGCCAAGGAGACGTCCACGACCAAGTTCGACGGCACCGTCGAGGTCGCCTTCCGTCTGGGTGTCGACCCGCGCAAGGCCGACCAGATGGTCCGTGGCACCGTGAACCTCCCGCACGGCACCGGTAAGACCGCCCGGGTCCTGGTCTTCGCGACCGGTGACCGTGCCGAGGCCGCGCGTGCCGCGGGCGCCGACATCGTCGGCGCCGACGAGCTGATCGACGAGGTGTCGAAGGGCCGTCTGGACTTCGACGCCGTCGTCGCCACCCCGGACCTCATGGGCAAGGTCGGCCGCCTCGGCCGCGTGCTCGGTCCCCGTGGTCTGATGCCGAACCCGAAGACCGGCACCGTGACCCCGGACGTCACCAAGGCCGTCAACGACATCAAGGGCGGCAAGATCGAGTTCCGCGTCGACAAGCACTCGAACCTGCACTTCATCATCGGCAAGACGTCGTTCGACGACACCAAGCTGGTGGAGAACTACGCCGCGGCGCTGGAGGAGATCCTCCGTCTGAAGCCGTCCGCCGCCAAGGGTCGCTACATCAAGAAGGCCGCCATCACCACCACGATGGGCCCCGGCATTCCGCTCGACTCCAACCGCACCCGCAACCTCCTCGTCGAGGAGGACCCGGCCGCCGTCTGAGCCGGGCGGGCCGGGTGACCGGCCCGTGCACACAGCGAGAAAACCCGTCCCCGCGTCCCGTCCGAGACGCGGGGACGGGTTGTTTTTTCGTACGACAGTGTCAGTGGCGTGGGTTACCTTTCTTCTGACTTCACAGGCGTAGCACAGCGAAACAACCAGGGGTGGGATTCATGGGCGTGGCCGTATGGAAGCGCGCGGGTGTCTGTCTGACGGCCGTGGCCGTCGTCGTGGGCGTCGCGGGATGTCAGGACGGTGACGGGGGCGGGAAGAAGGCCGCCGACTCGGCGGGGTCCGAGGTCCAGACGCAGAACGAGATGACCGAGGTGCTCCAGGCCGCCTTCAAGAACACCTCGGAGGCCAAGTCCTCCAAGGTCCGGATGACCATGACGATGCCGGCCGCGGTGGACGGCGGCGGCACCATGGAGTTCTCCGGCGTGCAGGGCTGGGACCCGGCCGTCATGGACGTCACCATGAAGGGCTCCGCGCTCACGGCCGGCGACCCGGACGCTCCCGAGCGGGTCCGCATGATCATGCTCGACAA
Source organism: Streptomyces sp. NPDC044984 (assembly GCF_040646935.1). Taxonomy (NCBI): domain Bacteria; kingdom Bacillati; phylum Actinomycetota; class Actinomycetes; order Kitasatosporales; family Streptomycetaceae; genus Streptomyces; species Streptomyces sp. NPDC044984. The sequence continues at coordinate 193,850 of NZ_JBEZBE010000001.1, forward strand.
CGTCATGTACATGGACGTGGGTGCGAAGCAGGCCGCCGAGATGGACGGCAAGCGCTGGATGAAGATGGACTTCGCCGCCATCGCCGAGGCGTCCGGCGACGCCGAGATCCAGAAGCAGATGACCAGCGGCCTGGAGAACATGAACCAGGACCCCGCGAAGCAGCTCGCCCTGCTGCTGGAGTCGCCGAGCCTGAAGCACGTCGGACCGGAGAAGGTCGACGGCGTCCAGACGCAGCGCTACAAGGGCACGCTGAGCTTCGAGGAGATGGTCGACGCCAACGCGTCCTTCGACATGCTTTCCGAGGAGGAGCGCGAGGAGCTGCTCGCCAACGTCGAGAAGACGGGGCTGAAGGGCTACGACACCGAGGTCTGGGTCAACGAGGACAACTACCCGGTCAAGATGGTCGTCGGCATGAAGATGCCCCAGGGCACGATGAACATGACGGCGAACTACTCCGACTACGGCGCCAAGGCCGAGGTCGAGGCCCCGTCGGCGAAGGACACGTTCGACCTCATGGAGATGCTGAAGGAGCTGGAGGGCCTCGGGGCGGACTCCGAGGCCGGCCTCGGCGCCTGAAGGCCCTGACGCTCCCGATGCCCCCGATCGGCCGATTTGCTTGACGCCGATCCGTTCGCGTACTCTTCCACGGAAGCCAAAGACCGCTGGTCGTTGCCGTGCGCTCGTCAGAGTTCACGGTGGCCGAAGGATCCGCTGAACTGCGGACGACCCGCGCAGGTGTCAGTGGAAGAGTTCCCGGAGCTCGCTGCCGCAAGGACGCGAGTGACCGGTTGAGCTACGCCCCGTGCGCCTGCGCCGGGGCGTTTCGTTTTCCCCAGTCCTCCTTCGGGTCCGCGCGGTCCGAATCACCCGGAAGGAGGCCGAGGCTCTATGGCGAGGCCCGACAAGGCTGCCGCGGTTGCCGAGTTGACGGACCAGTTCCGCAACTCCAGCGCTGCCGTGCTGACCGAGTACCGCGGTCTCACCGTGGCCCAGCTCAAGCAGCTGCGCCGTTCGCTCGGTGAGAACGCCCAGTACGCCGTGGTGAAGAACACGCTGACCAAGATTGCGGCCAACGAGGCCGGGATCTCGACGCTGGACGACCTGTTCAACGGTCCGACGGCAGTCGCCTTCGTCACCGGTGACCCGGTGGAGTCGGCGAAGGGTCTTCGTGACTTCGCCAAGGACAACCCGAATCTCGTCATCAAGGGCGGTGTCCTTGACGGCAAGGCGCTGTCCGCCGACGAGATCAAGAAGCTTGCGGACCTCGAGTCCCGCGAGGTTCTGCTCGCCAAGCTGGCGGGCGCTTTCAAGGGCAAGCAGACGCAGACTGCTCAGCTCTTCCAGGCGCTCCCCTCGAAGCTCGTCCGCACCGTGGACGCGCTCCGTGCCAAGCAGGACGAGCAGGGCGGTGCCGAGTAATTCGGCTCGCTTTCCGATCCTCGCCGCACGCACCACGTGAGGTGAGGGTCGACGCGGGCCCGACGTACGCCCGCCTCACCCCGTACATCCGGCACCTGCCGATTTAGTGGAAGGACCGCCATCATGGCGAAGCTCAGCCAGGAAGACCTGCTCGCGCAGTTCGAGGAGATGACCCTCATCGAGCTCTCCGAGTTCGTGAAGGCCTTCGAGGAGAAGTTCGACGTCACCGCCGCCGCGGCCGTCGCCGTCGCCGCGGGCCCGGCCCAGGGTGGCCCGGCTGCCCCGGCCGAGGAGGAGAAGGACGAGTTCGACGTCATCCTCACCGGTGCCGGCGACAAGAAGATCCAGGTCATCAAGGTCGTGCGTGAGCTGACCTCCCTGGGTCTGAAGGAGGCCAAGGACCTCGTGGACGGCGCCCCGAAGCCCGTCCTCGAGAAGGTCGCCAAGGACGCCGCCGAGAAGGCCGCCGAGTCCCTCAAGGGCGCCGGCGCCTCCGTCGAGGTCAAGTAAGACCTTCCGGGTCCCACAGGGCCCGCTGCGCGTCCCACGGGACGTGTAACGCTCAAGCGCTGAGGAGCGATCATCCATCCGGGTGGTCGCTCCTCGGCGTATGAGGGGTCCGGCGGCGGCTGCCTTGCACCTGTGACGGCGGGGAGTAAGGTGATCTTCGTTGTGCCTCCGGGGACCGCGAAGATTCGCCTGGTGGCAGGCGGTTCCGGCAAGGGGGGCCTTGACGAACCGCACGCAGCGCGCAATTCTCAGGACGCGTCGCCACAAGGATCCGGATCCGAGGCATGGATCGGCGGCAAAGAGGGCAGTATGAACGTGCGTTGAGGGCAGCGCCTTGTCGCAGGAGTTGAGAAGAACGAGGGTCTCCACCGGGTTCGTAAACCGGCATTGGACATCAGTGTGCCAAATGGCTACACTGACCCTTTGCGCTGCCTGTTAGCTGTCCCCTGCCCGTCACCAGGGGCATGCCCTCGCTCGAGCACCGACGACTAGATCATCTCTGACCTGGGATGTCTGTCTCTCTGCCCGGTGGGGGGCCGGTACGCGCGTAGTGAGTCCGAGCCCTCGGAAGGACCCCCTCTTGGCCGCCTCGCGCAACGCCTCGACCGCGAATACGAACAACGGTGCCAGCACCGCCCCGCTGCGCATCTCCTTTGCAAAGATCAAGGAGCCTCTCGAGGTTCCGAACCTGCTCGCGCTGCAGACCGAGAGCTTCGACTGGCTGCTCGGCAACACGGCCTGGCAGAGTCGGGTCGAGGAGGCTCTGGAGAACGGGCAGGACGTCCCCACCAAGTCCGGTCTGGAGGAGATCTTCGAGGAGATCTCCCCGATCGAGGACTTCTCCGGGTCGATGTCGCTGACCTTCCGCGACCACCGCTTCGAGCCGCCGAAGAACTCCATCGACGAGTGCAAGGAGCGCGACTTCACGTACGCGGCCCCGCTCTTCGTCACCGCCGAGTTCACCAACAACGAGACCGGCGAGATCAAGTCCCAGACCGTCTTCATGGGCGACTTCCCGCTCATGACGAACAAGGGCACCTTCGTCATCAACGGCACCGAGCGTGTCGTGGTGTCGCAGCTGGTCCGTTCGCCGGGTGTCTACTTCGACTCCTCCATCGACAAGACGTCCGACAAGGACATCTTCTCCGCCAAGATCATCCCGTCCCGGGGTGCCTGGTTGGAGATGGAGATCGACAAGCGCGACATGGTCGGCGTCCGCATCGACCGCAAGCGCAAGCAGTCCGTCACCGTCCTCCTGAAGGCGCTCGGCTGGACCACCGAGCAGATCCTCGAGGAGTTCGGCGAGTACGAGTCCATGCGCGCCACCCTGGAGAAGGACCACACCCAGGGCCAGGACGACGCGCTGCTCGACATCTACCGCAAGCTGCGTCCGGGCGAGCCCCCCACGCGTGAGGCCGCGCAGACGCTGCTCGAGAACCTGTACTTCAACCCCAAGCGCTACGACCTCGCCAAGGTCGGCCGCTACAAGGTGAACAAGAAGCTCGGCGGGGACGAGCCGCTGGACGCCGGCGTGCTCACCACCGACGACATCATCGCCACCATCAAATACCTGGTGAAGCTGCACGCCGGTGAGACCGAGACGGTCGGCGAGTCCGGTCGCTCGATCATGGTCGAGACCGACGACATCGACCACTTCGGCAACCGCCGCATCCGCAACGTCGGCGAGCTGATCCAGAACCAGGTCCGTACGGGGCTCGCCCGTATGGAGCGCGTCGTGCGCGAGCGCATGACCACCCAGGACGTCGAGGCGATCACGCCGCAGACCCTGATCAACATCCGGCCGGTCGTCGCCTCCATCAAGGAGTTCTTCGGCACCAGCCAGCTGTCGCAGTTCATGGACCAGAACAACCCGCTGTCGGGGCTGACGCACAAGCGTCGTCTGAACGCCCTCGGCCCGGGTGGTCTCTCCCGTGAGCGGGCCGGCTTCGAGGTCCGTGACGTGCACCCGTCGCACTACGGCCGCATGTGCCCGATCGAGACGCCCGAAGGCCCGAACATCGGTCTGATCGGTTCGCTCGCCTCGTACGGCCGGATCAACCCGTTCGGCTTCATCGAGACGCCGTACCGCAAGGTCGTCGAGGGCCAGGTCACCGACGAGGTCGACTACCTGACCGCCGACGAGGAGGACCGCTTCGTCATCGCGCAGGCCAACGCGCCGCTCAACGACGACATGCGGTTCGTCGAGAACCGGATCCTGGTCCGCCGTCGTGGCGGCGAGGTCGACTACGTCCCCGGTGACGACGTCGACTACATGGACGTCTCGCCGCGCCAGATGGTGTCGGTCGCGACCGCCATGATCCCGTTCCTCGAGCACGACGACGCCAACCGCGCCCTCATGGGCGCGAACATGATGCGCCAGGCCGTGCCGCTCATCAAGAGCGAGTCCCCGCTCGTCGGCACCGGCATGGAGTACCGCTCCGCCGTCGACGCCGGCGACGTGGTCAAGGCCGAGAAGGACGGTGTGGTCCAGGAGGTCTCCGCGGACTACATCACCACCGCCAACGACGACGGCACGTACATCACGTACCGCCTGGCGAAGTTCTCGCGCTCCAACCAGGGCACCTCGGTCAACCAGAAGGTCATCGTCAACGAGGGCGACCGGATCATCACCGGCCAGGTCCTCGCCGACGGCCCGGCCACCCAGAACGGCGAGATGGCGCTCGGCAAGAACCTGCTGGTCGCGTTCATGCCGTGGGAGGGTCACAACTACGAGGACGCGATCATCCTGTCGCAGCGCCTCGTGCAGGACGACGTCCTCTCCTCGATCCACATCGAGGAGCACGAGGTCGACGCCCGTGACACCAAGCTCGGCCCCGAGGAGATCACCCGGGACATCCCGAACGTCTCCGAGGAGGTCCTCGCCGACCTCGACGAGCGCGGCATCATCCGCATCGGTGCCGAGGTCATCGCCGGCGACATCCTCGTCGGCAAGGTCACGCCCAAGGGCGAGACCGAGCTGACCCCCGAGGAGCGCCTGCTCCGCGCGATCTTCGGTGAGAAGGCCCGTGAGGTCCGTGACACCTCGCTGAAGGTGCCGCACGGCGAGACCGGCAAGGTCATCGGCGTGCGCGTCTTCGACCGCGAGGAGGGCGACGAGCTTCCCCCCGGTGTCAACCAGCTGGTGCGCGTCTACGTCGCGCAGAAGCGCAAGATCACCGACGGTGACAAGCTCGCCGGCCGGCACGGCAACAAGGGTGTCATCTCCAAGATCAACCCGATCGAGGACATGCCGTTCCTCGAGGACGGCACCCCGGTCGACATCATCCTCAACCCGCTGGGTGTCCCGTCCCGAATGAACCCGGGACAGGTCCTGGAGATCCACCTCGGCTGGCTCGCCAGCCGCGGCTGGGACGTCTCCGGCCTCGCGGAGGAGTGGGCCGAGCGGCTCCAGGCCATCGGCGCCGACAAGGTCGAGCCCGGCACCAACGTCGCCACCCCGGTCTTCGACGGTGCGCGTGAGGACGAGCTCGCGGGTCTGCTCCAGCACACCATCCCGAACCGCGACGGCGAGCGCATGGTGCTCCCGTCCGGCAAGGCACGGCTGTACGACGGCCGCTCGGGCGAGCCGTTCCCGGAGCCGATCTCGGTCGGCTACATGTACATCCTGAAGCTGCACCACCTGGTCGACGACAAGCTGCACGCGCGTTCGACCGGTCCGTACTCCATGATCACCCAGCAGCCGCTGGGTGGTAAGGCTCAGTTCGGTGGCCAGCGGTTCGGCGAGATGGAGGTGTGGGCACTCGAGGCGTACGGCGCCGCCTACGCGCTCCAGGAGCTGCTGACCATCAAGTCCGACGACGTGACCGGCCGCGTGAAGGTCTACGAGGCCATCGTCAAGGGCGAGAACATCCCCGAGCCCGGCATCCCCGAGTCCTTCAAGGTGCTCATCAAGGAGATGCAGTCCCTGTGCCTGAACGTGGAGGTGCTGTCCAGCGACGGTATGTCCATCGAGATGCGTGACACCGACGAGGACGTCTTCCGCGCTGCGGAGGAGCTCGGCATCGACCTGTCCCGGCGCGAGCCGAGCAGCGTCGAAGAGGTCTGACGGGAGTTGGGCGGCCTTCCCCGTGAAGGCCGCCCGCCCCAGGACCCCCGTTCCAGACCCCAAGACTTACAACCCTGAGAGGGATTGACGCATAGTGCTCGACGTCAACTTCTTCGACGAGCTCCGGATCGGCCTGGCCACCGCTGACGACATCCGTCAGTGGAGCCACGGCGAGGTCAAGAAGCCCGAGACCATCAACTACCGCACCCTCAAGCCCGAGAAGGACGGACTCTTCTGCGAGAAGATCTTCGGTCCGACCCGGGACTGGGAGTGCTACTGCGGCAAGTACAAGCGCGTCCGCTTCAAGGGCATCATCTGTGAGCGCTGTGGCGTCGAGGTCACGCGCGCCAAGGTGCGCCGCGAGCGGATGGGCCACATCGAGCTGGCCGCGCCCGTCACGCACATCTGGTACTTCAAGGGCGTTCCGTCGCGCCTCGGCTACCTGCTCGACCTCGCCCCGAAGGACCTGGAGAAGGTCATCTACTTCGCGGCGTACATGATCACGTACGTCGACGAGGAGCGCCGCACCCGCGACCTGCCCTCGCTGGAGGCCCACGTCTCCGTCGAGCGCCAGCAGATCGAGAACCGCCGCGACGCCGACCTCGAGGCCCGCGCCAAGAAGCTCGAGACCGACCTGGCCGAGCTGGAGGCCGAGGGCGCCAAGGCCGACGTGCGCCGCAAGGTGCGCGAGGGTGCCGAGCGCGAGATGAAGCAGCTGCGCGACCGCGCGCAGCGCGAGATCGACCGTCTCGACGAGGTGTGGACCCGGTTCAAGAACCTCAAGGTCCAGGACCTCGAGGGCGACGAGCTGCTCTACCGCGAGCTGCGCGACCGCTTCGGCACGTACTTCGACGGCTCGATGGGTGCCGCGGCGCTGCAGAAGCGCCTGGAGTCCTTCGACCTCGAGGAGGAGGCCGAGCGTCTCCGCGAGATCATCCGCACCGGCAAGGGCCAGAAGAAGACCCGTGCGCTCAAGCGGCTGAAGGTCGTCTCCGCGTTCCTGCAGACGTCCAACAGCCCCAAGGGCATGGTGCTCGACTGCGTGCCGGTCATCCCGCCGGACCTGCGTCCGATGGTGCAGCTGGACGGTGGCCGCTTCGCGACCTCCGACCTGAACGACCTGTACCGCCGTGTCATCAACCGCAACAACCGCCTGAAGCGGCTTCTCGACCTCGGCGCGCCCGAGATCATCGTGAACAACGAGAAGCGCATGCTCCAGGAGGCCGTCGACGCGCTCTTCGACAACGGCCGCCGCGGCCGCCCGGTGACGGGCCCCGGCAACCGTCCGCTGAAGTCGCTGTCCGACATGCTCAAGGGCAAGCAGGGCCGCTTCCGTCAGAACCTGCTCGGCAAGCGAGTCGACTACTCGGCGCGTTCCGTGATCGTCGTCGGCCCGCAGCTGAAGCTGCACCAGTGCGGTCTGCCGAAGGCCATGGCGCTGGAGCTCTTCAAGCCGTTCGTGATGAAGCGCCTGGTCGACCTGAACCACGCGCAGAACATCAAGTCGGCCAAGCGCATGGTCGAGCGCGGCCGCACCGTGGTGTACGACGTCCTCGAAGAGGTCATCGCCGAGCACCCGGTGCTGCTGAACCGTGCGCCCACGCTGCACCGCCTCGGCATCCAGGCCTTCGAGCCGCAGCTGGTCGAGGGCAAGGCCATCCAGATCCACCCGCTCGTCTGCACCGCGTTCAACGCGGACTTCGACGGTGACCAGATGGCCGTGCACCTGCCGCTGTCCGCGGAGGCGCAGGCCGAGGCCCGCATCCTGATGCTGTCCTCGAACAACATCCTCAAGCCGGCCGACGGCCGCCCGGTGACGATGCCGACCCAGGACATGGTCCTCGGTCTGTTCTTCCTCACCACCGACGGCGAGATGCGCGACCTCAAGGGCGAGGGCCGTTCCTTCGCCTCGGTCGCGGAGGCGATCATGGCCTTCGACGCGGGCGAGCTGTCGCTCCAGTCGAGGATCGACGTCCGCTTCCCGGTCGGCACCATCCCGCCGCGCGGCTGGACCCCGCCGGCGCGCGAGGAGGGCGAGCCCGAGTGGCAGCAGGGTGACAGCTTCCGGCTGAACACCACCCTGGGCCGCGCGCTCTTCAACGAGCTGCTGCCCGAGGACTACCCGTTCGTCGACTACGAGGTCGGCAAGAAGCAGCTCTCCGAGATCGTCAACGACCTCGCCGAGCGCTACCCGAAGGTCATCGTGGCGGCGACGCTCGACAACCTGAAGGCGTCCGGCTTCTTCTGGGCCACCCGTTCCGGCGTCACCGTCGCCATCTCCGACGTCGTCGTCCCCGAGGCGAAGAAGGAGATCGTCCGCGGCTACGAGGCGCAGGACGAGAAGGTCCAGAAGCAGTACGAGCGCGGTCTGATCACCAAGGACGAGCGCACGCAGGAGCTCATCAACATCTGGACCAAGGCGACCAACGAGGTCGCCGAGGCGATGAACGACAACTTCCCGAAGACCAACCCGATCTTCATGATGGTGAACTCGGGCGCACGAGGCAACATGATGCAGATGCGTCAGATCGCCGGTATGCGTGGTCTGGTGTCGAACGCGAAGAACGAGACGATCCCGCGTCCGATCAAGGCGTCGTTCCGTGAGGGTCTGTCCGTGCTGGAGTACTTCATCTCCACGCACGGTGCCCGTAAGGGTCTGGCGGACACCGCCCTGCGTACCGCCGACTCGGGTTACCTCACCCGTCGTCTGGTCGACGTCTCCCAGGACGTCATCATCCGCGAGGAGGACTGCGGCACCGACCGCGGTCTGCGCCTCAAGATCGCGAGCCGGGACGAGACGGGCGTGCTCCGCAAGGAGGGCGACGTCGAGACCTCCGTGTACGCGCGCTGCCTCGCCGAGGACATCGTGGTCGACGGACAGGTGCTGGCCCCGGCCGGCACCGACCTGGGCGACGTCCTCATCGAGGAGCTCGTCTCCCGCGGCGTCGAGGAGGTCAAGACCCGCTCGGTCCTGACCTGCGAGTCCGCCGTCGGCACCTGCGCGATGTGCTACGGCCGTTCGCTGGCCACCGGCAAGCTGGTCGACATCGGTGAGGCGGTCGGCATCATCGCCGCCCAGTCCATCGGTGAGCCCGGTACCCAGCTGACGATGCGTACCTTCCACACCGGTGGTGTGGCCGGTGACGACATCACCCAGGGTCTGCCCCGTGTCGTCGAGCTCTTCGAGGCCCGTACCCCGAAGGGTGTCGCCCCGATCTCCGAGGCCTCCGGCCGCGTGCGGATCGAGGAGACCGAGAAGACCAAGAAGATCGTCGTCACCCCGGACGACGGCAGCGACGAGACGGCGTTCCCGATCTCGAAGCGTGCCAAGGTCCTGGTCGGCGAGGGCGACCACGTCGAGGTGGGCCAGCAGCTCACCGTGGGTGCCACCAACCCGCACGACGTGCTGCGCATCCTGGGTCAGCGTGCCGTCCAGGTCCACCTGGTCGGCGAGGTCCAGAAGGTCTACAACTCGCAGGGCGTGTCGATCCACGACAAGCACATCGAGATCATCATCCGGCAGATGCTGCGCCGTGTGACGATCATCGAGTCCGGCGACGCCGAGCTGCTGCCCGGCGAGCTGGTCGAGCGCTCCAAGTTCGAGACCGAGAACCGTCGTGTGGTCCAGGAGGGCGGTCACCCGGCCTCCGGTCGTCCGCAGCTGATGGGTATCACCAAGGCCTCGCTGGCGACGGAGTCCTGGCTGTCGGCCGCCTCCTTCCAGGAGACGACCCGAGTGCTGACGGACGCGGCGATCAACGCCAAGTCCGACAGCCTCATCGGCCTCAAGGAGAACGTCATCATCGGTAAGCTCATCCCGGCCGGTACGGGTCTGTCCCGCTACCGCAACATCCGGGTCGAGCCGACCGAGGAGGCCAAGGCCGCGATGTACTCGGCCGTCGGCTACGACGACATCGACTACTCGCCGTTCGGCACGGGCTCCGGCCAGGCCGTTCCGCTGGAGGACTACGACTACGGTCCGTACAACCAGTAAGGCGTACGTCTGAAGCACTGAGGGGCGGTCACTCCGTACGGGGTGACCGCCCCTCGGCGTCGTATACCGGCCGTGTGTCGCCGAACCCGTGCCGGAACGGCCGCCCGGGCGCATCATGGAGGGACCCGGTAGGACGGGGGAGGTGGTGCCCGGTGTCGTATTCGCCGTATCCGCAGTGGCAGCCCTGGCAGCAGCAGGGGCAGGGCGTGCCGCAGCCGTGGGGCGGGCAGGCCGCTCCGTCGATGCTGGCCTCGCACGCCGACCGGGAGCGGGCCGTGGACGTCCTCAGGGCCGGGTACGGGGAGGGGCGGCTGGAGAAGTCCGAGTTCGACCGGAGGGTCGCGCGGGCGTACGCCGCCCGTACGGTGGGGGAGCTGGCGCTGCTGGTGGCCGACCTGCCGCAGGGGCCCGTACCGCACGCCGTGCGCGCCGTGCCGGCGGTGCTCCCGCCGGCGCCCCGGGCGCGGGTGAACGGCAAGGCGGTCGCCTCCGCCGTCTGCGGCGGGCTCTGTCTGGTCACCTTCGGACTCACCGGCATCCCGGCGGTGATCCTGGGGCACGCGGCGCGGGCCGAGATCAGGCGCACGGGGGAGGAGGGCGACGGACTGGCGCTGACCGGTCTGGCGCTCGGCTGGCTGGCGAACGGGGCGTGGGCGGTCCTGATGTTCCTGTCGTTCGCGCTCGCGCTGGCGGCCGGTTGACAATCGAGGGACGACGTGTTCCGTGCGGCGGCGCGGGTCGGCCCCATTTGTTTTGACCGCAGCGAATGCGATAGGTACGCTCAGACCTTGTGCCTGGGGTGTGCCCTGGCCTTCGTGCGTGCCATCACACCGCACCGGGGGCTGATGAACGGCCACCGTGATCCACACGTTCTTTTCGCCTTGCGGCGGAAGTCCGCGGGATTCGACACACCCGACCGCGTGGGTCGGCGACGTTCCAGGTTAGCTTCACCAATCGGCACACAGAAACCGGAGAAGTAGTGCCTACGATCCAGCAGCTGGTCCGCAAGGGCCGGCAGGACAAGGTCGAGAAGAACAAGACGCCCGCACTCGAGGGTTCCCCTCAGCGTCGCGGCGTCTGCACGCGTGTGTTCACGACCACCCCGAAGAAGCCGAACTCGGCCCTGCGTAAGGTCGCGCGTGTGCGTCTGACCAGCGGCATCGAGGTCACGGCCTACATTCCGGGTGAGGGACACAACCTGCAGGAGCACTCCATCGTGCTCGTGCGCGGCGGCCGTGTGAAGGACCTGCCGGGTGTTCGCTACAAGATCATCCGCGGTTCCCTCGACACCCAGGGTGTCAAGAACCGCAAGCAGGCTCGCAGCCGTTACGGCGCCAAGAAGGAGAAGTAAGAATGCCTCGTAAGGGCCCCGCCCCGAAGCGCCCGGTCATCATCGACCCGGTCTACGGTTCTCCTCTGGTGACCTCCCTGATCAACAAGGTGCTGCTCAACGGCAAGCGCTCCACCGCCGAGCGCATCGTCTACGGCGCCATGGAGGGTCTGCGTGAGAAGACGGGCAACGACCCGATCATCACGCTGAAGCGCGCGCTGGAGAACATCAAGCCGACCCTCGAGGTCAAGTCCCGCCGTGTCGGTGGTGCGACGTACCAGGTTCCGATCGAGGTCAAGCCCGGTCGTGCCAACACGCTCGCGCTGCGCTGGCTGGTCGGTTACTCCCGCGCCCGTCGCGAGAAGACCATGACCGAGCGTCTGCTCAACGAGCTTCTCGACGCCTCCAACGGCCTGGGTGCCGCTGTGAAGAAGCGCGAGGACACGCACAAGATGGCCGAGTCCAACAAGGCCTTCGCGCACTACCGCTGGTAGTCGCTACCCACATCGAGACCGAGAGAAGACTGAAGCCTTATGGCTACCACTTCACTTGACCTGGCCAGGGTCCGCAACATCGGGATCATGGCCCACATCGACGCGGGCAAGACGACCACCACCGAGCGGATCCTGTTCTACACCGGTGTGTCGTACAAGATCGGTGAGGTCCACGACGGCGCCGCCACCATGGACTGGATGGAGCAGGAGCAGGAGCGTGGCATCACGATCACGTCCGCTGCCACCACCTGCCACTGGCCGCTCGAGGACAACGACTACACGATCAACATCATCGACACCCCGGGGCACGTCGACTTCACCGTCGAGGTGGAGCGTTCCCTGCGTGTGCTCGACGGTGCCGTGACCGTGTTCGACGGTGTCGCCGGTGTCGAGCCGCAGTCCGAGACGGTGTGGCGTCAGGCCGACCGTTACGGCGTCCCGCGCATCTGCTTCGTCAACAAGCTGGACCGTACCGGCGCCGAGTTCCACCGCTGCGTGGACATGATCTCGGACCGCCTGGGCGCCCAGCCGCTCGTCATGCAGCTCCCGATCGGTGCCGAGGCCGACTTCCAGGGCGTCGTGGACCTGGTCCGCATGAAGGCGCTCGTGTGGTCCGCCGAGGCCGCCAAGGGCGAGATGTACGACGTCGTCGACATCCCGGCCACGCACACCGAGGCCGCCGAGGAGTGGCGCGGCAAGCTGGTCGAGGCCGTCGCCGAGAACGACGAAGAGATCATGGAGCTGTTCCTGGAGGGCCAGGAGCCCACCGAGGAGCAGCTGTACGCCGCGATCCGTCGCATCACCATCGCGTCCGGCAAGTCCAGCGACACCACGGTCACCCCGGTGTTCTGCGGCACCGCGTTCAAGAACAAGGGCGTCCAGCCCCTGCTCGACGCGGTCGTGCGCTACCTGCCGACCCCGCTCGACGTCGAGGCCATCGAGGGCCACGACCCGAAGGACGCCGAGGTCGTCGTCAAGCGCAAGCCGTCCGAGGACGAGCCGCTGGCCGCGCTCGCGTTCAAGATCATGAGCGACCCGCACCTCGGCAAGCTCACCTTCGTCCGGGTCTACTCGGGCCGCCTGGAGTCCGGCACCGCCGTGCTGAACTCCGTCAAGGGCAAGAAGGAGCGCATCGGCAAGATCTACCGCATGCACGCCAACAAGCGTGAGGAGATCGAGTCGGTGGGCGCCGGCGACATCGTCGCCGTCATGGGCCTGAAGCAGACCACCACCGGTGAGACGCTGTCCGACGACAAGAGCCCGGTCATCCTGGAGTCCATGGACTTCCCGGCGCCGGTCATCCAGGTCGCCATCGAGCCCAAGTCGAAGGGCGACCAGGAGAAGCTGGGCGTCGCGATCCAGCGCCTGGCCGAGGAGGACCCGTCCTTCCAGGTCCACTCGGACGAGGAGACGGGCCAGACCATCATCGGTGGCATGGGCGAGCTGCACCTCGAGGTGCTGGTCGACCGTATGCGCCGTGAGTTCAAGGTCGAGGCCAACGTCGGCAAGCCCCAGGTCGCCTACCGCGAGACGATCCGCAAGGCCGTCGAGCGCGTGGACTACACCCACAAGAAGCAGACCGGTGGTACCGGTCAGTTCGCCAAGGTGCAGATCGCGATCGAGCCGATCGAGGGCGGCGACGCCTCGTACGAGTTCGTGAACAAGGTGACCGGTGGCCGCATCCCGAAGGAGTACATCCCTTCGGTGGACGCCGGCGCCCAGGAGGCCATGCAGTTCGGCATCCTGGCCGGCTACGAGATGACGGGCGTCCGCGTCACGCTCATCGACGGTGGCTACCACGAGGTCGACTCCTCCGAGCTCGCGTTCAAGATCGCCGGTTCGCAGGCCTTCAAGGAGGCCGCGCGCAAGGCTTCGCCCGTGCTCCTGGAGCCGATGATGGCCGTCGAGGTCACCACGCCCGAGGACTACATGGGTGAGGTCATCGGCGACATCAACTCCCGCCGTGGCCAGATCCAGGCCATGGAGGAGCGGGCCGGTGCCCGCGTCGTGAAGGGTCTCGTGCCCCTCTCGGAGATGTTCGGCTACGTCGGCGACCTGCGCAGCAAGACGTCCGGCCGTGCCAGCTACTCCATGCAGTTCGACTCCTACGCCGAGGTTCCGCGGAACGTCGCCGAGGAGATCATCGCGAAGGCCAAGGGCGAGTAACGGACTCCGTTTAACGGACCCCGTTCACACGCTTTAGGCTTGACCCCGGAGCCTGCAGGGGACATTCCGCCGTCACCCGGCGGAATGTCCCGGGCCCGGGTTTCCCAGCAAAGATCACCTGGCGCCGATGAGTAAGGCGTACAGAACCACTCCACAGGAGGACCCCAGTGGCGAAGGCGAAGTTCGAGCGGACTAAGCCGCACGTCAACATCGGCACCATCGGTCACATCGACCACGGTAAGACGACCCTCACGGCCGCCATTACCAAGGTGCTGCACGACGCGTACCCGGACCTGAACGAGGCCTCGGCCTTCGACCAGATCGACAAGGCTCCCGAAGAGCGCCAGCGCGGTATCACCATCTCCATCGCGCACGTCGAGTACCAGACCGAGACGCGTCACTACGCCCACGTCGACTGCCCCGGTCACGCGGACTACATCAAGAACATGATCACGGGTGCGGCGCAGATGGACGGCGCCATCCTCGTGGTCGCCGCCACCGACGGCCCGATGCCGCAGACCAAGGAGCACGTGCTCCTGGCCCGCCAGGTCGGCGTCCCGTACATCGTCGTCGCCCTGAACAAGGCCGACATGGTGGACGACGAGGAGATCCTGGAGCTCGTCGAGCTCGAGGTCCGTGAGCTGCTCTCCGAGTACGAGTTCCCGGGCGACGACCTGCCGGTCGTCAAGGTCTCCGCTCTGAAGGCCCTCGAGGGCGACAAGGAGTGGGGCAACACCGTCCTCGAGCTGATGAAGGCCGTCGACGAGAACATCCCGCAGCCCGAGCGTGACGTCGACAAGCCGTTCCTGATGCCGATCGAGGACGTCTTCACGATCACCGGTCGTGGCACCGTCGTCACCGGTCGTATCGAGCGTGGTGTCCTCAAGGTCAACGAGACCGTCGACATCGTGGGCATCAAGCCGGAGAAGACCACCACCACGGTCACCGGCATCGAGATGTTCCGCAAGCTGCTCGACGAGGGCCAGGCCGGTGAGAACGTCGGTCTGCTGCTCCGCGGCATCAAGCGCGAGGACGTCGAGCGCGGCCAGGTCATCATCAAGCCCGGTTCGGTCACCCCGCACACCGAGTTCGAGGCCCAGGCCTACATCCTGTCGAAGGACGAGGGTGGCCGTCACACCCCCTTCTTCAACAACTACCGCCCGCAGTTCTACTTCCGTACGACGGACGTGACCGGCGTCGTGACCCTCCCCGAGGGCACCGAGATGGTCATGCCGGGTGACAACACCGAGATGAAGGTGGAGCTCATCCAGCCCGTCGCCATGGAGGAGGGCCTGAAGTTCGCCATCCGTGAGGGTGGCCGGACCGTGGGCGCCGGCCAGGTCACCAAGATCAACAAGTGAGCTTGCTGATCTGACCTGGTAGCTCCTGCTGCGAGCACCTGAGAGGGCCCGCACGACTTCGGTCGTGCGGGCCCTTTCGCTTGTGCGGATGAGCGTTCGGCGTCAACTCTGCGGCCGGGGGTGTCATTCGTTCGCGCGAATGACGGGGCATGTGCGGGCGGCACATGCCGTTCCGCCCATAGCTTCGCCCCATGGTCAGCTCATCCCATGAGGCCCTGCACCGGATCTTCCAGCAGGACCCGGGCCTCTTCGCGCGCGTCGCCAGGAACCTCGGCGTCGCCTTTCCCCCACCTGTGTCCGCCTCCGAACTCTCCACCGACCTCACGGAGACACAGCTGCTGGAGCGCCGGGTGGACACGCTGCTGCGGATGGAGACCGAGGACGGCAGTTTCGTCCTGGCGGTCGAGTCACAGGGCGAGCCGGACCCGCGCAAGCCCGCAAGCTGGGCTTATTACCTCGCCCACGTGTACGCCAAGTACGGCGTCCCGCCGGTACTCCTCGTCGTCTGCGCGGACCGGAGGACGGCCGCGTGGGCGGCCCAGCAGGTCGACATCGGCCCCCGTCAGTGGCCCTCGCTCACCCTGCGCCCCCTCGTCCTGGGACCCGACGACGTGCCGGTGATCGCCAGCCCCGACGAGGCCGCTCGCGACATTCCGCTCACGGTCCTGTCCGCCGCGCTGCACCGCCGTGACCCGGACGCCGATGCCATACTGAACGCGCTGGCAAAGGCACTCAAGGGCCTGTCGGCCGACGACGAGAGCACCGCAGGCACCTTCATCGAACTCATGGAACAAGGCCTCGGCAAGACGCCGGCCGCAGATCTCTGGAGGCACCTCATGGCCGTCGACCTCTCTTTCTTCCAGTCGGAGACCGCTCAGCAGCTTCGAGCCGAGGGCCAGATGAAGAGCCGGGCGGAGGACATCCTGCTTCTCCTGGGGCACCGGGGTGTCGAGGTCACCGAAGAGGACCGGGACCGCATCGTCGGCTGCGGCGACCCCAATGTGCTGGGTCTCTGGTTCACCAAGGCCATCACCGCCACGTCGACGGCGGAGGTTTTCGAGGGCGAGCCGGCGTGATCCGGCTCAGTGCGGCAGCCGCCGTCCCGAAGGCATCGCCGTCGCTCCCCGCCGCGAAGCCCAGGCCGGCTTGGTCAGGGCCTCGGCGGACTCCAGCGTGCCGGGCTTGGCCCTGAGGACCGTGCCCGTGCCGATCGTCCAGCCGAAATGGCCCCATAGTGCCGGGCCCCTGGGTGCCTCCTGGCCGATCCACAGGACACGCCGGACAGGGGACCATCCCGCCGTGAACGGTGCTGTCGCCGTCCTTCGCGTCTCATGAGGCGTACTTCCGGGTCCGGCGCGGGCGTGTCATGGGACCGGCCCCGGGCGCGCTCACCACAGCGCGCCCGGGGCCGGTCTTCCCCCGTCGGGAACGTCAGCTCACACGCGCTGCCACAGCGCCGGGACGTTCGACGGCTCCCAGCCGGTCTGGGCTTGGTGGCCCTGGAGGCAGCGGTAGGTGGCGCCGCCGTACGTCACCGTGTCGCCCGGCTGGTAGACGGTGCCCGCCGACCAGGTGCCGCCGGGTTCCTCCTCGGGCGGCTCCTCGCCGCCGCCGGTCGTCTTCAGGGTGAGGCCGTAGTTCTGGAGCAGCGGGTTGATCGGCTGGAAGAACGTCGTACCGCCGCTGCTGCAGTTGCCCGAGCCGCCCGAGGTGACGCCCTGCGCCTGGCTGCCGGAGATGTACGAGCCGCCCGAGTCGCCCGGCTCGGCGCACACCGTGGTCCGGGTCACGCCGCTGATGGTGCCCTCGGGGTAGGTCACGCTGGTGTTCAGCACCTGGATGGTGCCGCAGTGCCAGCCGGTGGTGGAGCCGGAGCGGCAGACCGAGGCGCCGACCGGGGCCTGGGCGGAGCCGGTGACCTGGACGTTCTGGCCGCCCTGACCCTTGACGTGAGGAGTCGCCGTCCACTGGGAGTTGGTGGCCACCCACGCCATGTCCCGGCCCGGGAAGACCGAGCCCTGGAAGGTGCCCTGGGCCACCCGGTTGTGGCCGCTCGTGCTGTCACCGGTCCGCCCGCAGTGACCGGCGGTGGCGTAGCCCTGCTGGGTGCCCTTGGTGACGGGGAAGCCGATCGAGCAGCGGCCGCTGTTGTTGGTGTAGTACGCCTCGCCGCCCCGCAGGTCGTACAGCGGGCGGGGCCGGTCGGCCGACTTCTCGATCCGGGTGAGGGAGCGGTCGGTGCCGGCCGCCGCCAGGAGGACGCGGGCGGCGGAGGGGCGTACCGCCTGGACGACCACCGTGTTCGTGCGGACGTCCACGTACCAGACGGGGGCGTCGGTGGTGTCGTTGCGCTGAGCCGCCCGGTCCAGACGGGACTTGACCGCGTCCAGAGCGGTCAGGGAGTGGCGTACGACCGTGGCCTTCGCGCCCTGCGCCTCGATGGCCGGTACGTCGTCGGCGTCCGTCGTCGCCACCGTGAGCGTGCCGGACTCGGCGCCGCTCACCCAGGCGCCCGCGAAGTCGGAGCCCAGTGCCGCGCGGAGGCGGGCCGCGGTGGTGCCGGCGTCCGCCTCGTTCGCCAGGCGGCGTTCCGCCTGCTGCCGGTCCAGGCCGAGGTCGCGTTCCATGGCCTCGAGGAGGGCGGGCGGGGCGGCGTCCGTGCGCAGCGCCTGTGCCGCCGAGGCGGTCGGCTCCGCGCTCGCGGAGCCGCTGAGCCCGGCCACGAACAGAGCGGCCGTCGCCGCGACGGCGGCACCCACGGATCTGGTGCGTCGGGGGAGGGGTCGGTGGGGCATGGGGCATCTCCTCGGTTCGGTGGGGAGGTGCCGAAACCGTAGGGAGGGCCGAACGGCGGGCGTAAGAGCTCGGCCGGCCCTCTCCCCGGTGTTATGGAACGGGCTGGGCGGCGAGCCACTCCGTATAGCTGTCGCTGCGCGCCGCCACGCCCGCGTGGGCGACCCGGGCCTGTTCAAGGACGGTGGCGGCGGTCTTCGCCCGCTGTGTCACGGTGTGCCGGCCCAGCAGGTGCCGCCAGGTCAGCGGAGTGCCCGTGAGCGGCCGGGTGGTGATTCCGGGCGTGGTCGGGAAGGTCGCCCGGCACAGCCCGACCGCCCGGCCGACCTGCACCAGATGGACCAGGGACGAGGTGTCCGTCTCGTACATCCGGCGCGGGGTGAAGCCGGCGCGGGCGCAGGCCGCCGTGAAGCAGTCCCCGAAGCAGCCGTCGCCGGGGACGCAGGCCCACTGCTCACCGGCCAGTTCGGTCAGGTCCACCTCTCCCGGGTGGGCGAGCGGATGGCCCTCCGGCACCATGACGAACACCGGATCGACCGCGACCTCCTGCCAGACCAGGCCCTCCGCACCCGGTGGCTCGGCCGAGCCGCAGGTCCCGGCGAGGGCGAAGTCCAGCCGGCCCTCGACGAGCAGTGCGGCCAGCTCCCGCTCGGACCAGGACGTGCAGGTGGTGACGCGGGTGTCCGGCACCGCGTCCGCCAGCCGGTCCACCAGGGCGCCCAGCAGCGGACCGTGGGTGCCGCCCAGCCGGAGGCAGGAGGTCGCGCGCGAGGTGCGGGCGAACCGCGCCGCCTCCTGCTGCAGTTCGGTCACCGCGGGCAGCACGATCCGGCTGCGCTCCAGCACGAGTTCGCCCAGCGCGGTCGCCCGCACCCCGTGCCGCCCGCGTTCGAACAGCTCACCGCCCAGGGCGCGTTCGATCCGCTTGAGCTGTGCGCTCAGCGCCGGCTGCGCGAGCCCGAGCGCCGTCGCCGCCCTGGTCAGGCTGCCTGCGTCGGCAATCGCCCGGATCGTCTTCAGATGCCGCAACTCCAGCTCCATGAGGGGAGCTTGCGACGTGACGGGTGCGGGAGCAAGGGGTTGGTACGGACCTGCTGTCCGGCCGGTCGTCGGCGCGGACACGACCTGCGCACAGGTGCGGACACGACCTGCGCACGGGTATTGACGCGCGGCTCGGCGAGACCTTAGCGTCCGCTCATCCCTAATGTTTCGGACTGGGCTTCGAAACATTCGAGAACGATGATCGGAATGAGACTCCCCGCATGAGATCCATTCGTTTCGCCACCGTGGCCCTCGCCACCGCCGCCCTGACCCTGCCGCTCATGACGGGCTCGGCCGCCGCCGACCCGTCGGCCGGCAAGGAGGCCGCGCCGCACTCCCACGCCAAGTTCGACCGGCTGCGCGAGGCCGCTCCCGAGGGCTTCGTCGTGGGCACCGCCGTGGCGGGCGGCGGCCACCACCTGGAGCAGGACTACCCGGACCCCTTCACGCACGACAGGGAGTACCGGAAGATCCTGGGGCGCCAGTTCAGCTCGGTCTCCCCCGAGAACCAGATGAAGTGGGACTACATCCACCCCGAGCGGGACCGCTACGACTTCGCGCAGGCCGACGCCATCGTCGAGTTCGCCAAGCGGAACCACCAGGTCGTACGCGGCCACACCCTGCTGTGGCACAGCCAGAACCCGGCGTGGCTGGAGGAGGGGGACTTCTCCGAGGAGGAGCTGCACGCGATCCTGCGCGAGCACGTCACCACCGTCGTCGGCCGCTACGCCGGCAGGATCCAGCAGTGGGACGTCGCCAACGAGATCTTCGACGACCAGGGCAATCTGCGCACCCAGGACAACATCTGGATCCGGGAGCTGGGCCCGGGCATCGTCGCGGACGTCTTCCGGTGGGTCCACGAGATCGACCCGAAGGCGAAGCTGTTCTTCAACGACTACAACGTCGAGAGCGTCAACGCGAAGAGCGACGCCTACTACGCCCTCGTCCAGGACCTGCTCGCGCAGGGCGTTCCCGTGCACGGCTTCTCCGTGCAGGGGCACCTGAGCACGCGGTACGGCTTCCCGGGCGACCTGGAGGACAACCTGCGCCGGTTCGACGCGCTCGGCCTGGAGACCGCCGTCACCGAGCTGGACGTCCGCATGGACGTCCCGGAGGGCGGCAAGCCCACCGAGGAGCAGGAGCGGAAGCAGGCCGACTACTACCAGCGGACGCTTCAGGCGTGCCTGGCCGTCGACGGCTGCAACTCGTTCACCATCTGGGGCTTCACCGACAAGTACTCGTGGGTGCCGGTGTTCTTCGAGGGCGAGGGCTTCGCGAACGTCATGACCGACGACTTCGCCCGCAAGCCCGCCTTCTACGCCCTGCGGGACACGCTGAAGGAGGCGGCCCGGGAGGACGACTGCGAGAAGGACCGCAAGCACCGGAAGGGCTGAGGAGGTCCCTCGGACCCCCCTGGGCCGGCCACGCACGACGCGCAACCGGTCCGGGGGCGGTCCCCTGTCCGGCGCCCGGCGGGGCCGCCCCGGTCAGGGGTGGCCCCGCCGTCCCGCTCCGCGAGGGCTCAGGCCTTGCGGGCCACTGCGACGTACGCCCCGCTGTGGACGCCCTCCTGACCCGGGACCGGCTCACCGAACTCCGGATGCCGCTCCTCGGCCGCCACGATCCCGGGGCCGACGACCTCCAACCCCTCGAAGAAGCGGGCGAACCGCTCCGGTTGCGCATGTCCATGGTGAGACCGCCCGCCCGGCACGGGGCGGTCACCCTCCTCGACGCCTCCTCCGGGCGGCAGCCGGGCGTGAGGCGCGACATGACCAGGCAACTGCCCGGCTCCAGCTCCTCCTTGAGCCGTTCCACCAGCTCGTACGCCCCGTCCTCGTCGCCGATGAAGTGCGGCAGCGCGATCAGGGAGCGGGGCGTCGCACTCGTCGGGATGGTGACCCGCCCGCGGGCGGAGAAGGGGTTCCGTGAGGCCACGGTCCAGCTGAGGGCTGCGCGCAGCGGTTCGCGTCCTCACTCTGGCCTTACGGGCGGCAGCCCTGTGCTTCTTCGCCTCGGAGGTGTGCGGCCCTTGGTCCGTCAGTGCAGGACCCGGTGGCAGTGGGCCTGGAGGCTGATGCCCTCGCCGGCCGCGTCGGTGCCGAGCAGGATGCGCACGGGGGAGAGGACGGGGCTCTCCTGCAACGCCGTCTTGTCGGCCGAGGCGATGGCACCCCGGCGCACGGCGTCCAGGAAGGCGTCAAGGCGGCCCGGCTCGTCGAACCCGGCGGCCGGCGACGGAAGTTCGTACTGGTCGTGGACGCCGGTCGCCTGCTCCAGCTCCCACACCACCCGCAACTCCTCGTCACGGGCGTCGTCCTGGACGGACGTCAGGGAGACGAGGTGCGGTGCGGAAGCCCCGGCGCTGCGGGCGCGTGTGCTCGGCGGCCCGTCTCACCAGATGCCTTCGGCGACCTCGTCGAGGACGAGGTTCCACTGCGACCGGCCGTCCTCGAAGGGGAGGGGGTCGAAGGCCTCGATCCGCGCGCGCAACCGGTCGAGCCGCTCGTCGACGTCGGCGTCGTCGTCCCGCGCGTGCTCCTCGAACCTCTTGAAGAGGAGCAAGGCGTAGGTGAGGGACTCGACGTCACGGTGGAGTTGCGTGTACGAGTCCAGGGGGTCGCCCTCGCCGAACGCGTACACCTTCCCGCTCCCGGGGTCGAGGGCGATGAGGGAGGCGGCGAAGTGGGCGAGCACCAGCCAGGACCCGCACTCCTCGGGCAGGGGCCCGTCCTCGGGCCCGAACCACCCGGCCAGACCGATCGACTCCTCCTGGCCGTCCCCGGCCTTCGACCTGAAGTACTCGTCGTCCGGAAGCCCGACCCCGCTGAGGAAGTCCGCCGTCCGTGCGTCGAGGCGGCTGCCCGGTTCCTCGTGGCGGGGGAAGTACACGACACCTGTGAGACCGAACGCGCTGAGGAGTTCGTCCGCGGAGACTGCGAAGCTCATGGGAACCCTTGTGCTCGGTCGTGGGCGGTGGCCGATGCTACCGGTCGTGCGCAGGCCGGCTCGAAGGGTGCCGACCTGCCGTGGGTCGGTGGGACGCCGGAGTGAGCGGCGCCAGGCACCCGGACTCCGCACATGCCGTCCACATAGCGAACAATCCGGATCGGCTCTTGGTATCGAGTTAACACAGGAGTAACACTGGGAGGGTCGGCCGGCCTGTCGTATACGACCAGGGTGGCCGCTGTCCTGCGCGCGGCAACGGCGCCGAGCGCCCATCACCGGCTATACGTACCGGTGTCAGCCGCGCCAGAAAGGGACCTCGTGACCTCACGACCCGACCCCAAGACCTCGCTCGACCTGCTGCGCGCCGAGATCGAGCGCCGCAACCCGGCGGAACCCGAGTTCCACCAGGCCGCGCGCGAGGTGCTGGACACCCTCGCCCCGGTGCTCGCGGCGCGCCCCGAGTACGCCGAGCCGGGGCTCGTCGCGCGGCTGGTCGAGCCGGAGCGGCAGATCATGTTCCGGGTGCCGTGGCAGGACGACCAGGGCCGGGTCCACGTCAACCGGGGCTTCCGGGTCGAATACAACAGCGCCCTCGGCCCCTACAAGGGCGGCCTGCGCTTCCACCCGTCGGTGAACCTCGGGATCATCAAGTTCCTCGGCTTCGAGCAGATCTTCAAGAACGCCCTGACCGGTCTCGGCATCGGCGGCGGCAAGGGCGGCAGCGACTTCGACCCGCAGGGCCGCAGCGACGCCGAGGTCATGCGCTTCTGCCAGTCCTTCATGACCGAGCTGTACCGGCACATCGGTGAGTACACCGACATCCCGGCCGGGGACATCGGCGTCGGCGCCCGCGAGATCGGCTACCTGTTCGGCCAGTACCGGCGGATCACCAACCGCTGGGAGGGCGGCGTGCTCACCGGCAAGAGCGCCGGCTGGGGCGGCTCGCTGATCCGCCCGGAGGCGACCGGATACGGCAACGTGCTGTTCGCGGAGGCCATGCTGCGCGCCCGCGGCGAGGACCTGGAGGGGCAGACCGCGGTCGTCTCCGGCTCCGGCAACGTCGCGATCTACACCATCCAGAAGCTGACCGCCCTCGGCGCCAACCCGGTCACCTGCTCCGACTCCAGCGGCTACGTCGTCGACGAGAAGGGCATCGACCTGGAGCTGCTGCGCCAGATCAAGGAGGTCGAGCGCGGCCGGGTGAGCGACTACGCCGAACGCCGGGGCGCCTCCGCGCGGTTCGTGCCCGGCGGACGGGTCTGGGAGGTCCCGGCCGACGTCGCCCTGCCGTCGGCGACCCAGAACGAACTGAACGCCGTCGACGCAGACGCCCTCATCCGCAACGGCGTGAAGGCGGTCTCCGAAGGCGCGAACATGCCGACGACGCCGGAGGCCGTACAGCTGTTCCAGCGGGCCGGCGTCGCCTTCGGCCCCGGCAAGGCGGCCAACGCGGGCGGCGTCGCGGTCAGCGCGCTGGAGATGACCCAGAACGCGTCGCGCACGTCGTGGAAGGCCGACCAGGTCGAGAACGAGCTGGCCCGCATCATGACCGACATCCACACCACCTGCGCCGAGACCGCCGAGCGCTACGGCGCCCCCGGAGACTACGTGACCGGCGCGAACATCGCCGGCTTCGAGCGGGTGGCGGACGCGATGCTCGCACAGGGCGTCATCTGACGCGTACGTCGAGGCGTCACGGAGTGGGGATGCCGGCCGGGCGGGCCGGACGTCCGAAACGGGCGGGGACGCCCGGTGAGTACAGCACGCTCACCGGCTCCCCGGCCGGCCTCGGCAGCCCGGCCGCGGTGACCAGGTCCTCCTCGCACTCCACCAGCTCGGCCCGGTGCAGAGGCCAGCGCGGATGCGCGTTGGGCAGGTACATCGACCGCCCGAAGAAGGCGCCGTGCATGCCCCAGCGGGCGGTGAGGAAGTGCTCCAGCTCGGTCGGCTCCTCGATCAGCTCACCCCGGCGCACGGTGATACGTCCGCCGGCGCCCCGCGGACCGGGCCAGCGCCGGGAGCTGGTGTACGTCACCGTGCCGCCGTCGAGATGGTCCACGCGCATCCGGGACCAGAGGTACGGCATCCGAAACCCCAGCCGGGCGACTACCACCGGGATCAGCCGGGAGGCGTCCAGGGAGAGGAAGACGACCCCGCGCCGCCCGTGCGCGTCCACCGAGTACAGACGGACGTTGGTCTCCGGGAAGTCGCCCAGATAGGGGACACCCGGCAGTCGCAGCCACCCCACCCGGTGCATCCGGAACGCGACGAGACCGACGTACGTGACCCCGTCCAGGGTGTCGGGCACGGTGCCCGGCGGCAGCAGCGGGGCCACGTCGGCCGGATCCACCGCCCAGTGCACGAAGGTCAGGTCGAGCCACGACTGGGTGAGCAGTGGACGCGCGATCGCCTCCGGCGGATCGGGCGTGATGGGCTGAGGGGGCGGCGGCACCGCGCCAGTATCGCCGAGGGCACCGACAGCCGTACGGCACGACGGGTGAACGTGGCGGACACCACGATGTACCCCACATGGCCCTGGCGACCGGCAAGGTCCCCCGGCAAAGCTCGATGCCATGCGGAAGCTCTCCCTCGACGCCCTCGTCCGCGAACACCTGGAACGCGCCGCCGCCGGCTCCGACGGCCGCAGCGCCACCACCGTCCACGGCGGTCACGAGCACACCCTGCGCCAGACCCTCCTCGCCCTGACCGCCGGCACGAGCCTCGCCGAGCACGAGAGCCCCGGCGAGGCGACCCTGCTGGTCCTGCGCGGCCGCGTCCGCCTCACCAGCGGCGACACGGAGTGGGAGGGCCGCACCGGCGATCTGATCGTCATCCCCCCGGTCCGCCACGGCCTGGAGGCTCCGGAGGACGCGGCGGTACTCCTCACGGTCGCACGACAGGACCAGGTGTACTGACCCGTGGTGTCACGTTCCGCGATGCCGCGATACCGTGTGCGACGGCGATCACGCCTTCGGCACCGGTGTGGTCGCGTGGGAGAGCGACCGGAACGGGGAGGACGGTTCGTGGTGACGGGCACCGCCGGAACGGAGCGGACGGTCGGGACGAGGCTGAACCAGCTCCCGGCGGAGCGGGGCGGGGGAGCGCCGGCGGGCGGCCGGAAGGACCTGGCCTCGTCGCCCGCCCAGAAGAAGGCCGCCGCGAGGGCGATCGAGGAGCACATCGAACCCGACACGGCGAAAGCCGGACGGTGGGCGGACGAGGACACCGCCAGCGCGGTCAAGGCCTTCCGGGCGAAGGACGGGGACGGCTGGGTCACCTCGGCGGCACTGAAGAAGGCCCACGAGACCTGGGGCGGACAGGTGAAGAACCTGATGGACCGGCTCGACGCGGAGAAGAGCGCGCTGCGCAGCGCCAACACCGTGCTGCAGGGCACGGACCTCGCGGTGGGCGCCGAGGTCAGGCGGACCTCCCCGCTCGACCGCTACTGACCGCGGACGACGAGCCCTGCCGAGACACCCACGGGGAACCGGGATGCCGACCTACCACGAGATCATGACCACGGACCTCGGCGCACTCACCACGGCCGCCGAACGATGGGACGGGATGGCGGGTGAGTTCGCCGAGCAGGAGAAGGCCTATCGCCGGGACGTGCACGGCATCTCCATGGGCACCGGCTGGGTGGGACTGAGCGCCGACGCGGCCAACAGGCGTTTCGACATCACCCTCAAGCAGTTCCAGTACGCGCAGACGGAGGCCAAGGCGGTGGCCGCACTGCTGCGTGACGCGCACGCGCAGTTCGTCGAACTGCGCGGCCGGCTGAAGTCGGCCCGGCAGGACGCCGTCGACGCGGGCATGAAGGTCTCCGAGAGCGGACGCGTGAGCTTCGACATGGAGCGGTTGCCGGAGGAGTCACGCAGGGCGGTGCGCCAGGATCCGGGATACCTGGAGGCCGTCCAGTCGTGGCAGGACCGCATCGACAAGGCGGTACGGGACGTCACGGACGCGGACACCGGCGTCCGGATCGCCCTGCGGGCCGTCGTGACCGACACCAGTGCCATCGCCGGCGGCAAGGGCTTCAACGGTGAGGCGAAGGGCGACATCGAGAAGTACGAGGGCGAGGCGGCCGAGGAGGCGCTGGAGCGGCTCCGCAAGGGCGAGCGCCTGTCCGACGGGGAACTCGCCGAGCTCGAGCGGACGTTCCGCGACAACGGCGACGACCCCGCGTTCTCCCGCACGCTCCTGGACGGCCTGGGCGCCGAGGGCACCATCAGGCTGACGAACGAGCTGAACGACCTCGTCCACGAGCGGGGCGGCGACCGCGCGGGCCGCTACGCGAAGATCGAGACCGGCCTGGCCCACGCCCTCGCCTCGGCGACCCGGGACACCGGGTCGTCGTGGTACGAGGGCTGGCGCGAGGACATGCGGGAGGCCGGCGTGGCGCGACACGCCACCGACGCCCAGGGCGTCCGCCTCGACAAGGCGGTCGGCTACCAGTCGCTGGTCACCCTCATGCAGAAGGGCGACGGGTACGCGCCGGACATGCTCGCGGACCTGACCGACGACATGATCGCGGCCGAGAAGAAGGACCCGGACATCTGGCACCTGAAGCACGAGTACAGCGGAGAGCGGGACGGCTGGTTCGCCAACGACCCGGTGGACGGCATGCTCGGCGTCATGAGCCGGAACCCCGCCGCCGCGGCGGACTATCTCAGCTCCGACGAACACATGAGGTACCTCATGAAGGAGCGGGACTGGGAGGTCACCCTGCACGAACGGGAGGGGGCCAAGGCGAGCACGTACACACACGGTGTGGACGGTGACAGCCGCGCGGGCTTCGGCGCAGCCCTGCAGGCCGCGGCGACCGGTGTCGACCCGTCGGACGAGAACGCCCGCTACGTCGAGCACACCGAGCAGAACGAGAAGGTCTTCAAGTCGGCCCTCACCCACCTCGCGGAACACGGCGACGACTTCCCGCCGCTCTTGCGGGAGCCCATGGCCAACATTCTCGTCAACCATGGGGACACCGTGCACACGGCGATGAGCGAGGTCGCCGTCGCGAAGTCCCCCCTGGACCAGACCGACCTCTTCGAGGTCATCAAGCAGATCTCCAAGGATCAGGACGCCTACGGCACGCTGAACGGCGGACTGAACCAGGCGATGGTCACGGACTTTCATGCCGACACCCGGCCCGACGCGACCGAGTCCCTCGTGCGTGCCGGGCGGACAGTGGGTTTCCTGGAGGAGGCACGTACTCAGGCGCAAGGTGATCCCAAGGTTGCGGAATTCGCGGCCAAGCCGCTCATCGACGAAGCGATCAGCTATATCCCTATGGTCAGTGACAAGGTCCAGCAAGGGTTCGATTACGTCACGAACATGTGGCTGGAGGACGAGCAGAAGAGGCTCGACGAACAGAGGACCGAGAGCAATATCGCGGTTGCTGAATCGAGGAACAGGCAGCTCATGGCGCTTGTGGACGAATGGAAGGCTGCGCGAGAAGGTGAATTCGACGAAACCTACGATGCGCAGAACACCATCGACATGGCAGCCGGCCGGGGTGAAGTAAAGGGTAGGGATGTGTCCGGGGTGGAGCCGAAGTGAGAGTGAGTAGCTCGACGAGACGGACCGCGGCCCTCGCCCTGATCCTCACCTTCCTCGTAGTGTCCTGTGGGCGGGGCGACAAGCCCCAGCCTCCTGAGAAGATCTGTGGTACGCCGGTCGATTGGGAAATCGCCAAACCGCTTGTTGAGTCCGCAGAAGATCTCCATGAATACAATCGGGTGGACCGTTCGGAAGCGATCTCCGCTCCGTGTACGCTTTTTTCCGGTGATGACCGAGAGATGGAGTTCAACTTCTACTGGACCTCGGACGCACCCGGGTTGGCTCAACGGTCAGAATTCGATCCAGTGCTCGAAGACGTTTCGCAGCGGCGCAAAGCAGATATCGGTGACGAGGCGGTCGTCGGCAGAAATGGCGCCATCGTGAGTGCCTCATGCATCACTGATCGCGGACGATATTTCACGCTCAAGTTGCACTTGCCGCAGGCGAGCATTCTGGACGAAGCCAACCGTGCAAAAGTGGAGAAGTTCATGCGCGCCTACTTTCCCGCCACCGTGAAGACGCTGGGCTGCCGCTGAGTCGGCCGGTTGCCGCTGGACGCGCCGTGTGAGCTGCTGCTTAGCTGAGGGAAGGACTGCGCCAGGCCGATAGTGAGCGAAAGAAGTGCCCGGTGGACACTCCCCGTCTTGAAGAGGTGCGACTGACCTCCTTCAAGAGCTTCACCGAGCAGCGCCTGCCCTTGCAGGATCTCACCGTGATGATCGGGCGGAACGGCAGCGGGAAGTCCAACGCGCTCGACGGGCTGATGGTGTTGTCCCGGCTGGCGCTGGGCGAACCGGTGCGGGACGTGCCGGGCCGCGTCACCGATCACCGGGGCGGGACGACGGGCTGAGAACCGGCGGATCCGGTCTCCACCTCGGCCCAGACGGTCTTGAGCGGGGGCGGGCCGGGGACGACTCCCCAGCGGTCGGCGAGGGCCTCCACGAGCAGCAGGCCGCGGCCGGACTCGGCGTCGGTGGCGGAGTGCTGCGGGCACGGCAGCCGGTCACCGCGCGTGTCGGTGACCTCGATGCGGAGAGTGTCGCCGACGACGTACAGCAGCAGCCGGAAGTCCCGGCCGGGGACGCGGCCGTGGGTGACGGCGTTGGCCGCCAGCTCCGCGACGATGAGCTCCGCCGGATGCGACGGCAGTCCCCACGTGCGCAGTTGCTCGGTGGCGAGCAGCCGGGCGAGACGGGCGCCGCGCGGCGTGGAGGACAACTGGAGGCTGAAATTACGGACGGGGACGGCGGTAAGCCGGGGCGCGGGGTCACTGATTTCCTGGTTCACATCACTCAGCGTGTCGGAACATGCTTCCGTGAATGAGTGACAACGCCTTCACGTACCGTCACTGTCCCGGCTTTTGTCTCGGCTGTCTCGGCTGTCTCGGCGTTGTACGAGTACGAGTACGCGTACGCGCCGGAGGAGGAGCCGTGGACGAGGATGTCGACGAGGCGGGGTGGGATGTCGAGCCGGGCGACGAGATCGAGCCGGTGGTGCAGGCGGTGGGCCGCCTGCTCAGGGTCTGCCGCGAGTCCGCCGGAATGAGCGTGTCCGAGCTGGCGGACGCCCTCAGGTACGGCGAGGACATGATCCGCAAGATCGAACGCGGGGCCCGGATCCCCCGCCCGGAGTGCCTGGACAGGGCGGACCAGATCCTGAAGGCGCAGGGGCATCTGAGGGCCTTCATGGAGGACATGCGCAAGGCCCGGTATCCGAAGAAGGTGCGGCAACTGGCCGAGCTGGAGGAGCGGTCGGTGGAGATGCTGCTGTACAGCAACCACAACATCCATGGGCTGTTGCAGACGGAGGAGTACGCGCGCACGCTGTTCGAGATGACACAGCCCGCGCTCACCAACGACGTAGTGAAGCGGGAGACCGCCGCCCGTGTGACGCGGCAGGCCGTTCTCAGGAGGGAGCCCGCTCCCACGCTCAGCTTCGTCCAGGAGCAGGTGACGCTCGAACGTCCCTATGGTGGAAAAATGGTGCTGCGCCGACAGTTGGAACACATCTTGGAAGTGGCGCAGTTGAGGAACGTAACGCTTCAGGTCATGCCGACCGACCGGCAGGAGCACGCCGGATCGCAAGGTCTGATCGAGGTGCTGAAGTTCGCCGACGGCACGGCGATGGGACGTTCCGACGGCGCGTTCAACGGTCGCCCGGTGTCGAGCCCCAAGGACCTTCGGATCCTTGAACTGCGCTATGGCATGATCCGGGCGCAGGCTCTCACGCCGAGGGAGTCGCAGGCCTTCATCGAGCAAATGCTGGGGAGACTATGAGCACTGCGGAACTCCACTGGTTCAAGAGTAGCTACAGCAGCAGCGGCGAGCCCGGCGACTGCATTGAGATCGCCCCCACCCCCACCACCGTCCACGTCCGCGACTCCAAGGACACCTCCGGCCCCCGACTCGCGTTCACGCAGGGGGCGTGGGCGGACTTCGTGACCTACGCGTCGCAGAGCTGACCCCACGACGCCCGCACCCCACGCGAAGCCGGAGCCTCGCGTGGGGTGTTCCGCGTCGGCGTCGGATCAGCCGGCGTCTTCGATGATGTCGAGCGGCGGGAGGTGTCTGACGATCTCGATGGTGGCGAGACTGACCGTCACGATGCGCCTGAGCAGGTCGACGATGTAGCGCGGGTCGTCGGACCACTCGTTGGGGTCGTTGACGATGCCGGACTTGGGATCGGTCTTCACCTGGTACCGGTCGATGATCCACTCGATGGCGGAGCGCGCCCCGAGTTGGTACTCATACGCCTCCTCCGGGATGTTCTCCAGGGTGATGTGGTTGTTGTAGACGATCCGCGTCCGGTCCTGGACACCCTTGGTCTTGGGGATCTTCATCTTGGTCACCCGGAACAGCTCGGCGTCGGACATGTCCGGGCGGGTGTTGCCGAGCGAGATCACGATGCCGCCGAAGGGCTTCGCGGACTCGTAGCCGATGTGCAGCTCGGAGAGCCGACGCCCGGCTTCGGCGAAGGCCCGGAAGCCACGCACCATGGGGATACGCGGCAGGGACTTCTTCAAGTCGGCGGCGTAGGCCTCGCGGTAGGCGGGGGAGTGGAGCAGACCGTAGACGTAGAAGAAGATGTCGTCCCTGGTGAGACCGGGGTCCGTGTCGGCGTACGTCTTGCGGTACGCGGCGAACGTGGCGTCGGTGATGTTGTCGACGCGTTCGTACGCGGTGCCGCCGTCCTCGCCGCCGAAGTCGAAGCCGCCTTCCACGGTGAGTTCGCGGTAGGTGTAGCGGGGGTAGAACTGGCCATTGCTGGAACCCCAGTACGCCAGGTCAGGGAGATGCTTGACGGCGTGGGCGGAGAAAGGTTTGTCCGAGCCAAGTCCAGTGATATAGAAGCCGAAATTCTCGTGCTGTGGTGTCGGAAACAGCCGAGCCATCTGATACACCATGTCATTCAGTCGCGCGTCGAAGACGACGTGCTGCTGGAGAAATGGACGATACGAAGCAATGAACTGACGATCACGGTCGAACGTATATTGGACGCCCTTGGCCACATTCGTTTTATCAGCTCGATTCCAGCTGAACTTCTTCGCGTCGTAGTCGATGAACTTTTCGGCCTGGACCGAGCTCGGTGAGCCGAGAGACGCCTCCTTCGCGTGCTTGGCGAACCCCTCCACCTGCCCGTTGTAGAAGTCCACCATCGACTCAACGTTCTCCCGGAGCCTCTGCTCGGAGAAGTTGTAGACCCAGGGGTCACGCCCGCTCTTGAGACCGCTGGAGTACAGGGCGAACACTCCGCCCTCCCGCGCGGACTTCTCCTTCTCGCCGATCGCCTGGAACGTCGCGAACCGCTCGTCCCGCTGGTTGATCCAGTCCCCGTCCGCGTTCGGCGTGATCCGCTGCCACTCCACCGAGTCCAGGCCCTGCCCGCTGACGATGCCGAGCTTGTCCTCGCGGCTCAGATAGTCGCCGATGTCCCGGTAGAACAACCCGCGCGGCGCATCCGTACGGCCACCCTTGACCAGGACGATCACGGCGACCGTATTGCGGCTGCCGGAGCCGAAGATCTTGCCGCCTTCCTTGCGGGACAGCTCCCCGGCCGTGCGCTGGTTGCCCCGCAGGTTGTAGCAGTACACCGCGTCGAACTCGTCCGTCAGGCACTTGCGCACGCCGTCGGCGGTGTTCCCGTCGATGTAGCCGCCGTTGGAGACGAACGCCACGACGCCCTCGTCCTTGATCCGGTCCGAGGCCCAGCGGAAGGCACGCAGATAGGAGTCGTACAGGGAGTTCTTGTTCTTCGCCGTCGACCTGGCCGCGTAGGTCTCCTGGATGCGGCTGTCCAGAGCCTCGTACTTGAGGTTCCTGTTGTCGTCGTTCTGGCTGTCCTGCCCCACCGAATACGGCGGGTTCCCCAGCACGACCCGGATGTCCTGCCCCATCTGCTTCCGCGCCCGCTCGCTATTCCCGGACAGCACGTCCCCGAACAGCCGCCCCTTCTCGGGCTCCGCGAGCTGGAAGGTGTCCGTGAGCACGATGCCCTCGAACGGGACGTACGTGTCCCCGGCGCCGGCCCCGGTCTCCGCGTACAGATCGTGGAACGCGGCCTCGACGTTGACCGCCGCGATGTAGTACGCAAGCAGCACGATCTCGTTGGCGTGCAGTTCCTGCGTGTACTTGCGCAGCAGGTCCGCCGGCTTGATCAGGCCGGACTGGAGCAGCCGCACCACGAACGTGCCAGTGCCCGTGAAGGGATCGAGCACGTGCACGCCCTCGTCCGACAGGGACCGGCCGAAGTGCCGCTCCAGCGCCTGGTCGGCCGACCGCAGGATGAAGTCGACGACCTCCGTCGGCGTGTAGACGATGCCGAGCGAGTCCGCCGTCTTGGGCAGAGCCGTCTTGAAGAACTTCTCGTACAGCTCGGTGATGACGCGCTGGCGGCCCTCGTGGTCGGTGATGCCCTCCGCGCGGACCCGTACCGACTCGTAGAAGCCCTGGAGGGTCTTCGCCTCCGCCGAGATGGTCTGGTCGTCCAGGACGTCCAGCATCCGCTGCATCGCCTGCGAGACGGGGTTGTGGTCGGCGAACGCGTAGTCCTGGAAGAGCGCGTCGAAGACCGGCTTGGTGATCAGGTGCTGCGCGAGCATGTCGACGGCGTCGGAGTCGGTGACGCCGGGGTTTATGTTCGCCCGCAGTTCGCCCGTGAACTCCTCGAAGGCCGCCGCCTTGCGCGGGTCCTCCAGGCCGGCCCTGATGCGGGCGACGTGCCGCTCCGCGATCAGCGCGATGTCCTTGGCCCACTGCTCCCAGTAGGTACGCTCACCGACCTTGTCGACGATCCGGGCGTAGATGGCCGTGCGCCACGCCTCGTCGAACTCGAGGCGGTCCTGGACGTACTGGGCGGACTGCCGCTCCTTGTCCTTCTTCGCCTGCTCGCTCGCCTCGGTGCTGCTGCCGTCCTTGTCGCCGACCGACTCGTCCCCGGCGCCGATCGCGCCGATCCCGATGGTGTTCGGGGCCTTCTTGTTGAGCTCGATCTGGTTGACAGACGCGTTGAACCGGTCGTCGTGGGCGCGCAGAGCCTGGAGGACCTGCCAGACCGTCTTGAAGCGGCGGTTGTCCGCCAGCGCCTCCTCCGGGGACATCCCGGCGGGCACGGCGACCGGCAGGATGATGTACCCGTAGCGCTTGCCGGGCGCCAGGCGCATCACGCGGCCGACGGACTGCACGACGTCGACGACGGAGTTGCGCGGCTGGAGGAACAGGACCGCGTCCAGGTTCGGGACGTCGACGCCCTCGGAGAGGCAGCGGGCGTTGGACAGGATGCGCGCGTTGTTCGGACCCGGGTCCTCCTTGAGCCAGTCGAGCAGGTCGTTGCGGCGCAGCGTGTTGAACGTGCCGTCGACGTGCTCGACCTGGCAGTTCAGCAGTTCCTCGTCCGCGTCCTCGTAGGAGGCGACGATGTCGTTGAAACGGTCCGCGATCGCCTGGGAGTCCTTGATCGAACGGGCGAAGGCGACGGCCCGGCGCATCGGCTCCTCACCGGGCAGGAATCCGGTGCCGTCCCCGAAGGTGCCGGTGCGCTTCGCCAGGCCGTTCCAACAGCCGATGATCTTGGCGGCGTCGTCGAGGTTCAGCTCGGGGCCGCCGGCCGCCAGGCCCTGCTGGTAGGACTTGGCGACGACCTCCTGGTCCACGGTGAGGATGAGGACCCGGTAGTCGGTGAGCAGCCCCTGCTCCACCGCCTTGCCGAAACCGAGCCGGTGGAACTCCGGGCCGTACAGGCTCTCGTCGTCCATGGAGGCCAGCACGGCGGAGGCGTCCTTCGCGTCGGCCTTGGTGTCCTCGTTGTAGATCCTGGGGGTCGCCGTCATGTAGAGGCGGCGGGCGGCGCGGACCACATTGTTGTCGTGGACCCGGACGAAGTTCGACTCGTCGTGACCGGCGAGCGTGACGCCCGTGGTGCGGTGCGCCTCGTCGCACAGGATCAGGTCGAAGGCGTCGAGACCCATTTCCTGCGCCTTGGCGATCGTGCCGATCGACTGGTACGTGGAGAAGACCACCGTCAGGCCGACGGGCGGTTCGGTCCCGTCGCCGCTCATCTGGGAGAGCAGGCGGGCGGGGTCCGTGGTGGCGGGCAGCGCCAGGTCGTGCGTGGCCATGTCCAGGTCGTCGGCGTCGACCTGCCCGCGGGCCACCTTGGTGTCGGAGCAGACCGCGAAGGCGCGCAGCGGGGTCTCGGTCTCGTACCGCCACTCCCGCAGGGTCTGCGACAACAGGGCGATGGACGGGACGAGGAAGAGGACCCGGGTGTGCTCGCCCTGGCCGCTCGCGGCCCGCTCGGCCGCCAGCCGCTCCACGATCTTCAGGCCGGTGAAGGTCTTGCCGGTGCCACAGGCCATGATCAGCTTGCCGCGGTCATGCTCCGCGAAGCCCTGGAACACCGCGTCGATGGCCTCGCGCTGGTGAGGGCGGGGAGACTTCTTGCCCCGCAGGGACAACTCGACCCGCTCCGCGTCGCCGCTCGCGGGCAGCCGCCACTCCACCCGACTGGCGGCGATGTCCGACAGGCCGAGGCGCTGGACGGGAATCTGCTGGTCGTCCAGAGCCGCCTCGGCGTTCGGCCCCCACCTGTCCGTGGTCGAGATGATCAGGCGGTGAGCGAAGCGGCCCTGTCCGGAGGCGGTGAAGAACGAGTCGAGGTCGATCTTCTGAACCGTGTGATCCGGTTCGTAGAACTTGCACTGGATCGCCCAGAGAGCGCCGGTCTCGCGCTCCTGCGCCACGAGGTCGATGCCCAGGTCCTGCCGGTTGCCGGCCGCGCCCGGCCACTCGCCGTACATCCACACTCGGCTGAACTGCTCGCTCCATACCGGGTCCGTACTGAGAAAGCGCACCATGAGCCGCTCGAAAGCGGTCCCGAGCTCGCGGTTGGTCGTCGACTTCTCACGGATGACCCGGAGGACATCGTGGACGGTGGTGGTCACGAGGGCTCGCTCTCTGCTCAGCGCGCTATGACGGGAGGCGGCGTCTTGACCGCAGGCGCCGCCCAAGAACAGTAGACCGAGCCACTGACACGGATGGCCGCGAGCCGCCCGCACCTCACGGTGTGATGGCGGCGCCGGTGTCCCGAGGCGGGGGAATCGTCCCGTCGCCGACCAGCTCCGCCACCGCGTCGCCGTGGTTGCGGACCAGGTAGTCCATGGCGTGCTCGGTGGAGGATCTGCGGGTTGCCTGGCGTCTCCCCGGAGCACGGGACCAGGCGCACACACGCTCCCGCGTTTGATCCCAGCCGCCCCCCGGGGTGGTGAGCTGCTGGGATTTTGCTGAGTGTGAGTGTGTTCTGGCGTGTACGAGTGAGCATGGTGGCGGCGGCCGGAGCTGCCGTGCCGCATTCCAGTGAGTGGAAGAGAAGTTCGCCCGTCGAATGCGTGACCTTTACGGAGGAGTGCTCGTTGGATGTGGTGATCGGACTTCTTGGGACTGGGCCGACGGCGGGGGTGAGGCGATGGGTGGTCTACGGGAGGTCGCGGCGCCGTTCGTCGTTCCCGGCCCGTCGGGGGTGGCGGTCCGTACCCGGTTGGGGCAGCTCACTGTCGACGATGACGAGGTACTGCGGCGGGTGGGCGCGCATCTGGGCGCGCTGGCCAGCCATGACCTGAAGGCGCGCTGCCGTGACGGCCTGGAACATGACGCGGGGGCGTGGGCGGTGCGTAAGCGGGAGCTGACGCCCCACTCGTCGGCCCGCTGGGCGGGGGCGATCACCAAGGCCACGCACGACCAGTGGGCGCTGGCCCGCCGCTGTGGTCTGGCCCGCATCCGGTCGCTGGAGGCGGGGGTCCGCATGATCGCCCACCGGCTGTCACTGCCGGTCGGGTCCAAGGGTACAAAGCGGGCGCCGGGCGGTTATCGCAGCAGGCACGAATGGCACGCCAAGGCCCGCCGTCTGCGCGTGCTGGAGGACCGGCTGGCGCGGGAGCGCGCCGACTGGGCGGCCGGGGTCGTGCGCGTGGTGCGGGGTGGCAAGCGCCTGGCTCGTACCCGGCACCACCTGCCCGCAGCCCGGCTCACCGAATCCCAGTGGCGTGAACGCTGGGAGGCGCAGCGCTGGTTCCTGCAGGCGGACGGGGAGTCGGGGAAGCGGTATGGCAACGAGACTATCCGCATCAGCCCGGACGGTGAGGTCAGTATCCGGCTACCCGCCCCGCTCACCGGATTGGCCAACGCTCCGTACGGCCGGTACGTCTTCACCGGCCGGGTCACCTTCGCCCACCGGGGGCAGGAATGGGCCGACCGCGTGGCCGCGGACCGGGCGGTCGCCTACCGCATCGACTACGACGTGGCCCGGGGCCGCTGGTATGTGACGGCATCGTGGCAGATTTCGGTGTCCCCGGTCGTTCCCCTGGCCGCAGCGCTTGCGCACGGGGTGATCGGGGTGGACATGAACGCCGACCACTTGGCCGCCTGGCGCCTCGATGTCCACGGCAACCCCACTGGTAGCCCGCGCCGGTTCTTCTACGACCTGACCGGCACCGCCGGCCACCGGGACGCCCAGGTGCGCCACGCCCTGACCCGGCTGCTGCACTGGGCGAAGACCTGCGGCGTCAAGGCGATCGCCGTTGAGGACCTCGACTTCACCGCGGAGAAGACCCGCGAGAAACACGGCCGCAAGAAGCGGTTCCGGCACCTGGTCTCCGGCATGCCCACCGGCCGGCTCCGTGCCCGCCTGACCTCCATGGCCGACCAGACGGGAATCGCGGTCATCGCCGTCGACCCCGCCTACACCTCGAAATGGGGCGCGCAGCACTGGCAGAAGTTCCTGACCAGCACCACCCGCACGACCACCCGTCACGATGCGGCGAGCATCGCGATCGGACGACGCGCCCAGGGCCACTCGGTCCGGCGTCGGACGGCACCGCCCCGTGCACACCAGAGGGATGTGCGCGGGCATCGGACCGTCCAGGCCGGACCGGATGTTCCCGGGCGTGAGGGACCCCGCCCCCGTATTCCCGGACCACGGACACGATCCGTGCCGCCGGACGCGGAGCGAACGCGGGCGACCAGGACATCCAA
Organism: Streptomyces sp. NPDC044984; assembly: GCF_040646935.1. NCBI lineage: Bacteria > Bacillati > Actinomycetota > Actinomycetes > Kitasatosporales > Streptomycetaceae > Streptomyces > Streptomyces sp. NPDC044984. The sequence continues at coordinate 231,054 of NZ_JBEZBE010000001.1, forward strand.
CACCGTTCGGGATGTCCGCAGCGAGCAGCAATAGGTCCAGGACCCATTGCTGCTCGCTGACTAGGAACGGTAATCTCTTCCGCCCGATTGGCCAGCCCCGGTCCCCGTATGGCAGACTGTCGGAGTTGCTCGGTCGAGTGTTGATGCTGCGCGCCTCCCGCCGGGAGGACCGGAAGCGAGTCCCACAGTACTCGTCGTCCCTGATCAGGGACGGACGTACGGGAATCTTCCGGGAAGCGTGAGCGCGGCGCCGGCCAGGCGCCCGGTGGGCCTTTCGCCCCCGGTCCGCGGTTCTGGTAGGGCCGTGTCAATCCCGCAGGGATGTTCGGACAAGGGACATTCATGTCGGCGGGAGTGCGACACACCCGACCGCGTGGGTCGGAGGACGAGACCTGGAACGCCGGGTTCCGGAGCGTAAAGAGAGACAGGACTACGAAGTAGCCATGGCGGGACAGAAGATCCGCATCCGGCTCAAGGCCTACGACCACGAGGTCATCGACTCCTCGGCGAAGAAGATCGTCGAGACGGTGACCCGCACTGGTGCGTCGGTCGCGGGCCCGGTGCCGCTGCCCACTGAGAAGAACGTGTACTGCGTCATCAAGTCGCCGCACAAGTACAAGGACTCGCGCGAGCACTTCGAGATGCGCACGCACAAGCGCCTGATCGACATCCTCGACCCGACCCCCAAGACCGTTGACTCTCTGATGCGACTCGACCTCCCGGCCGGTGTCGACATCGAGATCAAGCTCTGAGGCCGGTGATCTGAGAGATGACCAAGCAGATCAAGGGCATCCTGGGCGAGAAGCTCGGCATGACGCAGGTGTGGGACGAGAACAACCGTGTTGTTCCGGTCACCGTCGTCAAGGCCGGCCCCAACGTCGTCACCCAGGTCCGCACGAACGATGTCGACGGCTACGAGTCGGTCCAGATCGCCTTCGGCGAGATCGACCCGCGCAAGGTGAACAAGCCCCTCAAGGGCCACTTCGCCAAGGCCGACGTCACCCCCCGTCGTCACCTCGTCGAGATCCGCACCGCGGACGCCTCCGAGTACACGCTGGGCCAGGAAGTCACCGCCGAGGTGTTCGAGGCCGGCGTGAAGGTCGACGTGACCGGCAAGAGCAAGGGCAAGGGCTTCGCCGGTGTCATGAAGCGTCACAACTTCAAGGGCCTCGGCGCCGGACACGGCACCCAGCGCAAGCACCGCTCGCCCGGTTCCATCGGTGGCTGCGCCACCCCGGGTCGCGTGTTCAAGGGCCTGCGCATGGCGGGTCGCATGGGCAACGAGCGGGTCACCACCCAGAACCTGACCGTCCACGCCGTTGACGCGGAGAAGGGTCTGCTGCTCATCAAGGGCGCGGTTCCCGGTCCGAACGGCGGCCTCGTCCTGGTCCGCACCGCGGCCAAGGGGGCCTGAGGTAACCGATGAGCACTGTTGACATCCTTTCGCCGGCGGGCGACAAGGCCGGTACCGTCGAGCTCCCCGCGGAGATCTTCGGCGTTGAGAAGGTCAGCATCCCGCTGATCCACCAGGTCGTCGTCGCGCAGCTGGCCGCTGCCCGCCAGGGCACCCACAAGACCAAGACCCGCGGCGAGGTCCGTGGCGGTGGCAAGAAGCCGTACCGCCAGAAGGGCACCGGTCGCGCCCGTCAGGGTTCGACCCGCGCGCCGCAGTTCGCCGGTGGTGGCGTCGTGCACGGTCCCGTGCCGCGCGACTACTCCCAGCGCACCCCCAAGAAGATGAAGGCTGCCGCCCTGCGTCACGCCCTCACCGACCGGGCGCGCCACAACCGCATTCACGTCGTCTCCGGCGTGATCGAGGGCGAGACCCCCTCCACGAAGGCCGCCAGGACGCTGTTCGGCAAGATCTCGGAGCGCAAGAACCTGCTCCTGGTCGTCGACCGCGCCGACGAGGCCGCGTGGCTGTCCGCCCGCAACCTGCCCCAGGTCCACATCCTGGAGCCGGGCCAGCTGAACACGTACGACGTTCTCGTCTCGGACGACGTGGTCTTCACCAAGGCCGCTTTCGAGTCCTTCGTCGCCGGCCCGAACAAGGCCAACGACAACGAAGGGAGCGAGGTCTGATGGCTGCCCGTCACCCCTCGATCGCCTCGAAGGCCGCCAAGGCGGCCAAGGCTGCGCGTGTCGCCAAGGCGCGTCGCCACGAGGCCGAAGGCAAGAACACCGTCGTCACCCCGGCGAGCAAGGCGTTCACGGACCCCCGTGACGTCCTGCTGAAGCCGGTCGTGTCCGAGAAGAGCTACGCGCTCATCGACGAGAACAAGTACACGTTCATCGTCGCGCCGGGCTCCAACAAGACCCAGATCAAGGAGGCCGTCCAGGCGGTCTTCGAGGTCAAGGTCACCGGGGTCAACACGATCAACCGCGTCGGCAAGCGCAAGCGCACCCGCACCGGCTTCGGCCAGCGCGCGGCGACCAAGCGCGCGATCGTGACCCTCGCTGAGGGCGACCGTATCGACATCTTCGGCGGTCCGACCGCGTAAGCGGTCAGGATCGTTCGATATCGGACGAGGACTGAGAAATGGGTATCCGCAAGTACAAGCCGACGACTCCGGGCCGTCGTGGCTCCAGCGTCGCCGACTTCGTCGAGGTCACGCGGTCCACGCCGGAGAAGTCGCTGGTCCGTCCCCTGCACAGCAAGGGCGGCCGTAACAATTCCGGTCGTGTGACCGTCCGCCACCAGGGCGGTGGCCACAAGCGCGCCTACCGCGTGATCGACTTCCGTCGTCACGACAAGGACGGCGTGCCGGCGAAGGTCGCGCACATCGAGTACGACCCCAACCGCACCGCGCGCATCGCGCTGCTGCACTACGCCGACGGTGAGAAGCGCTACATCCTCGCCCCGCGCAACCTGCAGCAGGGCGACCGCGTCGAGAACGGTCCCGGGGCCGACATCAAGCCGGGCAACAACCTGGCCCTCCGCAACATCCCGGTCGGTACCACGATCCACGCGATCGAGCTCCGTCCCGGTGGCGGCGCCAAGTTCGCCCGCTCCGCCGGTGCCTCCGTGCAGCTGCTCGCGAAGGAGGGCTCGATGGCCCACCTGCGCATGCCGTCCGGAGAGATCCGCCTGGTCGATCAGCGCTGCCGCGCCACGGTCGGCGAGGTCGGCAACGCCGAGCAGTCGAACATCAACTGGGGCAAGGCCGGTCGCAAGCGGTGGCTGGGCGTCCGCCCGACCGTCCGTGGTGTCGTGATGAACCCGGTCGACCACCCGCACGGTGGTGGTGAGGGCCGGACCTCCGGTGGCCGCCACCCCGTGTCCCCGTGGGGCAAGAAGGAAGGCCGTACTCGTTCGCCCAAGAAGGCGTCGAACAAGTACATCGTCCGCCGCCGCAAGACGAACAAGAAGCGCTAAGGACGGGTTGAGATGCCTCGTAGCTTGAAGAAGGGACCCTTCGTCGACGACCACCTGATCAAGAAGGTGGACGCGCAGAACGAAGCCGGTACCAAGAACGTCATCAAGACCTGGTCCCGTCGCTCGATGATCGTCCCGGCGATGCTGGGCCACACGATCGCGGTGCACAACGGCAAGACCCACATCCCGGTGTTTGTCACCGAGTCCATGGTCGGCCACAAGCTCGGCGAGTTCTCGCCGACGCGCACCTTCCGGGGTCACGTCAAGGACGACCGGAAGTCGAAGCGCCGCTAGTCAGCGGGGTGAATGACCATGACAAACACTGAAGGGACAACCATGGAAGCCAGGGCCCAGGCGCGGTACATCCGCGTCACGCCCATGAAGGCCCGCCGCGTGGTGGACCTCATCCGTGGCATGGACGCCACGGAGGCTCAGGCGGTCCTGCGTTTCGCCCCGCAGGCCGCGAGCGTGCCGGTCGGCAAGGTGCTGGACAGCGCCATCGCCAACGCCGCGCACAACTACGACCACACCGACGCCGACAGCCTCTACATCTCCGAGGCGTACGTCGACGAGGGCCCGACCCTGAAGCGGTTCCGTCCGCGCGCCCAGGGCCGCGCCTACCGGATCCGCAAGCGGACCAGCCACATCACCGTGGTCGTCAGCAGCAAGGAAGGAACCCGGTAATGGGCCAGAAGGTTAACCCGCATGGGTTCCGGCTCGGTGTCACGACCGACTTCAAGTCGCGTTGGTACGCCGACAAGCTGTACAAGGACTACGTCAAGGAAGACGTCGCCATCCGTCGGATGATGACGTCCGGCATGGAGCGCGCCGGCATCTCCAAGGTCGAGATCGAGCGCACCCGTGACCGCGTGCGGGTGGACATCCACACCGCTCGTCCGGGCATCGTCATCGGCCGCCGCGGCGCCGAGGCCGACCGCATCCGCGGCGACCTCGAGAAGCTCACCGGCAAGCAGGTCCAGCTGAACATCCTCGAGGTCAAGAACCCCGAGACGGACGCTCAGCTCGTGGCCCAGGCCGTCGCCGAGCAGCTCTCCTCCCGCGTCTCCTTCCGCCGCGCCATGCGCAAGAGCATGCAGTCGGCGATGAAGGCGGGCGCCAAGGGCATCAAGATCCAGTGCGGTGGCCGCCTCGGCGGCGCCGAGATGTCCCGCTCGGAGTTCTACCGCGAGGGCCGCGTGCCCCTGCACACGCTCCGTGCGAACGTGGACTACGGCTTCTTCGAGGCCAAGACGACCTTCGGCCGCATCGGTGTGAAGGTCTGGATCTACAAGGGCGACGTCAAGAACATCGCCGAGGTCCGCGCCGAGAACGCCGCTGCCCGTGCGGGTAACCGCCCGGCCCGCGGTGGCGCCGACCGCCCGGCCCGTGGTGGCCGCGGTGGCGAGCGCGGCGGTCGCGGCCGCAAGCCGCAGCAGGCTCCCGCTGCCGAGGCCCCCAAGGCCGAGGCGCCGGCTGCCGCTCCGGCTGAGAGCACCGGAACGGAGGCCTGACCGACATGCTGATCCCCCGTAGGGTCAAGCACCGCAAGCAGCACCACCCGAAGCGTCGTGGCATGGCCAAGGGCGGTACGACGGTCGCGTTCGGCGAGTACGGCATTCAGGCCCTCACGCCGGCGTACGTGACCAACCGCCAGATCGAGGCGGCCCGTATCGCGATGACCCGCCACATCAAGCGTGGTGGCAAGGTCTGGATCAACATCTACCCGGACCGCCCGCTCACGAAGAAGCCGGCCGAGACCCGCATGGGTTCCGGTAAGGGTTCGCCGGAGTGGTGGATCGCGAACGTGCACCCGGGCCGGGTCATGTTCGAGCTGTCCTACCCCAACGAGAAGATCGCCCGTGAGGCGCTGACGCGTGCGGCCCACAAGCTGCCGATGAAGTGCCGGATCGTCAAGCGCGAGGCAGGTGAAGCGTGATGTCGGCCGGTACCAAGGCGTCCGAGCTGCGCGAGCTGGGCAACGAGGAGCTTCTCGCGAAGCTCCGCGAGGCCAAGGAAGAGCTGTTCAACCTCCGTTTCCAGGCGGCGACCGGTCAGCTCGAGAACCACGGTCGGCTGAAGGCCGTCCGTAAGGACATCGCGCGGATCTACACCCTGATGCGCGAGCGCGAGCTGGGCATCGAAACGGTGGAGAACGCATGAGCGAGAACAACGTGACTGAGACGAACACCGGGGCTCGGGGCGACCGCAAGACCCGTGAGGGCATCGTCGTCAGCGACAAGATGGACAAGACCGTCGTCGTCGCCGTCGAGGACCGCAAGAAGCACGCGCTGTACGGCAAGGTCATCCGCAGCACGAGCAAGCTCAAGGCCCATGACGAGCAGAACGCCGCAGGCGTCGGCGACCGCGTCCTCCTGATGGAGACCCGGCCGCTGTCCGCGACGAAGCACTGGCGCATCGTCGAGATCCTCGAGAAGGCCAAGTAGGTAATTCCCGCAAGGGAATTCCACAAGTACGTTCCTGCGGGGCATCCCTCGCAGGACAGTTCCGCCAGGCTCCGGGGGCCGTTCGCTCAAGCGGATGAGCGGCCCCCGGGGAACCGGCAGACAAACAGGAGATAGACGTGATCCAGCAGGAGTCGCGACTGCGCGTCGCCGACAACACGGGTGCGAAGGAAGTCCTCTGCATCCGTGTGCTCGGTGGCTCCGGTCGCCGCTACGCGGGCATCGGTGACGTCATCGTCGCCACCGTCAAGGACGCGATCCCCGGTGGCAACGTGAAGAAGGGTGACGTCGTCAAGGCGGTCATCGTTCGCACCGTCAAGGAGCGCCGCCGTCCGGACGGCTCGTACATCCGCTTCGACGAGAACGCCGCCGTCATTCTGAAGAACGACGGCGACCCTCGCGGCACCCGTATCTTCGGCCCCGTGGGCCGTGAGCTGCGCGAGAAGAAGTTCATGAAGATCATCTCCCTCGCGCCGGAGGTGCTGTGAGCATGAAGATCAAGAAGGGCGACCTGGTCCAGGTCATCACCGGTAAGGACAAGGGCAAGCAGGGCAAGGTCATCGCGGCCTTCCCCCGTGAGGACCGTGTCCTGGTCGAGGGTGTCAACCGGGTCAAGAAGCACACCAAGGCCGGCCCGACCGCCGGCGGCTCGCAGGCCGGCGGCATCGTGACCACCGAGGCCCCGGTCCACGTCTCCAACGTCCAGCTGGTCGTGGAGAAGGACGGCAAGAAGGTCGTCACGCGCGTCGGTTACCGCTTCGACGACGAAGGCAACAAGATCCGCGTTGCCAAGCGGACGGGTGAGGACATCTGATGACGACCACCACCACTCCGCGTCTGAAGACGAAGTACCGCGAGGAGATCGCGGGCAAGCTGCGCGAGCAGTTCTCCTACGAGAACGTCATGCAGGTTCCCGGCCTCGTCAAGATCGTGGTCAACATGGGTGTGGGCGACGCCGCTCGCGACTCCAAGCTGATCGAGGGCGCCATCCGCGACCTCACCACGATCACCGGTCAGAAGCCGGCCGTCACCAAGGCCCGCAAGTCCATCGCGCAGTTCAAGCTGCGTGAGGGCCAGCCGATCGGTGCCCACGTCACGCTCCGTGGCGATCGCATGTGGGAGTTCCTGGACCGCACCCTGTCGCTCGCGCTGCCGCGCATCCGCGACTTCCGCGGCCTGTCCCCCAAGCAGTTCGACGGCCGTGGCAACTACACCTTCGGTCTCACGGAGCAGGTCATGTTCCACGAGATCGACCAGGACAAGATCGACCGTGTCCGGGGTATGGACATCACCGTGGTCACCACGGCGACCAACGACGAAGAGGGCCGCGCCCTTCTCCGTCACCTCGGCTTCCCGTTCAAGGAGGCGTGAGCGAGATGGCGAAGAAGGCTCTCATCGCGAAGGCTGCTCGCAAGCCCAAGTTCGGAGTGCGCGGCTACACCCGCTGCCAGCGCTGCGGTCGTCCGCACTCCGTGTACCGCAAGTTCGGCCTGTGCCGCGTGTGCCTTCGTGAGATGGCTCACCGTGGCGAGCTGCCGGGCGTGACCAAGAGCTCCTGGTAACCCGGGTAATTCCGGACTCCCAGGGCTCTCGGTAAGCATTGGGAACGGCGGGAGGCCCGCTCCGCATGGCTTAGGCTTGCGGGGTTGGGCACCTGCCGTGCCCGTACGACTTACTACGCCGTAGGTCCACCGCGCCGCACCCGTCCCGTCTCGGATCGGGGAGAGGGATGGCGCACCAGGAAACCCCGGCGAGAGAGGCCGAAGGCCAATTCATGACCATGACTGATCCGATCGCAGACATGCTCACGCGTCTGCGGAACGCGAACTCGGCGTACCACGACTCCGTGGCGATGCCGCACTCGAAGATCAAGTCTCACATCGCGGAGATCCTCCAGCAGGAGGGCTTCATCACGGGCTGGAAGACCGAGGACGCCGAGGTCGGCAAGAACCTCGTCCTCGAGCTGAAGTTCGGCCCGAACCGTGAGCGCTCCATCGCGGGCATCAAGCGGATCTCCAAGCCCGGTCTCCGGGTGTACGCGAAGTCCACCAACCTGCCGAAGGTGCTGGGCGGCCTCGGCGTGGCGATCATCTCCACGTCGCACGGGCTCCTCACCGACAAGCAGGCCGGCAAGAAGGGCGTGGGTGGGGAAGTCCTCGCCTACGTCTGGTAGCGGAAGGGAACGGAGGAAACAGCTATGTCGCGCATCGGCAAGCTCCCCATCGCGGTTCCCGCCGGCGTGGACGTCACCATCGACGGCCGTACGGTCTCGGTCAAGGGCCCCAAGGGCACGCTGACCCACACCGTCGTGGCGCCGATCGAGATCGCCAAGGGTGAGGACGGCGTGCTGAACGTCACCCGCCCCAACGACGAGCGTCAGAACAAGGCCCTGCACGGCCTGTCCCGCACGCTGGTGGCGAACATGATCACCGGCGTGACCCAGGGTTACGTGAAGAAGCTCGAGATCAGCGGTGTCGGTTACCGCGTTGTCGCCAAGGGTTCGAACCTGGAGTTCTCCCTCGGTTACAGCCACCCGATCACGGTCGAGGCGCCCGAGGGCATCACCTTCAAGGTCGAGGCCCCGACCCGTTTCTCGGTCGAGGGCATCGACAAGCAGAAGGTCGGCGAGGTTGCGGCCAACATCCGCAAGCTGCGCAAGCCCGACCCGTACAAGGCCAAGGGCGTCAAGTACGAGGGCGAAGTCATCCGCCGCAAGGTCGGAAAGGCGGGTAAGTAAGCCATGGCATACGGGCAGAAGATCCTCAAGGGCGACGCCTACAAGCGTGCTGCTATCAAGCGTCGTCACATCCGGATCCGCAAGAAGGTCGCCGGTACCGCCGAGCGTCCTCGCCTGGTCGTGACCCGTTCCAACCGCCACATCGTGGCGCAGGTGATCGACGACCTGAAGGGCCACACCCTGGCGTCGGCGTCCACCCTGGACGCGTCGGTCCGGGGCGGCGAGGGCGACAAGTCCGCGCAGGCCAAGCAGGTCGGCGCCCTGGTCGCCGAGCGCGCCAAGGCCGCCGGTGTCGAGGCCGTCGTGTTCGACCGTGGTGGCAACCAGTACGCCGGGCGCATCGCCGCCCTGGCGGACGCCGCCCGCGAAGCCGGACTGAAGTTCTGAGCCGGTTCCGTAGCTAGCGGAAACAGAGAGAGGTAATTCCAATGGCTGGACCCCAGCGCCGCGGTGGCGGTGCCGGTGGCGGCGAGCGGCGGGACCGGAAGGGCCGTGACGGCGGCGCAGCTGCCGCCGAGAAGACCGCGTACGTTGAGCGCGTCGTCGCGATCAACCGCGTCGCCAAGGTTGTGAAGGGTGGTCGTCGCTTCAGCTTCACCGCGCTGGTCGTGGTGGGCGACGGTGACGGCACCGTGGGTGTCGGATACGGCAAGGCCAAGGAGGTGCCGGCCGCCATCGCCAAGGGCGTTGAGGAGGCCAAGAAGCACTTCTTCAAGGTCCCCCGCATCCAGGGCACCATCCCGCACCCCATCCAGGGTGAGAAGGCTGCCGGCGTCGTGCTGCTCAAGCCCGCGTCGCCCGGTACCGGTGTGATCGCCGGTGGTCCGGTGCGCGCCGTGCTCGAGTGCGCCGGTATCCACGACGTGCTGTCGAAGTCGCTCGGCTCCGACAACGCGATCAACATCGTGCACGCGACCGTGGCGGCCCTCAAGGGCCTGCAGCGTCCCGAGGAGATCGCGGCCCGCCGTGGTCTGCCCCTCGAGGACGTCGCCCCCGCGGCTCTGCTCCGTGCGCGTGCCGGGGCGGGTGTGTGATCATGGCGCAGCTCAAGATCACGCAGGTCAAGTCCTACATCGGCAGCAAGCAGAACCACCGTGACACCCTGCGTTCGCTCGGCCTGAAGAAGGTCAACGACGTGGTCGTCAAGGAGGACCGCCCCGAGTTCCGCGGCATGGTGCACACCGTCCGCCACCTCGTGACGGTCGAGGAGGTCGACTGATCATGGCGGAGAACAACCCGCTGAAGATCCACAACCTCCGTCCCGCCCCCGGCGCCAAGACCGCCAAGACCCGTGTCGGTCGTGGTGAGGCGTCGAAGGGTAAGACGGCCGGTCGTGGTACGAAGGGCACCAAGGCCCGTTACCAGGTTCCGGAGCGCTTCGAGGGTGGCCAGATGCCGCTCCACATGCGCCTCCCGAAGCTGAAGGGCTTCAAGAACCCGTTCAAGACCGAGTACCAGGTCGTGAACCTCGACAAGCTGGCCGCGCTCTACCCCGAGGGTGGCGAGGTCACCGTCGAGGGCCTCGTGGCCAAGGGTGCCGTGCGCAAGAACAGCCTCGTCAAGGTCCTCGGCCAGGGCGAGATCTCCGTGGCGCTGCAGGTGACGGTCGACGCCGTCTCCGGCTCCGCCAAGGAGAAGATCACCGCCGCCGGCGGCACCGTCACCGAGCTCGTCTGACCCGTTCAGGTGTCTCGATGACGTAGAGCGATCCCGACCGGGGATACCCCACATTTGGGGTATCCCCGGTTGGTCGTTCCTAGGGCGGCATGGTCGCCGGTAAGGTGGCCTGCGCTGCCCATTGACCCCGGGCGCCCCACGCGGGGCACTCGGGGCGGCAGTTGACCGTTACGTAATCGTCCTTAGTCGGAATCTCAAGACCGTCACCCTTGACGCAGTTGCGCGGGGGGTCGCAGGAGGCACCGTGCTCACCGCGTTCGCCCGGGCGTTCAAGACGCCCGACCTGCGCAAGAAGCTGCTCTTCACGCTCGGCATCATCGTGGTGTACCGCGTCGGTACGCACGTCCCCATTCCGGGCGTCGACTACAAGAACGTCCAGACCTGTATCGACGCCGCCGAGGCGAACCAGGGCCTGTTCGGTCTGGTGAACATGTTCAGCGGCGGCGCGCTGCTCCAGATCACGGTCTTCGCGCTGGGCATCATGCCGTACATCACGGCGAGCATCATTCTGCAGCTGCTGACCGTGGTGATCCCGCGTCTGGAAGCCCTCAAGAAGGAGGGCCAGGCCGGTACGGCGAAGATCACGCAGTACACCCGTTACCTGACGGTCGCGCTGGCCATCCTGCAGGGCACCGGCCTGGTGGCCACCGCCCGCAGCGGCGCCCTGTTCCAGGGCTGCCCGGTCGCGAGCGAGATCGTCCCGGACCAGTCGATCTTCGTGACCATCACCATGGTCATCACCATGACCGCCGGTACGGCCGTCGTCATGTGGCTCGGTGAGCTCATCACCGACCGCGGCGTGGGCAACGGCATGTCGATCCTGATGTTCATCTCGATCGCCGCGACCTTCCCCTCCGCCCTGTGGGCCATCAAGGAGCAGGGCAGCCTCGCGGACGGCTGGATCGAGTTCGGCACCGTCATGCTCGTCGGGTTCGTCATGGTCGGTCTGGTCGTCTTCGTCGAGCAGGCCCAGCGCCGGATCCCCGTCCAGTACGCGAAGCGCATGATCGGCCGCCGCTCCTACGGCGGCACGTCGACCTACATCCCGCTGAAGGTGAACCAGGCGGGCGTGATCCCGGTCATCTTCGCCTCGTCGCTGCTGTACATCCCGGCCCTGGTCGCGCAGTTCTCCAGTGGCACCTCCGGGTGGAAGACCTGGATCGAGTCGACCCTGGTCCGCGGTGACCACCCGATCTACGTGACCCTGTACTTCTTGCTCATCGTGTTCTTCGCGTTCTTCTACGTGGCGATCTCCTTCAACCCCGAGGAAGTCGCGGACAACATGAAGAAGTATGGTGGCTTCATCCCGGGCATCCGGGCTGGCCGACCGACCGCTGAGTACCTGAGCTACGTACTCAACCGGATCACCTGGCCGGGTTCGCTGTACTTGGGTCTGATCGCTCTCGTACCGACGATGGCGTTGGTTGGTTTCGGGGCAAACCAGAACTTCCCGTTCGGCGGGACCAGCATCCTGATCATCGTGGGTGTGGGTCTCGAGACGGTGAAGCAGATCGAGAGCCAGCTCCAGCAGCGCAATTACGAAGGGTTCCTCCGCTGATGCGAATCGTCCTCGTCGGGCCGCCGGGTGCCGGTAAGGGTACGCAGGCCACCCGCCTTGCCGAGAAGCTGCGCATCCCGCACATCTCCACGGGCGACCTGTTCCGCGCCAACATCAGCCGGCAGACCGAGCTCGGGAAGCTCGCCAAGTCCTACATGGACGCGGGAAACCTCGTTCCCGACGAGGTCACCATCGCCATGGCCAAGGACCGCATGGAGCAGCCCGACGCCGAGGGCGGTTTCCTGCTGGACGGTTTCCCGCGCAACGTGTCGCAGGCCGAGGCGCTGGACGAGCTGCTGCAGACCGAGGGCATCAAGCTGGACGCGGTCCTCGACCTCGAGGCCCCCGAGGACGAGGTCGTCAAGCGGATCGCCGGGCGGCGGATCTGCCGCAAGGAGTCCGCGCACGTGTTCCACGTGACGTACAGCCCGCCGAAGCAGGAGGGCGTGTGCGACGTCTGTGGGGGTGAGCTGTACCAGCGGGACGACGACTCCGAGGAGACCGTGCGGACCCGGCTGGAGGTCTACCACACGCAGACCGAGCCGATCATCGGCTACTACCGGGCGCAGGGGCTGGTCGTCACCATCTCGGCGATGGGGCCCGTCGACGAGGTCACGGGGCGTGCGCTGGAGGCGCTGGAGAGCGGTAAGTAGTTCGTACGTCGGTCGCAGCCGCGGTTCCTTCGCACAGGGGCCGCGGCTGTGGCTTGACCGGGGGTGGGTCGCGCGGCCCGGCGCTCGCGGGATGCCTCCCCCGCTCTCGGCTGCGCTCTAGCGGGGGACCCCCATGAGCGGGAGGGTGCCCCCGTCGCCCACCCGTGTCGCCCTGGGGGTACCTCCCGGGCCCTTCAGGCACCGGGGGAGGCACGGCTGCCCGCGGGAGCGGGGCCGGGGCCCCGTATCGTTGGAAGTGTTCGTTTCCTCTCCTGGTCCCAGAAAGGCCGTCGTCTCCCATGGTGCAGATCAAGAGCCCTGAGCAGATCGCCAAGATGCGTGAGGCGGGGCTGGTCGTCGCCGCCATCCACGCGGCCACCCGTGAGGCCGCCGTGCCCGGGGCCACGACGAAGGATCTGGACCAGGTCGCCCGCAAGGTGCTCGCGGAGCACAACGCCAAGCCGAACTTCCTCGGCTACGGCGGCTTCCCCGCGACGATCTGCACCTCGGTGAACGAGGTCGTCGTCCACGGCATCCCCTCCGACGACGTCGTCCTCAAGGACGGCGACGTCATCTCCATCGACTGCGGCGCGATCATCGACGGCTGGCACGGTGACGCCGCCTACACCGCGTTCGTCGGGTCCGGCCACTCCCCGGAACTGATCGAGCTGTCCCGGGTGACCGAGGAGTCGATGTGGGCCGGCATCGCGGCCATGAAGCAGGGCAACCGGCTCGTCGACATCTCCCGCGCCGTCGAGACGTACATCCGGCGCCAGCCCAAGCCGGGCGGCGGCAAGTACGGGATCATCGAGGACTACGGCGGCCACGGCATCGGCACCGAGATGCACATGGACCCGCACCTGCTGAATTACGTCGACCGCAAGCGGGGCAAGGGCCCCAAGCTGGTCCCGGGCTTCTGCCTCGCCATCGAGCCGATGGTCTCCCTGGGCACCCCGAGGACGAAGGTCCTCTCCGACGACTGGACGGTCATCACCACCGACGGCACCTGGTCCTCCCACTGGGAGCACTCGGTCGCCCTCACCGAGCAGGGGCCGCTGGTCCTGACGGCCCCCGACGGGGGCAGGGCCAAGCTCGCGGAGATGGGCATCACGGCCGCCCCCGACCCGCTCGGTTAAGGATCTCCGGGGTGGGGCAGGATTCCCGATTCGTGTTTCCGGGTGCGCTGACGTAGACTGACTCGTCGGCTCTTGTGCACCCGCATGCCTGCATGTACTACACACGGTGCACGCCAGAGTCGATCAAGGTAGTCGATTCGAAGGGCGAAGCGTGGCCAAGAAGCAAGGTGCCATCGAGATCGAAGGCACTGTCGTCGAGTCTCTTCCGAACGCCATGTTCAAGGTGGAGCTCCAGAACGGCCACCAGGTCCTGGCACACATCAGCGGCAAGATGCGCATGCACTACATCCGCATCCTCCCTGACGACCGGGTCGTGGTGGAGCTGTCTCCGTACGACCTGACGCGTGGCCGGATCGTCTACCGCTACAAGTAGATCTTGCCCGCTCCCCGGCCCGCCGGGGTGATGGCACTGACCCGGAGAACCTCACACCCATGAAGGTCAAGCCGAGCGTCAAGAAGATCTGCGACAAGTGCAGGGTGATCCGCCGTCACGGCCGGGTCATGGTCATCTGCGAGAACCCGCGCCACAAGCAGCGCCAGGGCTGACCGCAGCACGATCCACCCTCTGCGACTTCCGCAGAACTTCGCGCGACGCGAGCAGTACATGTTCATACGCAGGTCCCGAGCCGCACGGCTCGACACCCCCGGCTCGGAGGCCGGGGACCTGGCTCGTACCTGGTACGGCGGGCCGGGATCCGGTCCTGTGGAAGACCTCCGACAATCAACTGGAGCCATTGAATGGCACGCGTTTCCGGTGTTGACATCCCGCGCGAAAAGCGCGTGGAGATCGCCCTCACCTACGTGTTCGGCATCGGCCGGACCCTTTCGCAGCAGACGCTGGCCGCCACCGGCGTCGACCCGAACACCCGCGTTCGCGACCTCTCCGAGGAGCAGCTCGTCGCGATCCGCGAGTACGTCGACAACAACATCAAGACCGAGGGTGACCTCCGTCGCGAGATCCAGGCCGACATCCGCCGCAAGGTCGAGATCGGCACCTACCAGGGTCTGCGCCACCGTCGCGGCCTGCCCGTCCGCGGTCAGCGCACCAGCACCAACGCGCGTACCCGCAAGGGCCCGCGTCGCGCCATCGCCGGCAAGAAGAAGCCGGGCAAGAAGTAGTCCGCAGCGGACCTCTGTCCACGGTCTTCGCTGTAGGACCGACCACCTCCCGTAGGAGAACGACATGCCCCCCAAGGGTCGTCAGGGCGCTGCCAAGAAGGTGCGCCGCAAGGAAAAGAAGAACGTCGCTCACGGCCACGCGCACATCAAGAGCACGTTCAACAACACGATCGTGTCGATCACGGACCCGTCCGGCAACGTGATCTCCTGGGCCTCCGCCGGCCACGTCGGCTTCAAGGGCTCCCGGAAGTCCACGCCGTTCGCCGCGCAGATGGCCGCCGAGTCGGCCGCCCGCCGCGCCCAGGAGCACGGCATGCGCAAGGTCGACGTGTTCGTCAAGGGCCCGGGCTCCGGTCGTGAGACCGCGATCCGTTCCCTGCAGGCCACGGGCCTCGAGGTCGGCTCCATCCAGGACGTCACCCCGACCCCGCACAACGGCTGCCGTCCGCCGAAGCGCCGCCGCGTCTGACGCACGGCCGCTTCGTTCGGCTCCGGGTTCCGGGCGGTACGGCTCGTCAGGGCCGTACCGCCCGTACCCTTGCAGTACCCGCACTTTTCACCGGGTGCGGTTTCCGTCGGGCGTCAAATAGCGGGCGTCCACGAAAGAAGGATCTGATCCACACATGCTGATCGCTCAGCGTCCCTCGTTGACCGAAGAGGTCGTCGACGAATTCCGCTCCCGGTTCGTGATCGAGCCGCTGGAGCCGGGCTTCGGCTACACCCTCGGCAACTCCCTCCGCCGCACCCTCCTGTCGTCGATCCCCGGTGCCGCCGTCACCAGCATCCGCATCGACGGCGTCCTGCACGAGTTCACCACCGTGCCGGGCGTCAAGGAGGACGTCACCGACCTGATCCTCAACATCAAGCAGCTGGTCGTCTCCTCGGAGCACGACGAGCCGGTCGTGATGTACCTGCGCAAGCAGGGCCCGGGTCTGGTCACCGCCGCCGACATCGCGCCCCCGGCCGGTGTTGAGGTGCACAACCCCGACCTCGTCCTCGCCACGCTCAACGGCAAGGGCAAGCTGGAGATGGAGCTGACCGTCGAGCGCGGTCGCGGCTACGTCTCCGCCGTGCAGAACAAGCAGGTGGGCCAGGAGATCGGGCGCATCCCGGTCGACTCGATCTACTCGCCGGTTCTCAAGGTCACCTACAAGGTCGAGGCGACCCGTGTCGAGCAGCGCACCGACTTCGACAAGCTGATCGTCGACGTCGAGACCAAGCAGGCGATGCGTCCGCGTGACGCCATGGCCTCCGCCGGCAAGACCCTGGTCGAGCTGTTCGGTCTCGCCCGCGAGCTGAACATCGACGCCGAGGGCATCGACATGGGCCCGTCCCCCACGGACGCCGCCCTCGCCGCCGACCTGGCGCTGCCGATCGAGGAGCTGGAGCTCACCGTTCGGTCGTACAACTGCCTCAAGCGTGAGGGCATCCACTCCGTGGGTGAGCTCGTCGCCCGCTCCGAGGCCGACCTGCTGGACATCCGCAACTTCGGTGCGAAGTCCATCGACGAGGTCAAGGCGAAGCTCGCGGGCATGGGCCTCGCGCTGAAGGACTCGCCTCCCGGGTTCGACCCGACCGCCGCGGCGGACGCGTTCGGCGCGGACGACGACGCGGACGCGGGCTTCGTGGAGACCGAGCAGTACTGAGCGCTCCGCGGGGAGGCCGGATTTTCGGGCGCGGGTGCGCTGCGGCTTGTCGCGCAGTTCCCCGCGCCCCTTCCGAGCACGGTCCCTTCGGGACCTGTGCTCGGATCTCCGACAGACGACCGTCTGCTCGGATACTGACCCCGGTACCTGATACGGCCGGGGCAGACACCTAGGAGAAACACCATGCCGAGGCCCACCAAGGGTGCCCGTATGGGCGGCAGTGCCGCGCACGAGAAGCTGCTCCTCGCGAACCTCGCGAAGGCGCTGTTCGAGCACGGCCGCATCACCACCACCGAGGCGAAGGCGCGCAAGCTGCGTCCGTACGCCGAGCGTCTGGTCACCAAGGCGAAGAAGGGCGACCTTCACAACCGCCGTCAGGTGCTCCAGGTGATCACGGACAAGAGCATCGTCCACACGCTCTTCACCGAGATCGGCCCGCGGTACGAGAACCGTCCCGGTGGCTACACCCGCATCACCAAGATCGGTAACCGCCGTGGCGACAACGCGCCCATGGCCGTCATCGAGCTGGTCGAGGCGCTGACCGTGGCGCAGGAGGCGACCGGCGAGGCCGAGGCCGCCACCAAGCGTGCGGCCAAGGACGCGGAGGCCGCCGAGACCAAGGTCGACACGACCAAGGCCGAGGAGACCACCGAGGCCAAGGCCGACGAGGCCGCCGAGGAGTCGAAGGACGCGTAAGCGTCCTGCCGAGGGCTGTGCGGGTCCGTTCCTTTCGAGGGGCGGGCCCGCTTTCGTGTTGCTGAGAGGATCTCTGGGTGAGTGACGAAGTAGAGCCCGGGTTCGTGCGGGTGCGGCTGGACCTTTCCTACGACGGGACCGAGTTCTCCGGGTGGGCCAGGCAGGCCGGTGGGCGGCGGACCGTGCAGGGGGAGATCGAGGACGCGCTGCGGACCGTGACGCGGTCCGGGGGGACGACGTACGAGCTGACCGTGGCCGGCCGTACCGATGCCGGTGTGCACGCCCGGGGCCAGGTCGCGCACGTCGATCTGCCACGGGAGGTGTGGGTCGAGCACCACACGAAGTTGCTCAAGCGGCTCGCCGGGCGGCTGCCGAAGGACGTACGGGTGTGGGCCCTCAGGGAGGCGCCCAGTGGCTTCAACGCCCGGTTCTCCGCGATCTGGCGGCGCTACGCCTACCGCGTCACCGACAACCCGGGCGGGGTGGACCCGCTGCTGCGCGGGCACGTGCTGTGGCACGACTGGCCGCTCGACGTCGACGCCATGAACGAGGCGGCCCGCGGGCTGCTGGGGGAGCACGACTTCGCCGCGTACTGCAAGCGGCGCGAGGGCGCGACGACCATCCGTACGCTCCAGGAGCTGAGCCTGGTGCGCGGCGAGGACGGGATCGTCACGGCGACCGTCCGGGCCGACGCCTTCTGCCACAACATGGTCCGCTCGCTGATCGGCGCGCTGCTGTTCGTCGGTGACGGCCACCGCCCGCCGGACTGGCCGGGCAAGGTGCTGGCGGCGGGCGTACGGGACTCGGCCGTCCACGTCGTACGCCCGCACGGCCTGACCCTGGAGGAGGTCGGCTACCCGGCCGACGAACTCCTCGCGGCCCGCAGCAAGGAGGCCCGCAACAAGCGGACCCTGCCGACGGCCGGCTGCTGCTGAACCGGCCGGGGCGGCGGCGCTACTCGTTCGCCGCCGCCGACGCCTGGGCCTGGCCCCTGCGGTGGATCTGACGGACCGTGAAGGTCTGGAGGTCGTCGCCGGTGGAGAAGACGGCCTTGTCCTTCGTCGTCACGTCCTTGCCGGCCGTGAAGCCGGCGATGGTGAAGTAGGCGTAGCGGCCGTAGGAGTTGGTGGTGGTGCGGCAGATCGCGCCGGAGCAGAAGTCCTTGACGCCGCCGCCCGAGAGCGACTTGACGATGCTCTTCTTGTCGGCCTGCTGCTTGACCCTGGTCGCCTGGGCCTCGGTGTCGAAGACGGCCACGCCGACCGTCACCGCCACGTCGTCCTTGGTGTAGGTGACCCGGATCAGGCGGGTGCAGTCGTTGTCCTCCAGGACCTTCGGGAGCGTGGACTTCGCGGCCGAGGCGCAGTTCCCGGTGTCCGCCGTCGGGCCCTTCTTGTACACCGTCTCACCCATGGTCAGCTGGGTGCCGGGGAAGAGGATGTCGGGGCTCAGCGGGGCCTTGTCCTTCTTCGCGCTGGCGATGAAGTCCTTCGGGTCCAGCGGCGGCGGGGCGCTCGTCGGGGCGAACGACGGGACCGTGCCCGTGGGGCTCGGTATGTCGATGTCGGAGCCCCCGGGAACCTGGGAGGAGACGCCGGGGGAGGCCTCGCCGCCGCTTCCGTTCGCCGAGACGACGGCGACCGCCACTGCCGTGCCTATCGCGACGGTGGCGAGCGCCCCGCCGCCGATGAACAGCAGCCGGCGCCGCTTGGCGCGGGCCTCGGAGGCGTCGGCGAGCGCGGCCCAGTCGGGTGACTGGCCGGAGCCGCCGCTGTTCCAGGGCTGCTGGGAATTCGGTTTCCAGGGATCCCACTGCTGCTGGGGTCCCCCCTGCCCAAGACTCATGGGGCGCATCTTAGACGGGGCACGGGGTGTGCTGGTCCGTCTCAACGGGGCCCGCAGGCCCTAGCGTTGCCGCCATGGCGACGGGCAAAAGCGACATCTCCGGGTGGTTGGTGCGCCCCGCGGGCGGGTCCCTGTGGGCCGGACTCGCGGCGGTGCTGGGGGCACTGACGGTGCGTACGGTGCTGGTGACCTCGGACGGAGGGATGGACAACGCGATCGTCGTGGACGCCGCGCGGGTCTGGCTGGACGGTGGTTCGCCCTACGACGACCGGCACTTCCTCTATTTTCCGAGCGCGGTCGTGGCCGCCGCCCCGCAGGCGCTGCTGCCGCGGTCCGTGCTCGGCGCGGCCGTGCCGGTGGCGGTGGTCCTGGCCCTCGCGCTCGGCTGGGCCTGCGCCCTGCGGTTGTACCGGGTGCCGCTGTGCAGCAGGCTCGCCGCCCTCGGGCTGCTGGGCCTCGCGGCCGGCTTCGCGCCGTTCGGGCAGCTGGTGCGGCTGGGCAACTGGACGGTGACGGCCGCGCTGGCGCTGCCGCTGTGCCTGCTGCTGGCGAGCCGGGGCCGGTGGGTCGCGGCGGGTGCCGTCATCGGGGTGGCGGTGGCGCTGAAGCCGCTGCTCGCGCCGATGGCGCTGCTGTTCCTCTTCGCGCGCCGCTGGGGGGCGCTGGCGGTGCTGGTGCTGATCCCGGCGGTCGCCTCGGTATCGGCGGCGCTGTTCCTGCCCGACCCCACGGGCTTCCTCACCCGCACCCTGCCGTTCCTGCTGAGCGGCGACGACGCCTTCGTGCGGCTCTACGAGGCCTCGCCGGCGGCGGTGCTGCCCCGGCTCGGCGTGCCCGGGACCCCGGCCGTGCTGCTCGGCCTGCTCGCGGCCGCCGTGGGCGTGGGGTGCGCGTACCGGCGCTGGCGCGGGCCGGGTCCGGTGGAGCTGCGGCTGGCGGAGACGTCCGCGGGCCTGATGCTCTCGGCGTTCCTGGTCTCGCGGCCCTCCTACAGCCACTACCTCCTGGTCGTCCTGCCGCTGCTGCTCGCCGGTCTGCCGTACGCCGGGGCGGTGGCGCGGCGGCCCTGGTTCTGGCTGGCCCTGGTGCCGCAGCTGCCGGGGGTGACCTGGCCGTGGCTGGAGCCGGTGCGGCGCCGGGCCTTCCGGGACTCCTTCACGCTGTGCGCGCTGGCGGTGACGGTTGCCCGTCACTGCGTACGGGGGACGCGGGAGACGGACCGCCCGGGCGGGGCGGCGGGGGAGCGGCGTACGGCCGTAGAATCGGTGTAGCCCCTCACGGATGGGCTCGTTTTGACCCGTCCGGCCGACGATGGGTATCCTGCATTTTCGTTGTGTGTAGTGGCTTACTCATTCTCACGTGAGGGGCCCTTACACCGGTCCACCGGGCCGATGACCAGCGACCGGCACGCGGTTTGCGTCACCGCTGTGCGGTCAGGGCTGTCGTGATCGTCTTCGGTGACCTTGTCAGGACTCATTCACTGAAGAAGCGAAGGCTACGAACCGTGCGTACGTACAGCCCCAAGCCCGGCGATGTGACGCGCCAGTGGCACGTCATCGACGCTCAGGACGTCGTCCTGGGTCGTCTGGCCTCCACCGCGGCCTCCATCCTGCGTGGCAAGCACAAGCCGATCTACGCCCCTCACGTCGACACCGGTGACTTCGTCATCATCATCAACGCCGACAAGGTGCACCTGTCCGGCAACAAGCGGACCCAGAAGATGGCGTACCGCCACTCCGGCTACCCGGGTGGTCTGCGCTCCGTCCGCTACGACGAGCTGCTCGAGAAGAACCCCGAGAAGGCCATCGAGAAGGCCGTCAAGGGCATGCTCCCCAAGAACACCCTGGGCCGTCAGATGCTCTCGAAGCTGAAGGTCTACTCGGGCGACCAGCACCCGCACGCTGCCCAGCAGCCGGTGCCGTTCGAGATTACCCAGGTCGCGCAGTAAGTCCGGCCACCCCCTAAGACTGAAGAGAATCTGAGGAGAATCGTGGCCGAGACCACTGCCGAGCAGCCGCTCGAAGAGCTTGACATCGACAGCTACACCACCGAGTCCGAGGTGCCCGTCGAGGGCGAGTACACCTCGGAGTCCATGGCCTCCCGCTTCGGCGAGCCCCAGCCGGCCGCCGGCCTGGGCCGCCGCAAGAACGCCATCGCCCGCGTCCGGATCGTCCCGGGCACCGGCAAGTGGAAGATCAACGGTCGCACCCTCGAGGACTACTTCCCGAACAAGGTGCACCAGCAGGAAGTCAACGAGCCCTTCAAGGTGCTCGAGCTCGAAGGCCGCTACGACGTCATCGCCCGCATCGCGGGTGGCGGTGTCTCCGGTCAGGCCGGTGCGCTCCGTCTGGGTGTCGCCCGTGCGCTGAACGAGGCGGACGTCGACAACAACCGCGGCCCGCTGAAGAAGGCCGGCTTCCTCAAGCGCGACGACCGTGCGGTCGAGCGCAAGAAGGCCGGTCTGAAGAAGGCCCGTAAGGCCCCGCAGTACAGCAAGCGCTAATCGCAGGCGCTCGCGCGTACTCCGAACGCCCCGGCGGCACGCCACAGTGCTGTCGGGGCGTTCGTTTATTCATCGCCGTGGGCGTATAACGGCACAAGGCACTCAAAGGCTAATGTGATCGGATGGCCGGACATGGCCGCTGTGGCACGTGGCCGCGGATGCGGAGCCGCACTCACACCGCGGCCGCCGGACACATCACCGGCGCCGTCAGCGGCACGACCGTCGACCGCGCGGACGGAGCCGGCGCCCCGGCACGACCTCGGCAACGGCTTTCGATACTGACGCACCCTCAGGAGGACAAGTGGGACGACTCTTCGGCACGGACGGCGTGCGCGGTGTCGCCAACGCGGACCTGACGGCGGAGATGGCGCTCGGCCTGTCCGTCGCCGCCGCGCACGTACTGGCCGAGGCGGGCACGTTCGAAGGACACCGGCCCACCGCCGTGGTCGGACGTGACCCACGCGCGTCCGGAGAGTTCCTGGAGGCCGCCGTCGTCGCGGGCCTCGCCAGCGCGGGCGTGGACGTCCTGCGGGTCGGCGTGCTGCCGACACCGGCGGTGGCCCACCTCACCGGCGCGCTCGGCGCCGACCTCGGCGTCATGCTCTCCGCGAGCCACAACGCCATGCCGGACAACGGCATCAAGTTCTTCGCCCGCGGCGGCCACAAGCTCGCCGACGAGCTGGAGGACCGGATCGAGTCCGTGTACGAGGAGCACCGCACCGGCGCCCCCTGGGACCGCCCGACCGGCGCCGGCGTCGGCCGCGTGCGCGACTACGAGGAGGGGCTCGACCAGTACGTCGCCCATCTCGTCGGCGTCCTCCCGAACCGGCTGGACGGTCTGCGGATCGTCCTCGACGAGGCGCACGGCGCCGCCGCGAAGGTCTCGCCGGAGGCGTTCACCCGGGCCGGGGCCGAGATCGTCACCATCGGCGCCGACCCGGACGGCCTCAACATCAACGACGGCTGCGGCTCGACCCACCTCGACCTGCTGAAGGCCGCGGTCGTCGAGCACGGGGCCGCGCTGGGCATCGCCCACGACGGCGACGCCGACCGGTGCCTGGCCGTGGACCACACCGGTGCGGAGGTCGACGGCGACCAGATCCTCGCCGTGCTCGCGCTGGCGATGCGGGAACGTTCCGCACTGCGCTCCGACACCGTCGTCGCGACCGTGATGTCCAACCTCGGCTTCAAGCTCGCCATGGAACGCGAGGGCATCCGGTTCGTGCAGACCGCGGTCGGCGACCGCTACGTGCTGGAGGAGATGAAGGAGAAGGACTACGCCCTCGGCGGCGAGCAGTCCGGCCACGTCATCGTCCTCGACCACGCGACGACCGGCGACGGCACGCTCACCGGCCTGCTGCTCGCGGCGCGGGTCGCCCAGACCGGCCGTACGCTGCGGGACCTGGCCTCGGTGATGGAGCGCCTCCCGCAGGTCCTCATCAACGTGCCGGACGTCGACAAGTCCCGCGTGAAGACCTCCGCGGAACTCGCCGCGGCCGTCACCGAGGCCGAACGCGAGCTGGGGGAGACCGGTCGCGTCCTCCTCCGCTCCTCCGGCACGGAGCCGCTGGTCCGCGTCATGGTCGAGGCCGCGGACATCGACCAGGCCCGCTCGGTGGCGAGCCGCCTGGCGGACGTGGTGAAGTCGGCGCTGGGGTAGGCGCCGCGGGCTCCGTACGGCGAAGGCCCGTACCCCTGACGACAGGGGTACGGGCCTTTTGCCGAGCGGCGTGCCGCGTCCGTCAGACCGTGTCGGGAACGGACTGCAGCGTCCCGTCGTCGACCACGAGTTCGTGGTAGCCGAAGCGTTCACCGAGCTCGTGGTACCGCAGGTACCGCGATTCCGCGACCGGGACCAGGTGCGCCTTCAGGACCCGCAGGAAGAGCCGGAACCCGAGGTCGGGATCGACCTCCACGACCACCTGCTCCAGCGCGGCCACCACCTCGGCCCCGCCGGCCCGGACGGCGGCCGCCACGGCCGGCGCGGCCTCGCGGATCTCCGCCAGGACCGCCTCCCTCAGCGACCCGTCCACCGGAGGCTCCGGCGGTACGGGAGTGAAGGACGGATCGTCGCGGCGTATCCGCTCGGCGCAGATCCGGACGACGTCGCGCAGCCATGTGCGCCCGTCCGACCCCAGGGCGTGGCCGTCCGGGAGCCCGGTCGCCGCACGCCACAGGAGGTCGGTCACCCGGGTGGGCACCGGCGACTCCAGCAGACGCAGGGCATCCTCCAGGAGCGTTGCCGCGTAGGCCCCGTCCTCCCAGTCCGCCGCGCCGGCGACGATCTCCTCCGGAGTGGCCTCGCCGGCCCAGGGACCGGCGAACCACTTGGTGAGCCCGCTGAGCCCGAAGTCGACCCAGATGTCCTGTCGTCCCGTCGTCATCTCACGGCCTCTCACCCTTGGGGTACGCGGTGTACACCATGTAACCGGGTTTGTGCGGAGACCTCTTCAGCGTGATGGACACGACGTTCTGGGCGGCCCAACTGTCTCCGGTGTGGTGGTAGACGGTGCCCAGGGACGCCGTGCTGTCCAGCGTCACGTCGAACGAGAAGAGGTCCGTCGGGCTCTCGGAGTTCTTCGGGGAACGTTCCGTCCGGGCCGAGCAGCAGCTGGTCGGCCGGGCGTAGTTTCGGAGGCGAGGACCCAACTGCGTTCATACCGCAGGGATACGCACGGCGGGGCCCGCACTCGGGTGAGTGCGGGCCCCTGTCTCGCGGTCAGGGGGACTTCACCCGGAACCGGACGCGGTCCACCACGAACTCGCCGTAGTGGAGGGCCGACCCGATGGCCTCCATCTTCTGGTACTGGTCCGGAGACAGCGTCGCACCGGTGGCGTTCTCCACGGCCTTCAGCAGCATACGGAACGCCAGATCCGGCGTGCAGCCGTGAGCGCAGTCGACGAGCGCCTCATGCACCTCGGCGGCCAGGAAATCCGCCCGCCGGATCTCGGCGACGACCGCGTCCCGCTGGGGCCGGCCGTCCTCCGTGTCGGCGCCGGTGAGGGGACGGACGTCCGCCTGCGCGGACAGTCTGGCGTCGCACAGGCCGACAACCGTCCGGGTCCACTCGGCTCCCGTGATCCGGTCGAAGCCCGGTATGTACTGTGCTCCGGCCGTCCACAGCACCTCGAGCGTCTCGGAGGGAAGGTGGTCGGCGAGCGTCCGGGCGTCCCGGCGGACCGCCAGGGCCTCCTCGACGTTCTCCTCCGCCAGGTGTTTCGCCACGACGTCGGCGGCCGTCGGCCCGTCGTAGATCCAGTCCTGGTGGAAGAAGCCCATCACCCACGGCACGCCGAAGACGAACTCGGTGAAGCGCTGCATCTGTGTTTCCTCCTCACTTCGGATAGCAGGTCTGCACGTAGTGACCCCGAGGGTGTTTCGGCTTGAACGTGTGCAGGCCGGACACCGTCAGGTCGTAGACCGTCCGAGGCGCCGGAACCCTCCGTACGGTGGCGCACCGTCGCCACCGTACGAGGGTTCCGTCGGGGCTGCGCAGGCTGTCGCCGACACGCGGGTCGGACGCCGGGGTCCAACCGCGATCGGTGACGTGGAACCGACATCGGGCACTGGTCCTCCCGCAGCTGCTCGACGGCCGTGACCTCGTTCCAGTCGGGAGAGCCGCTCACGGGAACGGCGTCGTCCGCGGAGGCCGGGTCGGTCGCCTGTGGATGGGCGGCGAGACCCGCGACGACCGCGAGGGAGAGGGGAAGGACTCCGGCAAGGAACCTGGGTCGACGCGGTCCGTGCCCGACGGATCACGGTGATCTGGAACGCAAGCGTGCATCCCCTTCTGCACTGGAGGGAGACGACCGGGAAGGCGCCGGTGAGCGCGAGGAGTCGGTGAGGACGCCTCGGCCCCCCGCGGCGTCAGGAACGGCGATGTCCGTCCAGTACGAGATGCACGGATGGCAGATGGTGTGGCATGCGACGCGCCCCTCCCCGTGGCGGCGCTGTTCCCCCGGTCGCTGATGGATGCGCGCAGGACGGACTGGTCGGTTCCGGCCGCGCGGGGCGTAACACCAGGCAGAAGGTCGGGTATGGGGAAGGGGGCGGTTCCGCTGCCGGACGACGGTTGGCGAGATCTCCACTGATGAGCAACGGCCGCTCGGGCCCCGTCAGGCCTGCGCCCGCCTGCGCAGCCGCCGGTGCTGCCCGGCCCAGAAGTACTTCTGGGCCAGCAGGGTCGCGGTGCCCGCCAGGGTGATGCCCAGCAGGTTGAGCAGCAGCTGCTCGGTCGACCCCCAGGTCTGGACCGTGTCGCCGTAGCTCAGCGCCACGGCGGCGTTCGCCGCGGCGGGGACCGTCGTCACCGAGATGGCGACGCCCACCAGCGCGCCGGACTTCGCGGACGTCAGCGAGAGCGTGCCGGCCGCTCCGGCCAGGACCGCCACCACGAACGAGAACCAGTCGGGGGCGTACACGAAGCCGGTCTGCGGCCGGTCGCCCTCCAGCTGTTCCTTGGTGAACAGCCCGACCGCGTCCATGAAGAGGCTGAACCCCACCGTCACCAGCATCGCCACCGCGAAGCCCACCAGCAGGGCGATCCCCGAGCGCAGCGCGAGGCGCGGCCGGCGCTGCACCGCCGCCGTGCAGATGCCGGCCAGCGGCCCGAACTCCGGGCCCACCGCCATCGCGCCCACGATCAGGATCGCGTTGTCCAGCACCACGCCGCAGGCCGCGATCATCGTGGCCAGGGTGAGGAACGCGAGGTAGGTGACCGAGAGGGTCGACTCCTCGTGGGTGGCCTCGGTCAGGTGCTCCCACAGCACCGCGTCCGCGGCCTCGCCCGGCGCGTCCTCCTCCGCCTCCTCGGCCCGCTTCGACAGCGACAGGTCGATGTTCTCCACGGCAATGGAACCGCTGGTGTCCAGCCCCAGCCGCTGCAGCCCGCTGAGCAGCTCGTCGCCCGCCTCCCGCGCCACATCGCACATCACGACGTCCCCGGCGGGATCGCGGGCGGCGCCCGCCAGCACGCACAGGTGCGCGGTGCCGATCGTCCCCTCGATCAGTCGGACCGCGTCGTCGGTCTTGTCAGCCGGTGTGATCAGGCGCAGGTGCAGCATGGCGGCAGCGTAGTGGTCAGAGTTTGCGCAGACTGAGGCGCTGGACCTTGTGGTCCGGGCCCTTGCGCAGCACCAGTGTGGCCCGGCCCCGGGTCGGGGCGATGTTCTCCACGAGGTTGGGCTTGTTGATGGTGCGCCACATCGTGCGGGCGTAGTCGAGGGACTCCTCCTCGGAGACCTGGGTGTACTTGCGGAAGTACGACGACGGGTCCTGGAACGCGGTCTCGCGCAGCCGCTTGAAGCGGTTGAGGTACCAGCGCTCGATGTCCTCCGTGCGGGCGTCCACGTACACGCTGAAGTCGAAGTAGTCGGCGAGCCCGACCCGGGTGCGGCCGTCCTGGCCGGGCAGCGCGGGCTGGAGGACGTTGAGCCCTTCGACGATCAGGATGTCCGGGCGGCGCACGGTGAGCTTCTCGCCGGGGACGATGTCGTAGATCAGGTGGGAGTAGACGGGGGCGGTGACCTCCCCCTTGCCCGCCTTGATGTCGGCGACGAAGCGGGTCAGCGCACGGCGGTCGTACGACTCGGGGAAACCTTTCCGCGACATCAGGCCCCGCTCCTGGAGCTCCTTCGTCGGCAGCAGGAACCCGTCCGTCGTCACCAGCTCCACGCGCGGGTGCTCGGGCCAGCGGGAGAGCAGCGCCTGGAGCAGCCGGGCCACCGTGGACTTGCCGACGGCCACCGAACCGGCGACCCCTATGACGAAGGGCGTGCCCGACTGGGAGCCCTGCTCGCCGAGGAACGTGTTCAGCGCGCCCCGCAGCCCGTCGGTGGCGCCGACGTAGAGATTGAGCAGCCGGGACAGCGGGAGGTAGATGTCCCGCACCTCGTCGAGGTCGATGACGTCACCGAGGCCGCGCAGCCGTTCGACCTCCGCCGCCGACAGGGGCAGCGGGGTCTTGTCGCGCAACGCGCTCCACTCGGCGCGGGTGAGGTCCACGTAGGGAGTCGCCTCCGGCCGCTGCCGGTGGGCGCTCCGGGGTATCGGGGAGACCGGAGAGATCACAGTCCATTGTTAACGGAGTTTGAACGGGGCGGCGGGTGGGCTGTGTCACGCCGCCCGCCGTTCCCGTGGTCGTCCGAGATCACGCGGCCGTCACGGTCGCATACCGGGTGATCTCCTGGTGATCATCTGTGCGGCGGCTGTGTTCAAGATCCGTTTAAATTGCGCGCAATGCGTTGCGGAGTCCTCCGCACCTTCGAGAAAGAGTTCCCACGTGAGAACCACCGCCGTCCGCCGTACCGTGCTCGCCGCCTCCGCCGCCGCGCTCGCCCTGCTCGCCACCGCCTGCGGTGGCTCCGGCGACGAGGACAAGGCCGGCGACAGCAAGGGCAAGGGCGACTCGACCGCCTCCGCCGCGCCGGCGGCCAAGGCGCTCACCGCCGCCGAGCTGGAGAAGGCCGCGCTGGCGCAGGCGGACGTCAAGGACGGCAAGGTGGCGGAGCTGCCCGCCACGGACGACATCGCCGCCGACAAGGTCAAGGCGGAGGACGCGGCCTGCCAGCCGCTCGCCCACCTGCAAATGGGCGTGCCCGCCGGCTCGCCGGCCGCCACGGTGAAGCGGTCCTGGACGGGCGAGCCGCAGAAGCCGGCCGCTGACGCCAGCCCCGAGGAGGCCCTGGCCGCCGGACTCGGCGCGGAGAAGATGATCGTCACGCTCGCCTCCTACGAGGACGGCGGCGCCGAACAGGTCATCAAGGACGTGGACGCGGCTGCGGGCAAGTGCGCCGGAGGCTTCACCTACGACGCCATGGGCGAGCCGTTCAAGATCCTGTCGGTCGAGAAGACCGAGGCGCCCGGCGGCGCCGACGAGGCGGTCGCGATCACGGCGGTCCTGGCCGCGGAGGAGGACGTGAAGACGCCCATGAAGCTGGTCGTCGCACGCAAGGGCGCCACCGTCGCCTCCTTCACCGTCACCAACTTCGCCTCCGCCGTCACCGGCAAGGACTTCGACTTCCCGACGGCGATCTCCGACGCCCAGCTCGGCAAGCTCGGCTGACGTACCCCTCGCGTTCCGTTCCCACCGGTGCTTCCTGCACCGGTGGGAATTTCCGATTTCGGGCAGGCGAAGGCCTTTTCCGACGGCTGACGGACCGTAGGCTGCCGGTCATGTGCGGAATCGTGGGATACGTGGGGTCGCAGTCGGCGCTGAGCGTCGTGACGGCCGGGCTGAAGCGGCTGGAGTACCGGGGGTACGACTCGGCGGGCGTCGCCGTGCTCGCGGACGGCGGGCTGGCCACCGCCAAGCGGGCCGGGAAGCTCGTCAACCTCGAGAAGGAGCTGGCCGAGCGGCCGCTGCCGACCGGGACCACCGGCATCGGGCACACCCGCTGGGCCACCCACGGCGGTCCGACGGACGCCAACGCCCACCCGCACCTCGACAACGCGGGCCGGGTCGCCGTCGTCCACAACGGCATCATCGAGAACTTCGCCGCCCTGCGCGCGGAGTTGACGGAGCGCGGCCACGACCTCGCCTCCGAGACGGACACCGAGGTCGTCGCCCACCTCCTCGCCGAGGAGTTCTCCGCCTGCGCCGACCTCGCGGAGGCGATGCGGCTGGTCTGCCGGCGCCTGGAGGGCGCGTTCACCCTGGTCGCCGTGCACGCGGACGAGCCGGACGTGGTGGTCGGCGCGCGCCGCAACTCGCCGCTGGTGGTGGGCGTGGGGGAGGGGGAGGCGTTCCTCGCCTCGGACGTGGCCGCGTTCATCGCGCACACGCGGGACGCCATTGAGCTGGGCCAGGACCAGGTGGTCGAGCTGCGCCGGGACGCGGTCACGGTCACCGACTTCGACGGCGCCCCGGCCGACGTCCGCGAGTACCACGTCGACTGGGACGCCTCCGCCGCCGAGAAGGGCGGCTACGACTACTTCATGCTCAAGGAGATCGCCGAGCAACCGAAGGCGGTCGCCGACACGCTGCTCGGGCGGATCGACGGGGCGGGCTCGCTGACCCTGGACGAGGTCCGCATCCCGGCGAACGTCCTGCGCGAGGTCGACAAGGTCGTCATCGTCGCCTGCGGTACGGCCTTCCACGCCGGGCTGATCGCCAAGTACGCCATCGAGCACTGGACCCGGGTCCCCTGCGAGGTGGAACTGGCGAGCGAGTTCCGCTACCGGGACCCGATCCTCGACCAGCAGACCCTCGTCATCGCCATCTCCCAGTCCGGCGAGACCATGGACACCCTGATGGCCCTGCGCCACGCCCGCGAACAGGGCGCGCACGTGCTGGCGATCTGCAACACCAACGGTTCGACGATCCCGCGCGAGTCCGACGCCGTGCTGTACACGCACGCCGGGCCGGAGGTCGCGGTCGCCTCGACCAAGGCGTTCCTCACCCAGCTGGTCGCCTGCTACCTGGTCGCGCTGTACCTGGGCCAGGTGCGGGGCACCAAGTGGGCGGACGAGATCCGCGCGGTGGTGCGGGACCTGTCGTCGATCTCCGGTGCGGTGGAGCGCGTCCTGGAGACGATGGAGCCGGTACGGGAACTGGCCCGGTCGCTGGCCGGGAAGAACACGGTGCTGTTCCTGGGGCGGCACGTGGGCTACCCGGTGGCGCTGGAGGGCGCGCTGAAGCTGAAGGAGCTCGCGTACATGCACGCGGAGGGCTTCGCGGCGGGTGAGCTGAAGCACGGGCCGATCGCGCTGATCGAGGACGACGTGCCGGTGGTCGTGGTCGTACCGTCGCCGCGCGGCCGGTCCGTCCTCCACGACAAGATCGTCTCCAACATCCAGGAGATCCGGGCGCGGGGTGCGCGCACGATCGTCATCGCGGAGGAGGGGGACGAGGCGGTCGCCGAGTACGCCGACCACCTGATCCGCATCCCGGCCACCCCGACGCTGCTCCAGCCGCTGGTGGCGACGGTGCCGCTCCAGGTGTTCGCGTGCGAGCTGGCGACGGCGCGGGGGAACGAGGTGGATCAGCCTCGGAACCTGGCGAAGTCGGTGACGGTGGAGTAGGTCTTCACGCCGTCCAGGAAGGTGGCGAAGGCTCCGGCCGGGAAGGTGAGGGTTGCCCTGGCCGGGGCTTTTGAGTCGCGGATGGCTATGTGGGTGGGGTGGCTCGCGATTTCGACGCACTCGTTGCCGTCGCCCGGGCCCGAGTAGGACGACTTCTTCCAGGTGTCCATGGGGTTCCTCACAACTCCTTCGCCAGCCTGTGGACGAATTCACGCGACTGTTCGGGTTCGAGTGACGCGGCCTCCACCTTACGGAAACTGGTCCGATAGGTGGTGAGCTGTGCCTCGGCGTTGATGAAGGCTGAGCCGTGCAGCGCGTCGCGGACCACAGTGTCGAGCTTGGGCAGGGGGCCGCCTACGTACGTCATCGTGCTTGAGGCGCTGGCGAATCCGTCCAGGTCGAAGGGAATGACGCGTACGGTGATGTGGTCCGCTTCGGAGAGTTCGAGGAGTCTGGCGAGCTGAGCCCTGGCGGTGGCACGGTCGCTGACCCTGATGCGCAGCGCCGCTTCGTGGATCAGAGCTTCGTACGGAATCGTGAACTGCTGGCGTGCCTTTCGGTGCTGGATGCGCAACTCGATTTCTTCATCGGTCAGTTCCGGCAGCCGGGACGAGAAGACGGCACGCGCGTACTCCTCCGTCTGCAAGAGGCCGGGCACGTAAAGAATCGCCACGTGGTGGAGGAACCGGGCGTGGTGTTCCAGTTCGGACAGGTCGAGGAACGGCGTCGGCAGCAAGCCCCGATACTCCTCCCACCAGCCGCGTGTGCGATCGGTTGCCATGGCGACCAGGGCGTCGATGAACGCTTCATCGGTACAGGCGTAATTGGCCGCGAGGCGGCGTAGCCGCTTCTCGCTCACACCGCTGAGCCCCGCCTCGATCTGGCTGATCTGCGCCGAACTGACCCCGAGCAGGGTCGCAGCCTCGCGAGCGGTGAGTCCGGCAGCGTCGCGAAGTCTGCGGAGCTCTACCGCCAAGCGCATCTGACGTGCCGTGGGTTCGCGCCTCAGGACCATCGACCGTGCCTCCCAACGCACCTGCTGACGCAACTCGTTCGAGGGTCAGGTTACGTGACTCGCTTGCAGAACTTAAAAAAATAGGTCTACCGTCAGTGACGTCACGTAAGCGCAGCGGAAGCGCACCGCTCCGTCCTGCCACGACGGCTGCGGCACTGCCACCGCCCGCGAGCCGCAACTCCTCGTCATCTGAATGGAGTTCACGCATGCCTGAAAACGAGTCCTGGGAGTACTCCCTCTCCATCCCCAACGACCCTCGCGCGGTCACCGTCAGTCGCCGCACCCTCCGTCTCATCCTCACGATGCACGGGCTGATCGGGCTCGTGGACGTGGCCGAACTCCTCGCCGCGGAGCTGATCGCCAACGCCGTACGGCACACCAAGGGGCCCGCGAGTCTGCGGGTGCGCTGGGCGGGTGGCGTGCTGCGGATCGGGGCGTGGGACACCGACCCCGCGCCGCCCGATGCGCCGCTGCCCTTCGAGCGGTCCGCGGATCTGGGGCTGGAGGACGGGCGCGGACTGGCACTGGTGCGAGCGTGTTCCGACCTGTGGGGGTGGCAGCCGCTGGCCCGGGAGGGCAGCCGGGGGAAGTTCGTGTGGTGCGAACTGAGTGCGGCCTGACGGGGTTCGTCAGTGGCCGTTGGGCCACTCGCTTCTTCGTCAGTGTCGTGCTTCCGCGAACCGCGTCAAGGGCGCTCCCTGCGGTCGCGTCGCCTTCGGCGATGGGCCTGCGGCCCACCCTTGACCCGGCCCGCTCCAGCACGGGGAAGAAGCGAGCGAGCGGCCCGGAGAAAGCGGGGGCCCGGGCACGCTTGCGATCCAGGGCCCGCTGACCAGTTCCCCGGGTTCACGGACGCGTCCCCGCCTCGTCGGCACGCCGGGCCGGCTGAGCGGCGAACGCCCGGTGGGTGGAGGGCTGGTGGGTGGTGGCGGTCCGGTGGGGGGGTTCGGTGGGTGTGGGGGAAACCGTGAACACTAGACCGGTTTAGTGTTCACGGTTTTCGAAGGGGGTGTCCCTGGCGGGGCGCCTTTAGGGCTGTGGGTTCGTTCTCCTGGGGCCCTCCGCCGAGTGTCTCGAGAAACGCGTACGCCCCGCTGGGTGCCCAAGTCGCCCAGTAGGTGGGCGCTGGGTGCCCAAGTCGTCCAGCAGGTGGGCGATGGGTGCCCGAGGGGGGATGGGAGCGGATTTTCATGACCGGGAGGCCTTGACCGTCCTCTTGGTCCTTCGTCCATGGACACATGCTTCCGTCGCTCCCCAGGCATGATGGGTTGGCGGCCCCGCCCCTGCCGGACGTTCGCCGCTGAGCCGGCCCGGCGTGCCGGCGAGGCGCGACCGCGTCCGCGAACGCCGGGCTCCTCCGGGCCGACGGTCGGCCGCAGGTGTGCCTGGGCAGCCGCTTTCCCCGGGCCGCCCGCTCGCTTCTTCCCCGTGCTGGAGCGGGCCGGGTCAAGGGTGGCCCGGAGGGCCATCGCCGCAGGCGACGCGGAGTGGAGCGCAGCGGAACGCAGCGCCCTTGACGCGGGTCGCGGAAGTACGACACTGACGAAGAAGCGGGCGGTCCCACGGTCACTCGTCGGCGGGCGCCCGCTGCGGCGTGCCCCCGCTCCCGCCCCCGTAAGGTGCCCGCATGAGCATCATCGGAGTCGGGATCGACGTGGCCGAGATCGAGAGGTTCGCGGAGTCGCTAGAGCGTACGCCCGCGCTGGCCCAGCGGCTCTTCCTGGAGAGCGAGCTGCTGCTGCCCAGCGGGGAGCGGCGCGGTGTCGCCTCGCTCGCCGCGCGGTTCGCCGCCAAGGAGGCCCTCGCCAAGGCGCTCGGCGCGCCCGCGGGGCTGTACTGGACCGACGCCGAGGTGTGGTGCGAGGACAACGGGCAGCCCCGGCTGCGGGTGAAGGGGACGGTGGCGGCGCGCGCCGCCGAGCTGGGCGTACGGTCCTGGCACGTGTCGCTCAGCCATGACGCCGGGGTGGCCTCGGCGGTCGTGATCGCGGAGGGGTGAGGGCGGTGCCGGCACTGGCCTTCCCGGGGGTCGGGGTCGACCTGCCCGTCTGGGGCGATGCCTTCCTCGTCGTCGCCGCCGTGCTCACCGTCGTCTTCGCCCTCGTGCGGCTGCTGCGTCGCCGCCGTCGGTGAATGTGTGAGAAAAGGGTGCGTGTATCGCGTGGACCGGGGTAGACGCGGTTGAGCCGGTGCCGGAAGTGGGGCCGATCGACCAGGGAGGGCGAACAGTGACGTCGACGATGGCGCGGACCGACCGAGCTCAGACGGTGACCGAGCTGCCGGAGGTCGCCGATCCCGGTCAGGTCGCACCGAAGGACGCCCGGGAGCTGTCCAAGCAGTTCTTCCGCCGGCTGACGGAGCTGGAGGAGGGCACGCACGAGTACCAGTACGCGCGCAACACCCTCATCGAGATGAACATGTCCCTGGTCCGCTTCGCGGCCGGCCGGTTCCGCAGCCGCGGGCCGGAGGAGATGGAGGACATCGTCCAGGTCGGCATGATCGGACTGATCAAGGCGATCGACCGGTTCGAGCTGTCCCGCGAGGTGGAGTTCACCTCCTTCGCGATCCCCTACATCGTCGGCGAGATCAAGCGGTTCTTCCGGGACACGTCGTGGTCCGTGCACGTGCCGCGCCGCCTCCAGGAGGCCCGGGTGCAGCTCGCCCGCGCCACCGAGGAACTGCGCAGCCGGCTGGGCCGTACGCCCACGACCGCCGAACTCGCCCAGCTGATGAGCCTGACCGAGGACGAGGTCAACGAGGCCCGGATCGCCTCCAACGGCTACAACTCCGCCTCGCTGGACGCCGCCATCGGCAGCGAGCCGGACGGCGAGAGCGTGCTCGCGGACTTCATCGGCACCGAGGACGCCGCGCTGGAACTGGTCGAGGACTTCCACGCGCTCGCCCCGATGATCGCCGAGCTCGACGAGCGCGAGCGCAAGATCGTGCACTGGCGGTTCGTGGAGGAGCTGACGCAGGCGGAGATCGGTGAGCGGCTCGGCTGCTCCCAGATGCACGTCTCGCGGCTGCTGTCCCGCACGCTGAAGCGGCTGCGGGCGGGGATGCTCACCACGAACTGAGGCGACGGCGGGCGTCGCGGGTGTACGGGGTGCGGCTCACCATGCCGCACCCCGTACGTGTGCCGCGTCCGCTAGCAGATCGACTGGCTGCTGTTCACCAGCCGGTTGTTGCGGAACGTCGTGTTCTCGCCGCAGGGGCTCTCGCGGATCGACGAGTTGGTCACCGTGAGGTTCTGGACGGTGATGTCCCGGTTGTTCGGGAACTCCGAGCGCGCCGCCAGGCGGATCTCGCCGCCGCCGGTGACCGTGCCGCTCTGGGTGGCGAGGTTCACGTTGTAGCAGTTCTCGATGAGGATCGCGTTGTTGCCCGTGTTCGAGAGGGTGATCCTGTCGATGGTCGCGCCGCCGCTCTCCGAGACGCAGAACACGCCCCGTCCGCCGCCGCGCGCGACGACCTCGCCGACGCGGATGTTGGTGGAGTAGGAGCTGCCGATCCGGCCGTTGCGGTTGGCCATGCGGAAGGCGGCGTAACCGGTGCCGGTGCCCGCGTTCTCCGCGTCCACCTTGGAGACGGTGGCGTTGATCGTCTGGTTCAGCAGCAGGCCCGACTCGCCGACGTTGCGGGCGGTCACCGTGCCGACGGTGAGGCCGTCGACGCCGTAGGTCTCCACGGCGTGGCTGGACGCGCCGGAGACGTACACGTTGTCGATGCGCACGTTGCGGGTCCACTGGCTGGTGTCGCCGCGGTTGTCGATGCGGACGCCGAGGCCGCGGGAGAGGCGCATGTCGATCTGGCCGAGGACGACGTTCTGCACGTTGCGCAGGAAGATCCCGTACAGCGGGGCGCCGGTGACGTTGAGGTGCTGCACCTCGATGTCGCGGGTGCCGCGGGAGTAGACCGGGGCCTGGTCGCCGGAGCCGGTGCCGGTGACGTTGATGGTGCCGCAGACGTCCAGGGTCGTGTAGCTCGGCAGGGAGATGCGGGAACCGGCGGAGATGGAGCCCGAGCCGCGGACCACCACCCGTTCCTTGCTGGTGCGGCCGGAGGACAGGCTGCTGATCGCCGCCTGCACGGCCGCGCGCATGTCGCCGCCGGTGTAGACGGTGCTGCTGCCGCGCCTGGCGGTCCAGGTGCTGCCGTTCAGTACGGCCTCGGCCTGGTAGGAGCCGTCGCCGCAGGCCGCGGCGCGGGCGGGGGCAGGGGCCGCGGTGGTGGTGACCGCGGTGGCGGGGGCCGTCATGAGACCGGCTGCGGTGAGGAGTGCGGTGGCGCCGGCTGCGGCGAGAAGTGCGGCTCTGCGTCCCATGGGTCCTCTGCTTCTGTCGTCGAACCGATTCGACTGAATCGATTCATCCGGTGGGGGGCGGAGAGTTTGGCAAGGGCATGGCAGGGAGTCAAGCGGTCCGCTTCTCCGATACGGGAGTTGACGGGCCGTCTGCGGGAGACTCGGACGCATGCGTACTGCGTACAGCGTGGAGACGGTCAGGACGGCGGAACGGGAACTGATGGCACGGCTGCCGGAGGGGGCGCTGATGCAGCGCGCCGCCGCCGGGCTCGCCGCGGCCTGTGCGGACGTGCTGGGGCGGGTGTACGGCAGCAGGGTCGTGCTGCTGGTCGGCAGCGGGGACAACGGCGGTGACGCCCTGTACGCCGGTGCCCGGCTCGCCCGGCGCGGCGCGGGTGTGAGCGCGGTGCTGCTCGCGCCGGAGCGCGCCCACGGCGGAGGGCTCGCGGCGTTGCGCCGGGCGGGCGGCCGGACCACGGGCACGGACGGCGCCGAAGGGCTGATCGCACGGGCCGATCTGGTCGTCGACGGCATCGTCGGCATCGGGGGGAAGGGCGGGTTGCGTCCGGAGGCGGTGCCGCTCGCCGACGCGGCCGGGCGGGCGCGGGCGGCCGTGGTCGCCGTCGATCTGCCGAGCGGGGTCGACGCCGACACGGGGGAGGTGCGGGGAGCGGCGGTCCGGGCCGACCTCACGGTGACCTTCGGGACGCACAAACCGGGGCTGCTGATCGATCCGGCGCGGGAGTACGCGGGGTCGGTGCGGCTGGTGGACATCGGGCTGTCGCTCCCCGAGGAGCCGGAACTGGAGGCGTTGCAGCACGCGGACGTGGCCCGGCTGCTGCCGGTGCCGGCCGTCGAGAGCGACAAGTACCGGCGGGGCGTCGTCGGGATCGCGGCCGGGTCCGCCCGGTACCCGGGGGCGGCGGTGCTCGCGGTGGCGGGGGCGCTGCGGGGCGGGGCGGGGGCCGTACGGTACGTCGGCCCCGCCGGGCAGGCCGTGATCGCCCGCTTCCCCGAGACGCTGGTGTCGGACGGGGGACCGAAGCACGCGGGGCGGGTGCAGGCGTGGGTGGTCGGGCCGGGGGCCGGGGACGACGCGGCGACGGTCGCGGAGGTGCTGGCGACGGACGTGCCGGTGCTGATCGACGCGGACGGGCTGCGGCTGGCGGAGGCGTCGGCGGTACGGGGGCGGCGGGCGCCGACGCTGATGACCCCGCACACGGGGGAGGCCGCGGCGCTGCTCGGGGTCGAGCGGGGGGAGGTCGAGGACGGACGGCTGGCGGCGGTGCGGGAGCTGGCGGGGCGGTACGGGGCGACGGTGCTGCTGAAGGGGTCCACGACCCTGATCGCGTCCTCGGGAGGGGGCGTGGTGCGGGTGAATCCGACGGGGACGTCGTGGCTGGCCACGGCGGGGAGCGGTGACGTGTTGTCGGGCTTGGCGGGGTCGCTGCTGGCGGCGGGGCTGTCGGCGGTGGACGCGGCGAGTGCGGGGGCGTATCTGCACGGGCTGGCGGGGCGGTTCGCGGCGGACGGTGCGCCGATGGGGGCGCACGACGTGGCGGAGGGGATCGCGGGGGCGTGGCGGAGCGTGGTGCGGGGGTGAGGGGTGGTGCGGGCGGGTTCCGGAGGGTTTTTCGCCCCGGCGCCCTTCCCCGTCCCGTCCCCGGGGGCGCTGCCTCCGGACCCCCGCTCCTCAAACGCCGGAGGGGCTGATTCAGCCGACGGGAAGGTGCGGCGGAGGGCTCTGAGAGACTGGGCGGGATGAACGAGACAGTTGCCCCGGGGGGTGCGGAGCTGCGGGCCCGTGCCGAGATCGACCTCGCCGCCGTGCGGGCCAATGTGCGGGTCCTGCGCGAGCGTGCGCCCGGTGCCGCCTTCATGGCAGTGGTCAAGGCAGACGGGTACGGGCACGGCGCCGTCGCCTGCGCGCGGGCGGCCGTCGAGGCCGGGGCGACCTGGCTGGGCACCGCCACCCCGCAGGAGGCGCTCGCGCTGCGCGCGCCCGGCGCCGGGGTGCCGGACGACGTACGGATCATGTGCTGGCTGTGGACGCCCGGCGGGCCCTGGCGGGAGGCGGTCGAGGCCGGCCTCGACGTGTCCCTGAGCGGCACGTGGGCGCTGGACGAGGTCACCCGGGCGGCCCGTCTCGCCGGGCGGCCCGCGCGGGTGCAGCTCAAGGCCGACACCGGGCTCGGGCGGGGCGGCTGCCAGCCCGGCGACGACTGGGCGGAGCTGGTCGCGGAGGCGCTGCGCGCCGAGGCCGAGGGGCTGGTCCGCGTCACCGGCCTGTGGTCGCACTTCGCCTGCGCCGACGAACCCGGGCACCCCTCCATCGCCGCCCAGCTCACCCGGTTCCGGGAGATGGTCGCGTACGCCGAGGGACGGGGCATCGACCCCGAGGTGCGGCACATCGCCAACTCGCCCGCCACCCTCACCCTCCCCGAGAGCCACTTCGACCTCGTGCGCCCCGGCATCGCGATGTACGGCGTCTCGCCCAGCCCCCAGATCGGCACCCCCGCCGACCTGGGACTGCGCCCGGCGATGACCCTGTCCGCCTCGATGGCCCTGGTGAAGCACGTCCCCGGCGGCCACGGCGTCAGCTACGGCCACCACTACGTCACCCCGGGCGCCACCACCCTCGGCCTCGTCCCGCTCGGCTACGCGGACGGCATCCCGCGCCACGCCTCCTCCACCGGACCGGTGCTGGTCGAGGGCAAGTGGCGCACGGTCGCGGGGCGGGTCGCGATGGACCAGTTCGTCGTCGACCTGGGCGGGGACGAACCGGGGCCGGGCGCCGAGGCCGTCCTCTTCGGGCCGGGCGACCGCGGCGAGCCCACCGCCGAGGACTGGGCGCAGGCCGCCGGGACCATCGCGTACGAGATCGTCACCCGGATCGGAACCCGCGTCCCGCGCGTCTACGTCCATGGCGGAAACGACGGGAACGACGGAAACGACGGGAGCGGTACGTGAGCGAGGGCATCGCGGAGGCCGCCGCCTCCGCAGCCGGCGCGTCCGGCGGGGGCTGGCGCCGGGCCACCGGTGTCGCGGGTGTCGCGATAGGCGTGCTCGCCACCGGGGCCGCCGCGGGCGTCGCGATAGAGCGGATGACGGTCGGCCGGGGCATGCGCCAGAGGGCCCGGCTCGCCCTCGACTCCGCGGGGCCGTACGGCGCGCTGCGCGGCACGCCGGGCAAGGCGTACGCCGACGACGGCACCGGCCTGTACTACGAGGTCGACGACGTGGACCCCGATCCGGCGGCGACCCCGGGGCGCCGGCGCCGGCTGTTCGGCCGCAAGGCGCCCGCCCCGGTCACCGTGGTCTTCAGCCACGGCTACTGCCTCAGCCAGGACTCCTGGCACTTCCAGCGGGCCGCGCTGCGGGGCGTCGTACGGACCGTGCACTGGGACCAGCGCAGCCACGGCCGCTCGGAGCGGGGCGCGGCGCAGGTGGAGCGGGGCGAGCCGGTCACCATCGAGCAGCTGGGGCGGGACCTGAAGGCCGTCATCGACGCGGCGGCGCCCGAGGGGCCGCTGGTGCTGGTCGGTCACTCCATGGGCGGGATGACGGTGATGGCCCTCGCCGACCAGTACCCGGAGCTGATCCGGGAGCGGGTGGTGGGCGTCGCCCTGGTCGGTACGTCGTCGGGGCGGCTGGGCGAGGTCAACTTCGGGCTCCCGGTGGCCGGCGTCAACGCGGTGCGGCGGGTGCTGCCGGGGGTGCTGAAGGCGCTGGGGCAGCGGGCCGAGCTGGTGGAGCGGGGGCGCCGGGCCACCGCGGACCTGTTCGCCGGGGTGATCAAGCGGTACTCGTTCGCCTCCCGTGACGTGGACCCGGCGGTCGCCCGGTTCGCCGAGCGGATGATCGAGGGCACGCCGATCGACGTGGTCGCCGAGTACTACCCGGCGTTCAGCGACCACGACAAGACCGAGGCCCTCGCCCACTTCGCCGGTCTGCCGGTGCTGGTGCTGGCCGGGGTGCGGGACCTGGTGACGCCGAGCGAGCACAGCGAGGCGATCGCCGGTCTGCTGCCCGACGCGGAACTGGTGCTGGTCCCGGACGCCGGGCACCTGGTGATGCTGGAGCACCCGGAGGTGGTCACCGACCGCCTCGCCGACCTGCTTACCCGCGTGGGCGCGGTGCCCGCAGGGGCTACGGTTAATGGCTATGGAAGCAGCAGCACCGCACAACCCGGCTGAACCGACGCCGTCCGCGAACTCCGCCGAGCTGACCGTCACCTCCCCCGAGCAGATGCGCGAACTGGGGCGCAGGCTCGCCAAGCTGGTGCGCGCCGGTGACCTGGTGCTGCTCTCGGGCGAGCTCGGCGCGGGCAAGACGACACTGACCCGGGGGCTCGGCGAGGGGCTCGGCGTGCGGGGCGCGGTCACCTCGCCGACGTTCGTGATCGCCCGGGTGCACCCGTCGCTGGGGGACGGTCCGCCACTGGTCCACGTCGACGCGTACCGGCTCTCCGGCGGTCTGGACGAGATGGAGGACCTCGATCTCGACGTCTCGCTGCCGGAGTCGGTGATCGTCGTGGAGTGGGGCGAGGGCAAGGTCGAGGAGCTGACCGAGGACCGTCTCCAGGTCGTCATCCACCGGGCGGTCGGCGACACCACCGACGAGGTGCGCCGGGTGACCGTGACCGGCCTGGGCGGACGCTGGGCGGCGGCCGACCTGACCGTGCTGTCGGCCTGAGGCGGAAGCGGTCACGCGGCCTCGTGCTGCCGGCCCGGGCGGGGCACGGCCTCGTGCTGCCGGCCTGCGGCGGAGGCGGTCACGCGGCCTCGCGGTGGTCCTTCGCCGGTTCGCAGGGCCGGGGTTCCGGCGCGCGGGGCGGGGTGGAGACCGCGGCGGCCGCGGCGCAGGACGCCAGCAGGTCGCGCATCGGGATTCCGGAGAGGCCGGAGGCCGGCTGGGGCCGCGGCTGCGCCGTGGTCCGGCGGGCGTTCTGGTGGGCCGGCATGGACGCCTCCTGAAGGGCGGGGGCGGGCGTGGTTAGGTAGACCTAACCACGGGCTGGATACCATGTGACCACGCCCGGGACGCCGAACGCAACATCTTGCCGACGTCTTGTCGGAACGTACGGCGCCCGTTCACGCGATCCGGCCGGAACGCGCACACCGGGACTCACGGAACGACGACGACCTTCCGCCCGATCGTCGCGAACCCCCACATCGCCGCGCCGTCCGCGCGGGTCTCGCGGATGCCGCCCGCCCGCTCCCCCGGGGCGAGCCGCGGCGCCGAGCCGTCGACCGCCGCGCTGAACCCGATCGCCGTGCCGTCCACGGAGGCGAACCGCACCACGTGCTCGACCGGGACGCCGTCCGATCCGGTGACCGCCCCGGACCGGGACGTGACCCGGTAGGTGCCCGGCGCCGGGTCCACCGTGCTGGGGCTGACCCCGAAGGTGCGCCGCACCTCGCCGCCCTCCCCGACCAGCCACACCCGGTCGGCGCCCAGTGAGTACACGACCCGTTCGCCCGTCCCCGACCGTGCGGGCACGGCGAACGGGTGGTTCCCGTCCCGGAGGGTCTTGTGGGCGGCCGTCGCGGTGCCGGACGCCGGAGGGCGCAGCCCGTCCGGGACGGTCACCGCCGCCCGGTGGCCGAGGTAGCCGATTGTCGCGAGGGCCGCCGCGGTCAGCCCCGCCACGACCGCCGAGCTGGTGCCTGACACCGACGTCACCCCTGTCCCGCTCTGCCCTGTTATGTACGTAC
Source organism: Streptomyces sp. NPDC044984 (assembly GCF_040646935.1). Taxonomy (NCBI): domain Bacteria; kingdom Bacillati; phylum Actinomycetota; class Actinomycetes; order Kitasatosporales; family Streptomycetaceae; genus Streptomyces; species Streptomyces sp. NPDC044984. The sequence continues at coordinate 272,519 of NZ_JBEZBE010000001.1, forward strand.
GCCGACGTGACCGTAGCAGTACGTGACCGGCCGACCCGTGCGGCCGTGGCCGGGGCGCGGGAGCCGTAGGCTGTTTGCGTGCTCTTGCTCGCTCTGGATACCGCCACCCCCGCCGTCACCGTCGCGCTGCACGACGGCCACGACGTCATCGCCTCGTCGAGCCAGGTGGACGCCCGCCGCCACGGTGAGCTGCTGCTCCCGGCGATCGACCGGGTGCTCGCCGAGGCAGGTCTGCGGCTGGACGCCGTCACCGGGATCGTCGTCGGCACCGGCCCCGGCCCGTACACCGGGCTGCGCGTCGGCCTGATGACCGCGGACACCTTCGGGCTCGCGCTCGGCGTGCCCGTGCACGGTGTGTGCACGCTGGACGGCCTGGCCCGCGCGGCCGACCTGGAGGGCCCCTTCGTCGTGGCGACCGACGCCCGGCGCAAGGAGGTCTACTGGGCGCGCTACGCGGACTCCCGCACCCGCCTCACCGAGCCCGCCGTGGACCGGCCCGCCGACATCGCCGAGCAGGTGAAGGGCCTGCCCGCGGTCGGCGCCGGCGCCCTGCTGTACCCGGACACCTTCCCCAGGGCGCACGAGCCCGAGCACGTGTCCGCCGCCGCCCTGGCCCGGCTGGCCGCCGAGCGGCTGGCGGCGGGCGAGGAGCTGCCCGCGCCCCGGCCGCTGTACCTGCGCCGGCCCGATGCCCAGGTCCCCAAGAACTACAAGGTGGTCACCCCCAAGTGACCGGATCCGAGACTGCCGTGCTGCGCGAGATGCGCTGGTGGGACATCGACTCCGTGCTGGAGCTGGAGCGGGACCTGTTCCCCGAGGACGCCTGGTCGCGCGGGATGTTCTGGTCCGAGCTGGCCCATGCGCGCGGGCCCGGGGCGACCCGGCGCTACGTCGTCGCCCAGGAGGGCGACCGGATCGTCGGCTACGCGGGCCTCACCACCTCCGGTGCGGAGACCGACGGCGACGGCGACCAGGGCGGCGACAGCGTCCGGGCGGCCGACGTGCAGACCATCGCCGTCACCCGGGACCACTGGGGCACCGGCCTCGGCTCGCGGCTGCTGACCGAGCTGCTGCGGGCGGCGACCGCCTTCGAGTGCGCCGAGGTGCTGCTGGAGTGCCGGGTCGACAACGTGCGCGCCCAGAAGCTCTACGAGCGCTTCGGCTTCGAGACCATCGGCGTCCGGCGCGGCTACTACCAGCCGGGGAACGTGGACGCCCTGGTGATGCGACTGACCGACCCCTCCACCTCCGTGAACCCGGCGAGTCCCGTCGACGGGAACGGCGTACAAGGAACCGAAACCAATGGCTGAGGAACCCCTGGTCCTGGGGATCGAGACCTCCTGCGACGAGACCGGTGTCGGCATCGTGCGCGGGACCACCCTGCTGGCGGACGCCGTCGCCTCCAGCGTCGACGAGCACGCCCGCTTCGGCGGCGTCGTCCCGGAAGTGGCGAGCCGCGCCCACCTGGAGGCGATGGTCCCCACCATCGAGCGCGCGCTGAAGGAGGCGGGCGTCAGCGCCCGCGACCTCGACGGCATCGCCGTCACCGCGGGGCCCGGACTCGCCGGCGCGCTGCTGGTCGGCGTCTCGGCGGCCAAGGCGTACGCCTACGCCCTCGGCAAGCCGCTCTACGGCGTCAACCACCTCGCCTCGCACATCTGCGTCGACCAGCTGGAGCACGGGGCGCTGCCCGAGCCGACGATGGCGCTGCTGGTCTCCGGCGGCCACTCCTCCCTCCTGCTCTCCGCGGACATCACCTCCGACGTCCGCCCCCTCGGCGCGACCATCGACGACGCGGCCGGCGAGGCCTTCGACAAGATCGCCCGCGTGCTGAACCTGGGCTTCCCCGGCGGCCCGGTCATCGACCGGTACGCGCGCGAGGGCGACCCGGAGGCGATCGCGTTCCCGCGCGGTCTGACCGGCCCGCGCGACCCCGCGTACGACTTCTCCTTCTCGGGGCTGAAGACGGCGGTGGCCCGCTGGATCGAGGCCAAGCGGGCGGCGGGCGAGGAGGTGCCGGTGCGTGACGTGTCGGCGTCCTTCCAGGAGGCGGTCGTGGACGTGCTCACCCGCAAGGCCGTACGGGCCTGCAAGGACGAGGGCGTCGACCACCTGATGATCGGCGGCGGGGTGGCCGCCAACTCCCGGCTGCGGGCGCTGGCCCAGGAGCGCTGCGAGGCGGCCGGCATCCGGCTGCGCGTGCCGCGCCCCAAGCTGTGCACGGACAACGGCGCGATGGTGGCGGCGCTGGGTGCGGAGATGGTCGCCCGGAACCGTCCGGCCTCCGACTGGGACCTGTCGGCCGACTCCTCGCTGCCGGTGACGGACCCGCACGTGCCGGGCACCGCCCACGCGCACGACCACGTGCACGAGACCGCCAAGGACAACCTGTACTCATGACGGTCGCGCTGATGTGGGAGGCCCGGGCGGTCCCCGGCCGGGGCGCGGACCTGGTGGCCTGGGCCGAGGAACACGCGCGGGAGCTCGCCCGCCGCCCCCTGCGCCGGGAGACCTTCCGCGCCCCGCAGGACCGGGTCCTGGTCATCACCTGGTGGGACGCCCCGTACGACGCCGACCTCCCCGAACTCCCGGAGCCGGACGGGGAGTTGGTCACGCGGGCGGTGCACCGGTGGCGGTTCGAGTCACTGGGTGGGGACTGACGCCGCCTCACAGCCCCAGGAGCGCGGTCAGGGACGTGACCAGGGCCAGTACACCGCTGCCCGCGCCCGCGCCTTCGCGGATCGTGGCGAGCCAGTCCTGCACCCGGGAACCGTCCACCGGACGGTTCCCGTCCGCCGCGCGGACGACCTCGTCGCGGACGAGCTCGGCCTCCCGCGCCTGACCGGGCTGCTCCGCCCGTACGCGCTCCACCAGCTCGTCGAGGTTCCCGATGAGCAGGTTCTGGTTGTGGTCGCCGAAGTTGTTCTGGCCGCTGACCGGACCGTTGAAGTTGTAGGTGCTCATCTCCGCCGCCTTCCTCACTTCGCCGCGCTGCCCGACGGTGCCGACGGGACCGCACTGCCGCTGCCGGTGGTGCCCTTGCCGGCTCCGGGGTGGGGGCCGGGACCCCGGTGGAGGCCCGCCACGAGGTTGATCCCGTGATCGCCGAAGACGTTCTGGCCGTTGATCGGTCCGTGGAAGTTGTACGTCTGGTTGTTGATGGTCTTGTGGGCCTGGCGCAGGTCGGACGTGTCGATGTGGTGCGCCGCGAGGAACTGTTCGGTGGCGCGCAGGACGGCCTGCTGGATCCGCTGGATGGCGTCCCTGGCGTCCATGCGCTGGGTGTAGTCCCGCTGCCGGTCGGTGTCGGAGACGACGGCGCGCAGGGTTCCGCCGGCGCCGTAGTCGAAGTAGCTGCGGGGGCGGGAGATCCGGCTGCGCCGCCACAGCAGCCGTACCGTGTCGGCGAGCCGTCGCGCCGGGCGGCGCAGCATCCGGCGGGCGGATCCGAAGAGCTGGTCGCGCACCTGCTCCCGGGTGACCCGCAGGACCGTCAGGGCGTGCTTGCCGAAGCCGAGGGGGCGGGTGTACGAGGCGCTCAAGTGCGCGTACACGGGCGGCAGGTAGGAGGCGGAGATCTCCCACGACAGGCGTGACCGGGCCAGCCGGGCACGGACGTGCACGGTGACGACGTACGAGCCGCGGGCGCCGACCAGTTCGAGGGCCAGGTAGGTGCGCATCACGTCGTCGGTCTCGGTGACGCCCGCTTCGACGAGTCCCGGGGCGATGCGGGTGGCCGGCCGTTTCAGCGGGTCCGGGAGCAGTTCCTCACCGAGGTCCCGCGCGTGATGCCCCTGGATGTACAGCCGGTTGCCGATGCGCAGTCCGTCGATCCCCGCGAGGTCGCCCACGTGCTCCGCCACATACGCGTGCAACTCCTGGGCGGTGAACGTTTCGACCGTGTGCTTCCCGCCCTTGGCGTCCTCGGCGGGGCGGCTCACGTCGATGCCGGCCCAGACGGTCTCCAGCACGCCGATGCCGCTGCCGAGGAAGGGCTGGTCGCCGTCCGGTCCCTTGGCCGTGTACACGATGACGTTGGCGTCGTCGAGGGCGTCCAGTTCCCGTTCCAGCTCGGCGCCCACCGCCGGGGCACGGTCGCGTGGCGGGGCCTCGCCCCACTGGACGGCCTGCGCGATCCGCCACATGATCCAGGTCCAGACGAACACGAGGACCGTCCCCGTGACGAACGCGCCGAGGACGAGGCACAGACACCTGATCAGCCGGGCGGCGTCCTGCGCCACGAGTGCCGCGAGTCCCGCGATCACCCCCGCCGTGAACGCGGCGAAGCAGATCAGGAGGAGCGCGTCGCGCAGCAGGAACAGCCGCCCCGCACGACGCGCGTGCCGGACCACGGCGACGAGGTCGATCCCCTGGGGCTGACCGTGCGCCCGGAACCTCTCCGCCACCAGCATCCTGGTCATGGCCACGGCGAAGTCCATGCGGCGGTAGATGTGTCCGACCAGTTCCCGTGTGACGGCGTCCGCGGAGTACCGCGGTAAGTCGCTCTTCCTCCACTGCTCCATCAGTCCCCCTCCTGGTGAGCAGTTTCACGATAGAGGGGGTACGCCCCGCTTGTCCCCGGGCGCACATCGCGAGAACGGGAGGGCGGAGGAGGCGACGCGGACCGGCGGCACTCCCGCCGCCGGGCGGACGCCGGACGGACGCCGGACGGACGCCGGGCGGGACGGGGTCATGCCGGGGCGCGGTGGTCATGGAGTTCCCGCCGGGCGGACGGACGGCCCTCCTGCGTACGGTTCTCGGCGAATGTTTCGGATAGGTAATCGAATGTTCAGGTGGTCCGTGGCTCCCGAAAGGGTTCGTCAGAAGGGTTCGCAGGGTTACGATCGCCGCCATGACTTCCCCGCAGCCCGCTGAAACCCGGACGCAAGGGCGCAGCGCCCGGACGGCGACCCTCGCCGAGATCGCCCGCGAGGCCGGCGTCTCCGCCCCGACTGTTTCGAAGGTCCTCAACGGTCGTGCCGACGTCGCCCCCGCCACCCGCAGCCGGGTCGAGGGGCTGCTGCGCGCCCACGGCTACCGGCGCCGGCGCGCCGAGACCACCCGCTCGCCCCTGATCGACCTGGTCTTCCACGAACTGGAGAGCGCCTGGGCGATGGAGGTCATCCGGGGCGTGGAGAACGTGGCCCGGGACGCGGGCCTGAGCGTCGTCCTCTCCGAGAGCGCGGGCCGGCTCACGCCCGGACGCACCTGGGCCGACCAGGTCGCCGCGCGCCGCCCGCACGGCGTCATCCTCGTGCTGTCCGGCCTCGACGAGTCCGGGCGGGCCTTGCTGACCAGCCGTTCCATCCCGTTTGTGGTGATGGACCCGGCCGGCGACCCGGGCACCGACGTGCCCTCCATCGGCGCGACCAACTGGCAGGGCGGGCTCGCCGCGACCCGGCACCTGGTCGAACTGGGCCACACCCGGATCGGCGCGATCAGCGGACCCACGCGGATGATGTGCAGCCGCGCCCGCATCGACGGCTACCGGGCCGCCCTGGAGACCGCCGGGCTGCCGGTCGACCCCGGGCTGATCATGACCGGGGACTTCCACCACGAGGCCGGCTACCGGCAGGGCCTCGCCCTGCTGCGCCGCGAGGACCGGCCCACCGCGGTCTTCGCCGGCAACGACCTCCAGGCCCTCGGGCTGTACGAGGCCGCGCGCGAGCTGGGGCTGCGGATCCCGGAGGACCTGAGCGTGGTCGGGTTCGACGACCTGCCGGTGGCCCGCTGGGTGGGGCCCCCGCTGACGACCGTGCGGCAGCCGCTGACGGAGATGGCGGAGGCGGCGGCCAAGCTGGTCCTCGATCTGGGCGGGGGCGAGGACCCGGCGGCGGCGACCCGGGTGGAGCTGGCGACGAGCCTGGTGGTGCGGAGCAGTACGGCGGCGCCGACGGGGGCGTGAGCCGCTCCGAAAGTTTCGAACCGCCGGACGCCGTGCCGGAAGTCTGAGAATTTCACAAGAAAGCCGACCAGGAATCACCGCTCGACATAATTCGGACTTATGTTCTCGCTCGTGAGGGGACATGAGAAGAGCGGCGGGACCGATGACGGCGGGACAGGTGACGACGGGGCCGAGGCCGGGGGCTCGGGCATACGGACGGGCCGGCGGGCGAAGGCGCTGAGGATCACGGGGCTGGCGCTGGCGGGCCTGCTGGTCCTGGGCGCCGGAGCCGCCGGCTGGGTGTACTGGCAGCTCAACGACAACATCACCGGCGTCGACATCGACAACGCCCTGGGCGACGACCGCCCCGCCAGGGCCGCGGTCGCCCCGTCCTCGTCCCCGTCCCCGGGCGCGTCCGCCACGGCCCAGCCCCTGCCGACCGGGTCCCTGAACATCCTGGTGCTCGGCTCCGACTCGCGCAGCGGCGAGGAGAACCGGGCGCTCGGCGGCGGCGACAGCGGCGGCGCCCGCTCCGACACCGCCATGGTCGTCCACCTCGACGCCGGCCGGAGTGCCGCGACGGTGGTCAGCATCCCGCGCGACACCCTCGTCGACCGGCCCTCCTGCCCCCTGGAGGACGGGGAGGCGACCAGCCCGGCCTCCGGCGTGATGTTCAACAGCGCGTACGAGGTGGGCGGGCCGGTGTGCGCGGTGAAGACCGTCGAGTCGCTCACGGACGTCCGCATGGACCACTACGTCGAGATCGACTTCTCCGGCTTCGCCCGCCTGGTCGACGCGCTCGGCGGGGTCACCGTCACCACCGAGGAGGACATCGACGACGACCGCAGCCACCTCACCCTGGACGCCGGCACCCACCACCTCGACGGCACGGACGCCCTCGCCCTGGCCCGCACCCGGTACGACATCGGCGACGGCAGCGACCTCGGCCGCATAGGGCTCCAGCACCGGCTGGTGAAGGCCCTGTTGGAGCAGATCGCGGACGAGGACCTGCTGACCAGCCCCACCCGGCTGTACCAGGTCGCCGACACCGTCACCGGCAGCCTCACCACCGACACCGGCCTGGACTCGCTCGGCGAACTGACGCGCCTCGCCCAGAGCCTGCGCGGCCTCCCGTCCGACGGTGTCACGACCCTCACCATGCCGGTCGTCCCGGCCCCCTGGGACCGCAACCGCGTGGTGGCGGACGAGCCGGAGGCGGGGGAGCTGTGGGCGTCGCTGAGGTGAGGTGATCACTCGTTCGGCTGATCGACGCCGGTCCCGGCACGCCGCGCACCCCGAACTCGTAGCGCCACCGTGTCGCTTGTGCCGCAGCGGCGCCCGCGCCCACACTTGAAGGAGGAGGTGCTTCTCGATGACCGCTCTCGCGGAAGAGGTGGCCCCGGTGATGGTGGACAAGCCCGTTTCCGAGCAGGCTTCCGATCTGGACGAGGTCCTGTGGCAGGCGTGGAAGGCCATGGATCTCCCCGAGGGCTACCGGGCCGAGATCATCGAAGGGGCCATCGAGGTGTCGCCTACCGGTCGCCGTCGTCACACCGTGCTCATCGGCCGTCTCCGTAGAGCGCTGGACGCGCATCTGGCAGGCAGCGGTTACGCGGCACACCACGACGGCAACGTCATCCACCGTCAGAAAGCCTGGATCCCCGACCTCTTCGTGGCCCCGCTCGACCTCGACGAGATCCCGGACGAGGACGGTCTCGGTGTCGCCGCCGCCGGGGTCAAGATGGTCGTCGAGGGCACCTCGCCGGGCCACCGGAACCTCCAGCGCGACCGGGTCCGCAAGCGCCGCGAGTACGCGCGGGCCGGGATCCCGGTGTACGTGGTCGTCGACGACTTCGACGACGACGGGTCGGTGCTCGTCCTGACCTCGCCCGACCGGAAGAAGGGCAAGTACGCGGACGAGCACCGGGTCCCCTACGGCACCGACGCGGTGATCCCCGAGGGGCCGGCCAAGGGTTTCGCGATCGGCAAGGCGATCGTCGCGTCCTGAGGCGACCCGGTCCGGTGCCTCAGCGCACCGGGTGCCCCAGCAGCATCGTCGGGGCGCCGGCGACACGGGTCAGGAACACCGTGACGGACGCGGGGCCGTGCGGCTTGGGCAGCACCTTGCGGCGCAGCTCCTCCGGCTCGACGGCCGAGCCGCGCTTCTTCACCGTCAGCGTGCCGACCTGACGCTCGCGCAGCAGCGCCTTCAGCTTCTTGACGTTGAAGGGGAGGTGGTCGGTGAGCTCGTAGGCGGTGGCGTACGGCGTCGGGCGGTGCTCGTCCGCGGTGACGTAGGCGATGGTCGCGTCGATGAGCCCGCCGTCGAGTTCCGCGGCGACCTCGGCGACGAGATGCGACCGGACGACGGCGCCGTCGGGTTCGTACAGATACCGGCCGGGCGGGCGGACCGCGGGGTCGGGCAGACGGCGGGAGAGGAGGGTGCGGGGGCCGGGGAGAAGGGTCGCCCGGACCGCCGCCGGCGCCGTGCCGAACCACAGCACCGCCTCCTTCACGTCCCCGCCGTCCGAGATCCACTCGGCCTCCGCGTCGGCGGGGACGGCCTCGTGCGGGATGCCCGGCGCGACCTTCAGCGCGGCGGCGCGCGACGCCGTACGGGCCGCCTCGACCGCCCAGGACAGCGGGGGCGAGTACGCCTCGGGGTCGAAGATGCGGCCCCGCCCGCCGCGCCGGGCCGGATCGACGAACACGGCGTCGTAGCCGGCCGTGTCCACCTCCGTCACGTCCGCCTGCCGTACGTCGATCAGCCCGGCGAGCCCCAGCGCCTCGGCGTTCGCCCGCGCGGCCGCCGCGGTGAGCGGGTCCCGGTCCACCGCCAGCACCCGGATCCCGGCGCGGGCCAGCGCGATCGCGTCCCCGCCGATCCCGCAGCACAGGTCGGCCACGGAGGTCACGCCGAGCTCCTTGAACCGCCCCGCCCGGTACGCCGCCACGCTCGCCCGCGTCGACTGCTCCACCCCGTTCGGCGTGAAGAACATCCGCCGGGCGTCCTCCGCCCCGAACTTGGCCACCGCCCGCTGCCGCAGCCGCGCCTGGCCGAGCGCGGCCGACACCAGGTCGGCGGGGTGCTCGCGGCGCAGCCGGGTGGCGACGGCGAGTTCGTGCGCGGGGTCGGTGTCGCGGACCTCGTCGAGGAGGGCGCGGCCTTCGGGGGTGAGGAGGGGAGCGAGGTCGTTCACGGCCTCATTGTGGGCCAGTCGGTGGACCGTATGCCTCCGGCCGCGGTGTCGGGCCGGCTCCGGACCGGACGGCTGCGAGGATCCGGCACCATGCGAGAAGTAGGACAAAACGATAAAAAGTGGCCGCTCGGTGGGGTGCGGATCGGCCTCGCGGTACTCGCTCTCGCCTCCATCGCCTCGGGCTGCGGACCGGACGACGGCACTCCGGTCGAACCGGCGGGCGGCCAGCAGCCCTTGAAGGCGCCCCCGGCCCGCGCGCTCGACGCCTACGCCACCAAGCTGCGCGCGGCGCACGCCGCGAGGGTCGCCGCCGCGAAACGCTGGGGACTGAAGAAGGTGCCCCTGACCGCCCCGCCGCCCCCGGCGAGGAAACCCAGGATCACCACCCGCGACGGCTTCGAGGTCGACGGCCACCGGCGGCTGGGACTCCCCCCGGTCTTCACCACCGTCCCCACCGACGAGAGGATCCTCTTCCTCACCATCGACGACGGCGCCGAGAAGGACCCGGCGTTCCTGCGGATGATGAGCGAGCTGAAGGTCCCGTACAGCGCCTTCCTCAGCGACTACCTCGTCAAGGAGGACTACGGCTACTTCAAGGAGATGCAGGACCGGGGCGTCGGCCTGCACAACCACACCCTCCGCCACCCCTACCTGCCGGCCCTGTCCTACGCCCGTCAGGAGCGCGAGATCTGCGGCATGCAGCGCGTCATCGAGAAGCGCTACGGCGAGCGCCCCGTCCTCTTCCGTCCGCCCTACGGCAACTACGACAAGGCCACCCTGCGCGCCGCGAAGGCCTGCGGGATCACCCACGTCCCCCTCTGGAACGAGGAGGTCTTCGCCGACCGCTGGGAGTACCGCGAGTGGGACCGCGACCTGCATCCCGGCGACATCGTCCTCAGCCACTTCCGGGGCCGCGAGGACTGGGAGGGCACGATGCCGGACATGATCCGCCGCTTCCTGGACAAGGCCACGGCGGAGGGGTACGCGGTGGCCCGCCTGGAGGACTACCTGTGAGGGCCGGCCTCCTGGCGGGCGCCGTCGCCCTGCTGGCCGCGGTCGCCCTACTGGCCGCGGTCGCCGGATGCGGTCCGTCGGGCGGGGTGGGGGACGGGACGGGGAACGGGGCGGGCCGGTCGCCCGGAGCCGGGCCGGCACCGGGGTCCGGCGCCCTCCCGCCCGTCGTCGACCGCGCCCCGACCCGTGACAGGGTCGTCTTCCTCACCTACGACGACGGCGCCGAACGCGACCCCCGCTTCATCGACCTGGTGCGCGAGCACCGGCTCCCCGTCAGCCTGTTCCTCACGGACACGGTGGCCGGCCCCGGATACGCCCACTTCGCCCGCCTGCGCTCGGTCGGCGCGAGCCTGCAGAACCACACCCTCGACCACCCCGCCCTGCGCGGTCTGCCGTACGCCGGCCAGCGCGCCGAGATCTGCGGCCAGCAGCGCAAGCTCACGTCCCGCTTCGGCGTCCGCCCCCGCCTCTTCCGCCCGCCCTACGGCACGTACGACGCCACCACCCTGCGCGCCGCCGCCGACTGCGGCATCGCGGCGGTGGTGCTGTGGCGGGTCACCCTGGAACCCGACGGCCACCTCACCTACACCGACGGCCCCCACCACCTGGAACCCGGCGACATCATCTCCGTGCCGTCGGGCGAGGCCCCGACCCTGTCGCTGGCGGAGCGGACGGCGCGGGTGCTGGACGAACTGGAGGAACGGGGGCTGAGGGTGGGCAAGCTGGAGGACCACGTCGGGCAGACCGGTCCGCCGGCGGTTCCCGGCGAGCACCGCTCACCCCTCAGCCCGTCCGGCGTTTGAGGGCGAGGCCCGTTCAGGGCCGAAGCGGGGGCCTGGGGGCGGCGGCCCCCGGTGACGGTCACTGCGACACCGTCGGCTGCGCACCCCGGTGTGAACAACGCACCCACCCCGCGACGCGCCGCAGGCAATTGGCACTCCGCTTGACCGAGTGCTAACCGCAGTCATAGTCTCAGGTCTGGCACTCCCCCCTGGAGAGTGCCAAACACGCGACGGGCAGGTCCGGCACCCGCGACGACGGATCCACCTGGTCGCCACCTCAGACAGTTAACCCCGTGAGATCTCCGAAGGGGGAGGTCGGATCGTGACGACCGCCAGCTCCAAGGTTGCCATCAAGCCGCTCGAGGACCGCATCGTGGTCCAGCCGCTCGACGCCGAGCAGACCACGGCTTCGGGCCTGGTCATTCCGGACACCGCCAAGGAGAAGCCCCAGGAGGGCGTCGTCCTGGCCATCGGTCCGGGTCGCTTCGAGGACGGCAAGCGCGTCGAGCTCGACGTGAAGGTCGGCGACGTCGTTCTGTACAGCAAGTACGGCGGCACCGAGGTCAAGTACAACGGCGAGGAGTACCTCGTCCTCTCGGCCCGCGACGTCCTCGCGATCGTCGAGAAGTAAGGGAGATCCGGGGGTCACCCCGGACAACCCGACCTCGTAGCAAGCACTTTTGCTCGAACCACTGCGCCCCTGGCCCCAGCATCCGACAAGGACCGGGCGCCCGGGGCGCAGTGATTTCACCCAGAATTCCGAGAGGGCTCCCGCTGCCATGGCGAAGATCCTGAAGTTCGACGAGGACGCCCGTCGCGCCCTCGAGCGCGGCGTCAACAAGCTTGCCGACACGGTGAAGGTGACGATCGGCCCCAAGGGCCGCAACGTCGTCATCGACAAGAAGTTCGGCGCCCCCACCATCACCAACGACGGTGTCACGATCGCCCGCGAGGTGGAGATCGAGGACCCGTACGAGAACCTCGGCGCGCAGCTGGTGAAGGAGGTGGCGACCAAGACCAACGACATCGCGGGTGACGGCACCACCACCGCCACCGTGCTGGCCCAGGCGCTGGTCCGCGAGGGCCTGAAGAACGTCGCCGCCGGTGCCTCCCCGGCGCTGCTGAAGAAGGGCATCGACGCCGCCGTCGCCGCGGTCTCCGAGGACCTGCTCGCCTCGGCCCGCCCGATCGACGAGAAGTCCGACATCGCCGCCGTCGCCGCGCTGTCCGCCCAGGACCAGCAGGTCGGCGAGCTCATCGCCGAGGCGATGGACAAGGTCGGCAAGGACGGCGTCATCACCGTCGAGGAGTCCAACACCTTCGGTCTGGAGCTGGACTTCACCGAGGGCATGGCCTTCGACAAGGGCTACCTGTCGCCGTACTTCGTGACGGACCAGGAGCGCATGGAGGCCGTCCTCGACGAGCCCCAGATCCTCATCACCCAGGGCAAGATCTCCTCCATCGCGGAGCTGCTGCCGCTGCTGGAGAAGGTCATCCAGGCCAACGCCTCCAAGCCGCTGCTGATCATCGCCGAGGACGTCGAGGGCGAGGCCCTGTCGACCCTGGTCGTCAACAAGATCCGCGGCACCTTCAACGCGGTCGCCGTCAAGGCCCCCGGCTTCGGTGACCGCCGCAAGGCGATGCTGCAGGACATGGCCGTCCTCACCGGCGCCACGGTCGTCTCCGAGGAGGTCGGCCTCAAGCTCGACCAGGTCGGCCTGGACGTGCTCGGCTCCGCCCGCCGCGTCACCGTCACCAAGGACGACACCACGATCGTCGACGGTGCCGGGAACAAGGAGGACGTGCAGGGCCGCGTCGGCCAGATCAAGGCCGAGATCGAGACCACCGACTCCGACTGGGACCGCGAGAAGCTCCAGGAGCGCCTCGCGAAGCTGGCCGGCGGCGTGTGCGTCATCAAGGTCGGCGCCGCCACCGAGGTGGAGCTGAAGGAGAAGAAGCACCGTCTGGAGGACGCCATCTCCGCGACCCGCGCCGCGGTCGAGGAGGGCATCGTCTCCGGTGGTGGCTCCGCGCTGGTCCACGCCGTCAAGGTCCTCGAGGGCAACCTCGACAAGACCGGCGACGAGGCCACCGGTGTCTCCGTGGTCCGCAAGGCCGCCGTCGAGCCGCTGCGCTGGATCGCCGAGAACGCCGGCCTCGAGGGCTACGTCATCGTCTCCAAGGTCGCCGAGCTCGAGAAGGGCAACGGCTACAACGCCGCCACCGGCGAGTACGGCGACCTGGTCAAGGCCGGCGTCATCGACCCGGTCAAGGTGACCCGCTCCGCCCTGGAGAACGCCGCCTCCATCGCCTCCCTCCTGCTCACGACCGAGACCCTGGTCGTCGAGAAGAAGGAAGAGGAAGAGCCGGCCGCCGCCGGTGGTCACGGCCACGGCCACGCCCACTGAGCGACCCGCTCGCAGAACGCCCCGAGGGCCCGGCACCGCTGCTGTTCGGCGGTGCCGGGCCCTCGCCCTGTGCGGTGTGCCCTACTCGTACGTGACCTCGGAGGGCTCGTAGACGCAGGACTTGCCGTCGGGGCCGCTGCCGAGCGCGGTCGGCTCGTCGCCGCTGTCGTTGCCCTCGAAGCGCTCGCAGACGATGATCTTCTTCTTGCTGTCGCCGACGATCGTCACGTCGGAGAGGGTCGCGGTGTCACCGTAGTTGGCGTTGACCCCGGCGATGACCTTGCCGGGGCTCGTGACCAGGACGTTGTCGATCACGACGTGGCGCTCGTACTGGGTCCCGCAGTTGCCGCAGGAGCGGTAGAGCTTGCCGAAGTCGGACACCTGGAAGTTCTTGACGGTCAGGGTGCCGGCACCGTTGTGCTGGAAGACCTTGTCGTCGGCCTTGCGGGCACCGCCGCCGTCGACGACGTAGGCCGCCGAGGCGGACTTGCCCTTGAAGCTGGCGGCGTCCTCGCCGACGTCCTCCCACCACACGTTGATCAGGGTGCAGCTGCCCGAGCAGTGCACGCCGTCGGCGGCGGGCGAACCCAGGATCACGTTCTTCAGCGTCGCGCCGTCGGCGAGCTTGAACATCGGGTCCTGGCCCTCGTCCTGGCCGCTGCCGCCGAGGTCGCCCGAGCCGTGGAAGCGCTTCAGGGAACCGTCGTACACGCCCTTCACCTCGATGGTCGAGGAGACGGGCTGCTCGTCGGTGGCGGTGGGCCAGGAGGCGAACGCGGTGTCACCGGCCGGCTCGTCGTTCGCGGGGGTGGAGGGCGAGGCGGGCGCGGAGGGAGAGGCGGGGGCGCTCGCCGTCGGAGTGGACGCCGGGGGCGTCGAGCCGTTCACCTCCTGCAGGGTCCAGGTCTTGCCGGCGGCGTTGTCGCAGGAGTTCTGCTGCAGCAGCCCGCCCTTGGGGTTCAGGCACTTCTCGCTGTGCGCGTTGACCAGGCGGTAGGCGTCACCGACGGCGCTCACCTTCCAGACCTGGGAGGAGCCCTCGCCGCAGTCCTGCTGCTGCACGGGCTTCCCGGCGGAGGCCGAGTCGCCCTTGACGCCCGCGCACAACCCGGTGGCGGACGACGTCACGGTGAAACCGTCACCGGAGTCGGCCAGTTCCCAGCTCTGGTCCGCGCCCCCGTCGCAGTCCGCCAGGGCCAGCTGCACCCCGGCGCCCGTGCTTCCCGACGGAACCTCCAGACAGGTGTCGCTCGCCGCGTTCACCAGGCGGTAGGTACCCGCGCCCGGTTCCGCCGCGGACGCCGACATCAGCACGCCGCCGACCACGGCGCCGCCCACGAGCGATGTGGTGAGAGCACCGATCAGGACGGTACGGCGCCGGCCGTTCTTTCTCCGGTGCCCCGCGCGCGGGGCGGTGTTACCAGTACTGCGCATGTCACGGCTTTCGTTCGATGTGCGATGGCCCTCGTTGTCCACCGCCCCGTAGTCGCCGCCGCACGGCGGGAGGTTGCCGCGCGGTGGGGATGTTTTTCGGCGGGGGCCCGGTGTGTGAGGGTGGGGACCGCAGTGCGGGCGGGGAAACAGGAGGGGGATGTGATGAGCCAGGTGCTCTACGGGGAACGGTCCCGGAACCCGTTGGCGCGGACCGTGGAACTCACCGAGGACGGGCTGCGCAGGGGCGGCAGGACGACTCCGATGTCCGAGCTGAACCTCGGTGCCATGGCCGAGGCGTACCTGCGGGGGTGCTGGCTCGGCGGCGGCGGCGCGGAACGCCCCCTGGCCTCGCTGCCCCAGGGCCCCGGCACCGTGCCGGTCACCCGCGTGACCGGCACGACCACGCCCCTGAAGGTGCGTCGGGCCGCCGACTTCGCCCGCGCGCTGGGCGAGTTGGCGGTTCGCGGGTGCGGCGGTGCGGAGCAGGTGGGCGTGCTCTCCGTGCGGGCGCACGCGGAGGGCGTACCGCTGTGGATCGCGCGGCGCTACGCGCCCGGCCCCGCCGGACCGGTCGCCGTCGCCGTGGACCGGCGCTCGGTACGCGTGGACGTGTGGGGCCCGCCTGATCATTCCGTACGGCTCAGGGCGCCGTACGGCTTCCACGCCGGCTCCACCGCCCTGGACGGCGGCCTGCAGGTGATCGTTGACAACGTCATCGCACACCTCGAACTTCGCCGCATGTTCCGCAAGTCGAAGAGCAGCGTGGAGATACGCCTGCCCGACCGGCACTGGACGCTGCGGCGCGAGAACGCGGAGAGCTCGTGGCTGCTGCGCGACGGCCGCCGCGCAGCGCTGCTGACCCGTCCGCCACGCCGGCCCGACCCTGTACCCGGCACGGTACTGCTGCCGCTGGCCACCGTGCACCACGAGAGCCCCGACCCCCTGGACGCCGTGATGGCCCACGCGGTCGCCGTCTCCTTCGGCCTCGGGGACACGACGGGCCTGGCCAGGTTCCGCCCCCGCTCCCGTGCGGAGGCGGGAGCCGACACCTGGGACCTCCACTGGTTCAGCAACCTCGGCACCGGCCGCGACGACAACGAGCGCGGCGGCGGCGACGGCTGGGGCAGCGACGGCGGGGAGGGCGGCGACGGGGGCGGAAGCGGCGGCGACGGCGGCGGCGGTGACGGGGGAGGCGGCGGAGGCGGCGGAGGCGGCGACTAGTCGGCGGGGACTCAGCGCATCGCGACCAGGACGACGCTGGTGAGCACGCTCGTGAGCACGAAGAACGGCGCGTTGAGGACCCCGTAGTACAGCGGGCGCGGGAAGTTCGGGTTGACGGCGATCTGGAAGGTCATCGCGCTGAGGTAGCCGACGCCGACGAGGAGCCCGAAGACCACGGCGTCCCCCATGCCCGTGATGTCGAGCGCCTCGACGAGCACGGCGCTGGTCAGGACGGTGACGAGAAGGCACACCGGCGGCCCCGCCATGGTCACCGCCGTCTGCGCGGGCGCCGGCGCGCCCTCACGGCCGAGGGCCACGGCGTACGGCTTGGCGATCACGACCGCGAACCACACACCGGCCAGCAGGACCGAGGCGACGGCCGCGATCGCGACGGCCGGCCAATTGATGTCGGCGAGAACGGAGAACACGCGCGGACTCCTTGCGGAACGAGCGGCCCCTGTGGCCGCGGAGGGCAAGAGTCTCGGGGACGTACAGGACAGGATGTGTCCGCTTCCCCACGGGGGGTCCCTTCCTGTCGGTGGGCCATGCGACTCGTACCGGATCCCTGTACCATTGAATTGGTACGGCTTCCCTGTACCAGTTCTGTTGGAGGAGGGGTTGTGTCCATCACCGCCAGCGAGGCTCGGGCCAGGCTTTTCCCGCTGATCCAGCAGGTCAACGACGACCATGAGCCGGTGGAGATCACTTCCAGGGGCGGCAACGCCGTACTGATGTCGGCCGACGACTTCCGCTCCTGGCAGGAGACCGTCTACCTGCTGCGTTCGCCGGCCAACGCCGCCCACCTCATGGCGGCCGTCGCCGCGGACAAGGCCGCCGACACCCCGGTGATCACCAGGAGCATGGCGGAGCTGGAGGCCCTGGCGGAGGACGGCGAGTGAGGGACGTGCGGTTCCGTCCCACCGGCTGGGAGGACCTTTTGTACTGGCAGGCCGCCGACAAGACGCTGTTCCGCAAGTTGGTCCGCCTGATCGGCGAGATCCAGCGCGACCCCTTCACCGGCATCGGCAGGCCGGAGCCGCTGAAGGGTTACCTCTCGGGCTACCGGTCACGCCGGATCGACGACGAACACCGACTCGTCTACCGGGCCACCGAGAAGGAAGTCGTGATCATCAAGGCCCGGTACCACTACTGACGGACCGGCGCGGTGGCCACCACCGCCCAGGCGGTCTTGCCCGGGGCGCCGGGGCGCGGGACCGTTCCCCACGCCTCGGTCAGGGCGGCGACGAGGAGAAGTCCCCGCCCGCCGTCCTCCTGGCTTCCGGCGTCCCGTGCCTCCGGCAGCCGCTCGCCCCGCGCGTCGCTGACCTCGACGCGTACGTGCCCGCCGTCCTCCCAGTCCTCGTCGTACTCGCCGTACCACCGATGCACCCGGGGCAGCACCTCGCGCAGACCGGATCGACGGGGAGGCCGCGCTGCGGCGACAGCCCGCCGCAGCGCTCGTAGGATGCCTGGATGCCCAAGCCGATACGGACGAACCGCCGCACGTGGGTTGCCGCGTGGGTGGTGCTGTGCGCGGCCGGTCTCGCCGCCACCGCCGGACTGAACACCTCCTCGGCACCGGACCCGCGGCCCGAGAAGCCAGTCAGCGCCGAGTGCGCCGAGTACGTCGCGGACATCGAGAGGCAACTGGCCGAGGCCCAGCGGGAAAGCAGGGGAAACGGAGTGCTGGCCTTCTCCCGAGTCCGGACCGGCACCGGGGACGACTGCGACGACGAACTCCGCGACCGCCTCCGGGGCGATCGGTGAGCCGCGGTGCACGGCTTGCCGCGATGGCTGGACTGACCTGCGTAGGTGCCGTGGCGATCATTGCCGTGGGCGCCACGTCGAAATCGGAACCGGAGCCGCCGCCCGTACCGCCGCGGGTGTACTCCTCCTGCCTGGCGGCCGATACCGTGCCGGTGCCCGCGGGCGGCGATCCGTGCGGCGGCCGGTGAAGAACGACTGAGCGACCGTCCGCCGCGGAACGGCGGAACACCCGGGCCCGAGTGGGTCCCCGGGCCGATGGAGCCACCACACGAACCGGTGGGCGCGGAAGGCCGTCAGTCCTCGTCCGGTACGGCCTGGGCACCGTTCCGCCCGTGCATCCCCGTGAAGAACGGGTTGGCCGCGGCGGCGCCGGTCTCCAGGGCGTCGGCCTCGTCGGGCCGGTCCTCCGCCCGCAGGGCACGGACGACGTCGTGGACCACGGCCGCCTCGTTCCACGCGTAGTCCCCCGACCGGTAGACATCGAGGGCGGCGTCGAAGTCGGCGTGCGCCTCCGCGTAGTGGCCGAGGTCGCGGTGGGCAATCCCGCGCAGATGACGGGCCATGGCGTTGGCGTAGGCGTCACCGGCGCGCTCGGTCACCTCGACGGCGTGGCTCAGCGGTCCGAAGACCTCCGTGGGCCTGCCTTCTCTCAGGTGCAGCCAGCCGACGTCGCGCTGGGTGTGGGCGACCCACATCTCTCCGGCCCACGGTGTCCTGCGTCGTGACGGCCCGGGCCGGATCGCCGGACCGGGCCACCACGACAGTGGTCGTCAGGAACGCGGCTCGTCGGTCGTGGAGGATTCCTTGCCCGGCTCGGCGGGCTGGTCGGTGAAGACCGTCAGGTGCCAGGCGCCCTTCTCCCGTATGACGGTGAAGGTGTCCTGCAGGGGTTTGCCCGTCTTGTCCTCGGCCAGCAGACGGGCCGAGCCGACGTCCGGACCCATGTCGTGCTGGATCCGCACGTCCTTGACCTTCCACCCCCGCCCGCCCCGGTCGGCGAGGATCCGCTCGGCCTCCTGCCGGGACCACTCCTCGTCCTCGACGCCCCCGACCGAGATCAGCCCGGCGGCGCTGCGGGAGTTGAGGGCCCGCACATAGGACTCGACGGCCTCACGGGCCCCGTCGGCGGGTGGGGATTCGTCGTTCTGGGACGAGCAGCCGGATGCGACGACCAGCGCTGCCGCCACGGCCAAGAGGCGTCGACGTTGCACAGCACACTCCTGTTTTCCGGTGAGGGGACGAGCGGCCTGTCAGGTGCGGTGCGCGTACCACCAGGCGCGCGGGTAGTCGGAGAGGATCTTCTTCAGGCTTTGTTGCGGTTGAAGTCCGCCTGGAGGACGTCGGCCGAGGCCGGCTTCCACACGTTGTCGAGGGTCTTGGTCCGCTTCGAGTGCTCCTTCGCGGACCAGTACCAGTTCTCGGTCCCGGCCCATGTGTAGCCGGTGGTGAACTTCGTCGGCCCGCCCTCCGCGTCGGCCTCGTCGGACGACAGCAGCCAGGCGCCGTCGGGGCTCTGGGCGAACCGCACCGTGTGCGGGAGCGACAACTCCTCGTGCTCCGGCGCACCTTCCTCGATCTCCTGAAGTGCGAACGGGAGGTACAGGCGGGTGAGTTCGGTGGTGTCGGCGCTCGCCGACGGCGTCGCGGTGGGTGAAGGCGTCCGGGCGTGTGCCGGTGTGCCGATGAGCGTGAGTGTCGCCACCGCCGTGGTCGCGGCTGCGGCGATGACACGTCTGTGCCCCGTGGTGCGCATGAATCCCCCCGCGTGAGCTGACTGGTCGGCCTCAGCCTGTATGTCAGGAGATCGAATGCGAACACGTCGTTCCCGTACGACGGATTCCGGATTCAGGAATGGCCGATTCCTGTTCGAGGTGTTTTCGACATGAATCAGATGTGGTCCTGCCGGGGCAGGTCCTCACGGGTCCTGCAGCGCGGCGGGAAGAAGCGCCGCGGCTCGGGTCGCCCCCGACGGCATGGTGACGTCACCCCGTGCCGCCCACATAGGGACGGGCCAGGCGGCGCAGCGGGGACGTCCTGTCCCACACGTGCCAGCGCGCACCGCACACCGGGTCCGTCGCGTACGTCACCTCGGCCGGGAAGCCGTCGACGGCGACCCGCTCGGCCGGCGGCTCGACGAGACGCCTGCCGCAGCGAGGACAGTGGTCCGGGGTCCGCATGGGATACATGCCCATCGCTCTGCTCCTGTGCCTACGCCGACGCTCGTGCGGACGCCGCCCATCCGCTCACCGCCACGGCACCGCTTCCGCACGCCAGGACCCGCCAGGCATCGGGGGTCCAGGCGAACACCGCGTCCTGGCCGAAGCGGCGCCCCAGGTCACGCGCCGCCGCATCGCTCAGGCCGACGACGGCGACGCTCTCCTCCCGGTGCGTGCCGCGCACGTCACCTCCCACCGCGGGCCACGAGGTGAGACCACGGCGGCGGATTTCGTCGAGCAGTACGCGCTGGGCGCGGGCGTTGGCGTCGTCCGGCGCGGTACGGCCGTAGGGATTCCAGGCGGTGATCACATGGACGCCGGCACCGCTGCCGTCCGGTGCCGGGAAGAAACCCTCGGCCGTGCCCCGAGGTCGCGGTTCGACCCGCACGGCCCGGTCCCCGAACCGGATGTCGACGACCGCCGTCCGGTAGAGATCCCAGTTACGGGGCGTGCCGGATACGTCGATGGCGTGCACGAGGGCCTCCTGCGGAACGAGGACCCCCTTACACCTCGTGCAGGGAGATCGGTGCCAGCCCCCACGGGATCGTGGAGGCGTCGGCCGCAAGATTTCATGATCCGAGCCCTGAAGCAAGAGGGGCCTGAAGGCACCGCGGAAGATCGGCGCGGGTGTCGGCTTCCCGTCCGGTCGTGTGACGGCCGACCCGCGTGAGGTGCGCGGGAAGCACGGATCACCGGGGTGCGGCGGGCCCGGTCGTGACCCGTCAGGCTGTCCGGGGCTGTCCGGGACAGCCCCGGACAGCGTGAAGTGCTTGCCGCGGCGGCGCGGGTCCGAGCAGTGTTCCTGTCGCACGAGCGGCGGGAGCGGACTTCCCGCCCGTGCCTCACACGACTTTCGAAGGGGAGGGAACATCCATGCGCAAGCACCTGGGCATGGGGCTGCCGTGCCTGGCGGCGGCCGTGGTGATCGTGGTTCCGAGCGGGCCGGGGGCGCTGGCCGCTCCGGCCGCGGGGGGCGAGGACGTCACCGTCTACGTGGGCTCCGGCGGAACGTCGTTCGCCGGGCTCTCGGGGAAGTCGCTCCTGCGGGCGGCGGGGAAGGCCGGCCTCACCGCGCAGAGTCCGGTCGGGTCCCTGCGGGACGCCCAGGCCGTGCTCGCGGCCAGGAACACGAGGAACGCGACGATCCTGCTCCGCGGTGGCACCTACACCGATGCCGGAGTGGAGTGGGGGCCGGGCATCGCCGACGGTACGGTCACGGTCAAGGCCCAGCCGGGCACGGGCCCCGTCACGTTCGACGGGCGGGCGGCCAAGGCCGGGTACTGGACGAAAGTGGGCCCCAAGTCCCCCAAGCTGAACTTCCAGGGGCCGTACACCGTGAAGCGCTACGGCGACGGCGGGATCAAGGCCACGGGGACCAAGAAGGACGGTCCGGTCAAGGGGCTCGTGGTCAACCGGATCACCTTCAAGCAGATCGGCAACGCCTGGGTCAAGGGCGGCAAGGGCTACGCCGGCGTGCACCTGAACTACGTCTCGCAGGCCAGGATCACCAACAACTCGTTCGTCAACCTCGAGAACAAGAAGGTCCCGGGGAACACCCACGGCGTCTACCTCGCCTTCAACCAGACGCAGAAGACCCCCGGGAGCAACGGGAACCTGGTGGAGAGGAACACCTTCCAGGTCATCTCCGGCGACCCGGTCCGCGCCAGCGACGGCAGCAGCGGCAACAAGGTCCGGAAGAACGTCTTCAAGAAGGGCCGCGACCACAAGGGGAAGACCCGGGGGAACGGCAAACACGGGATGTTCACCTACTGGGCGTTCCCGAGGGCCGACACCTGCGGAAAGGGCGGGAACACGTTCTCGGGCAACACCTACACCGTGAGCTACTACAACGAGAAGGCGCCGGCCGTCTACTCGGGGTCCGACACCGGCCGTACCTGCAGGTCCGTCAAGGACGGGGGCGGCAACACCTACAAGCGCTAGGCGGGCGGCGCCGGCGGCGCGGAGGGCGGTCCGCGCTGTCAGTGGGGCCCGTTACCGTCGGCCCATGTCGATCACCGCACAACTGCGCGACTCGGTGAGGCTGCCGGGTGGAGGCGCACTGGTCAACGGCTTCGCGTTCGAGAGCCGTGGGGACGGTTCCGGCCGCGCCCTCCTCCGCAACGGGCACGAGCTGGAGGTCCACGACCTCCGGAAGTTGTTCGCGGGGGAGCGCGCGCCGACGGCCGTCTTCCCTCTTCCCTGGCCCCGGTGGGACCACGGCGTCCACTCGGTGAGCCCGGACGGCACGTTCGCAGTGTTCTCGGGGCAGCGCGCGGTACGGGCCATGGGCAAGGGCGGAGAGACGCTGTGGGAGTACCGGCACGGCTGCTGGGGTCCCGAGCTCGGCCACCCGCACACGGGGGACGAGCAGGAGGTGTGCCGGGGCCTGGAACACGGCTCCTGCCGGATCTCGGACGACGGCCGGCTCGTGTGGGCGCACGTGGTGGCGGAACCGGAGCCGGGCGGCTGGGAAGAGCGCTGGGTGGTCCTGGACGCGCGCAACGGAAGGGAGTTGGCGCGGCTGCCGCTGGAGAGCGCGGCGGCCGGTTCGCACCACCTCTCCCACCCGGACGGTGTCCACATGGGGCTGAGCATCGGCATGGGCCAGGACGGCGTCCTGCTGCACTGGGCGCGCCGGGACGGCGGGAAACTGACCGGCTGGGACGTGAACGAGGGCCTGGACCGCATCCTGGCGGACGTCCACGCGGGACACCCGGGCTTCCTGACGGTCGAGCACTACGGCGCTGACCTGCGACTGCACGCCCTGGACGGCACGGTGATAGCCGAGCAGGAGCCCGAGTCGGCCGACGACGAGGACGAGACCTACTGGGACCACGCCTGCGGCTTCGTCGACGCCGACACCGTCATCGCCTCGACGGTCGACTCCGACGAGGAGCCGGAGGACGCCCGCCACTGGCTGCTCGACGCTCACACCCTGCGGATACGCGGGGTGGTCGCGTACCCGACGGGCCCCGTCGACAGTTACGTACGCCCGCTCGGCGACGGGACCTGGCTCACGTACGACGACAAGAGCGAGACGCTCAACCGCTGGACGCGACCGGCGCCCGGGACGAGCTGACCGGCCTGCCCCCGAGGGCTCCACCCGGCCGGGACGCGGTCGGCGTCAGGACCCGTCGATCAGTTTCCGTACCTCCGGGGGAAGCTCGCCGCCCGAGTGGGCGGCCACGAAGGTGGTGTCGTCGGGGCCGTTCCCGACGGCGACGGCCACCTCGGGAGGGACGCCGTCCACCTTGTAGGCGGTCGTCGTCTCCCCGGCCTCTCCGGCGTCATCCCGTCCGCCGGTGTCGTCGCACGGCGGGAGGGTGGCGGGACCGAGCTCCGCTCCTGCCGTGAACCGCACGCCGGCGACGTCCCGGTACGTGCGGTCCTGGTAGAGGACGCGGTCGGCGCAGGATGCCGCCTGCTCGCCTCCTTCGTCGCTACCGCTCTCCGACGTGCAGGCCACAGCCAGCATCAGCATGGCCGCCACCAGTGGTGGGCGCGTGGTCCGTCCCGGCCGATTCATCGTTCCTCCCCGGCGATCGCCTGGGACGCGCACGGGTTCGTGCACGTCGCGAGGCCGGAGTGGCCGAGCCGACGTGCCCCGATGCGACGACGCGTCCGGCCTCATGAGTACGACGGGGTGGAAGCGGCGTTCGTTCGAGCAGCAGCCGGCCGGCTCGTTCGTGAAGCCGTGGTCACGGGTCCCGGACCGGACCGGCCGGACCGCGTGGCCGCCGGACCGCGTGGCCGTCGGACCGCGTGGCCGTCGGACCGCGTGGCCGCCGTCACGACTCCGTCGGCTCCAACGCCCCCAACTGCACCATCAGCCCCAGCCGGTCGTACTGCCACCAGCCCTCGACGATCTTCCCGCTGTCACCGAAGCGGAAGACGGTCGTGCCCGTCATGGCGACCTTCCTCCCCGTCGCCGGGATGCCGAGGAAGTCGCCCTTGTGGGTGCCCTCCCAGTTCCACCGGGTGCACACCCGGTCCCCCTGCGCGAGCTGGTCCTCGATCCGGAACGCGAAGTCGAAGCCGCCGCGCCACACGTCCATCTCGCGCCGGAAGTGGTCGAGGCCGATGACGTCCTGCTCGTTGGCCGGATCGTGGTCGTGGTAGTGCTCCTCGACCAGGCCCGTCATCGGGGACAGGTCGTCCGCAGTGGCGGCCACCTCGAAGAAGCGCCGCGCGGAGTCCGTGTTCAGCTGCGCGTCGCGCACCACGTCCAGGTCCGTGAACGTCGGCACACCGTCGCACAGGGCCACCATCTCCCGGAAGATCCGGTCGGTCTCCGGCAGCTTCGAGTTCCGCATCGCCTCCTCGTACGACGGGAACTCCACGATCTCGACGACGTGCGACGTGTCCGCGCGGTCCTTGCCGACCACCGCGTGGGTCGCCGTCCGCTTCCCCCTGGTCTGCTCGACCCACTGGTCCATGAGCCGGTCCATCTCCTCGAACCGGCTGGTCCGGCAGTCGATGAGCTGTACGAAGGTCATGGCGCTCGCCTCCGGTCCCCTGGGTCCGGGTCGGTCTGTCAGCACCCATTTTCTCCCGGGGAGCGGAGTCCGTCCCGCCGTGACCGCGCGACCGCCGGACCACGGCTACCGGGGCCCGTACTTCCGTCCCGTCCGCGACGAGATCCCGCCCAGCAACCCGCGCGGGACCAGCTTCGCCGCCCCCATCAGCGCCTTGTACCGCGGATCCGGGATCGACAGCGTCTTGCCCCGGGCCAGGTCCGCGAGCGCCGCCGCGGCGACCTTGTCCGCGTCCAGCCACATCCAGTTCGGGATGTTGTCCGTGCCCATCCCGGCCCGCGCGTGGAACTCGGTGCGCACGAACCCGGGGCACAGCGCCATCAGCCGTACGCCGTGGCCCGCCAGGTCCTGCGCCGCACCCTGGGTGAACTGCACGACCCACGCCTTGGACGCCCCGTAGGTCCCGCGCGGCACGAACGCGGCGGTCGAGGCGACGTTCACGACGCCTCCGCGTCCGCGCTCGCGCATCGCCTCCACCGCCGCCGACGTCAGCCGGAGCACCGCCTCGCAGTGCACCTTGAGCATCCTCAGCTCGTCGGCCATGGGGACTTCGAGGTAACGGCCCCGGTGGCCGAAGCCGGCGTTGTTGACCAGCAGGTCGACGGGGTTCCTGCGGTCGCCGAGGCGGTCGGCCACCGCCTCGATGCCCTTGTCCTGAGCCAGGTCGGCGGTCAGCACCTCCGCCTCGATGCCGTGGCGGTCGTGCAGCTCGGTCGCCTGTTCGCGCAGCCGTCCGGTGTCGCGGGCGACCAGCACCAGATCATGTCCGTCGGCCGCCAGCCGCCGCGCGAACGCGGCACCGATCCCAGCCGTCGATCCCGTAATCAGAGCCGTTGTCATGGCGCAAGAGTAGTTACCCGGAGTGGAACCGTCCGCTTCATGTCATCCCATGGACACGCGGTCAGACGGTCGGCCCCTCCCCGTACTTCTCCACGTACGTCCGCGCCATCGCCAGCGCCTCCGGATGCAGCGCCCCGCCGGCCGCCAGCAGCCGGGGCAGCAGCGCCCGCTCGGTCGTCACCGCGCGGAACTGCAGCGCGACCGTCACCTCGTGCTCCGGCCGGTGCACGATCCGTACGGCGTCACCCGCGCGTATCTCACCGGGCCGGATCACCCGGAAGTACGCGCCCGGCGCGCCCCGCTCCGTGAACCGCTTCACCCAGCCCTTCTCACCCAGATGGCCCTGGAAGGTGCGGCAGGGGATACGCCCGGAGGTGACCTCCAGCACCACCTCGGGACCGACGGCCCAGCGCTCGCCGATCAGGGCGCCGGACACGTCGATCCCCTCGGTGGTGAGGTTCTCGCCGAACATCCCGTTGGTCAGCGTGCGCCCCAGCGTGCGCTCCCACGCGTCGAGGTCTTCGCGGGCCACGGCGTACACCGCCTGGTCGTCCCCGCCGTGATGCCGCGTCTCGCACACGGCGTCCCCGGCCAGACCGCTCGCGCCGGTCCCCTTCGCCCCCGGCGCGGCCACCCGCACCGGTCCGTCCACGGGCTGCTTGTCGATGCCGGTCACGCCGTCGCGCTGATCCGTGTACGGCACGGCCTTGGGTCGCCCCAGGTTCACAGACAGAAGCTTCATGAGTCGCACGGTAAGCGATGGGCGTCAAAGCGTCGACGCATTATCCGGCGCCGTGTCAAAGGTCTGCTTATCCTTGAGGGGTGATCGAAGCCCGTCATCTCCGCGTGCTGCGCGCCGTGGCCACCACCGGTTCCTTCTCCGCGGCGGCCCGCGAACTGGGCTGCACCCAGCCCGCCGTCAGTCAGCAGATGAAGGCCCTGGAGGCGTCCGTCGGCACGCCCCTGCTCATACGCAGCGGCCGCGAGATGCGCCTGACGCAGGCCGGAGAGGCGCTGGTGCGGCACGCGGCCGGGATCATCGCCGGACTGACCGCCGCCGAGGAGGAGGTCGCCGCCATCGCCGGGCTCCGCGCGGGCCGGGTCCGGCTCGTCTCCTTCCCCAGCGGCAGCTCCACGCTCGTCCCCACGGCCCTCGCCGCCCTGCGCGCCGCCCACCCCGGCACCCGGGTCTCCCTGGAGGAGGCCGAACCGCCCCGCTCCGTGGAGATGCTGCGCGAGGGCGACTGCGACGTGGCCCTCGCCTTCCGGTACGAGGGGGCGGCGGGCGCCGAGGAGTGGGACGACCTCGTCGTACGGCCGCTGCTGTCGGACCGGCTGGTGGGGCTCGTGCCCGAACGGCACCGACTCGCCCGCGCGGAGTCGGTCGCCATCGGCGAACTCGCCGAGGAGCCCTGGATCGCCGGTTGCCCGCGCTGCCGGGGCCAGCTGGTCGAGGTGTGCGAGACGGCGGGCTTCACACCGCGCATCGACTTCGCGACCGACGACTACCCGGCCGTCGCCGGACTGGTCGGCGCCGGACTCGGGGTGGCGGTGCTGCCCCAGCTGGCCATCGAGTCGGTACGGCCCAGGGGCGTGCGCACCGTGGTGCTGGAGCCCGCCGTGCGCCGGGAGATCGTCGCGCTCACCCTCCCGGACCTCGCCCAGGTGCCGGCGGTCACCGCGACGTTGGAGAAGCTGGCCGGAGCGGCCGCCCGATGAAGGGGGCCCGGGTGCGGGGTCACCGCGCGTGAGGAGCGGTTGATCACCCCCAGTGACAAAACAAGGACACGTATGCGTGCCCCGTGCCCTTGAAGAAACGTTCCCTCAGTTGTTCGACGCGGCGTGCCCGCCGGCGGCCGACGCCGACACCAGGCGGTTGCGCGCCCGCCCCATCAGCTCTTCGCGCTCGTCCTCGGTCAGTCCGCCCCACACGCCGTACGGTTCGCGTACCGCCAGCGCGTGTGCGGCGCACTCGGCGCGTACCGGGCACCTCATGCAGACCTCTTTGGCCGAGTTCTCGCGAGCGCTTCGAGCCGCACCACGCTCGCCCTCCGGGTGGAAGAAGAGCGAGCTGTCCACCCCACGGCAGGCAGCGAGGAGTTGCCAGTCCCACAGGTCCGCGTTCGGTCCGGGAAGGCGGGAGAAATCTGCCATTGCGTGACCCCTTGTAGCCGTTCTGGGCGGATCCGGTGTCCACGACCGTACAACTACGATCCAAGGAGATGAAAATATGACTCATTGCGAATCTAGTCCCGGACACCAGCAAAGGGGAAGAAAAGGGGCTGAATGGGGCATGGGTTGTGATGAAAGTTCGAGGGTACGTCGCGCATATCTGCACCGTGTCCGTCTCCTCACGTAGAGTGCCGAAGGTGGCAGACGGCCCCGTAACTCTTTCGAGTGACCGTCGTTGAGAGTGCGAGGCGGTTGAAGGAACAAGCGCTCGGACGGGTGTCCGAGACGGTCGACCGCACAGGTGACGATTTCGTACCAGCCTGGAGGCTCAAGGTGACGCGCATCAGCTGCGGAGGGCGGCCATGACTTCCGTCCTCGTCTGCGACGACTCCCCGCTTGCCCGGGAGGCGCTCCGCCGCGCGGTTGCGACCGTGCCCGGCGTCGAGCGCGTGACGACGGCTGCCAACGGCGAGGAAGTCCTCCGCCGCTGGGGAGCCGACCGCTCGGACCTGATTCTGATGGACGTGCGCATGCCCGGTCTGGGCGGCGTCGAGACGGTCCGGCGGCTGCTGTCCGCCGATCCCGGAGCACGCATCATCATGCTCACGGTCGCCGAGGACCTCGACGGTGTGGCGCTCGCGGTGGCCGCCGGTGCGCGCGGCTATCTGCACAAGGACGCCTCCCGCGCGGAGCTGCGGGCGACGGTCACACAGGCGCTCGCCGACCCGACCTGGCGGCTCGCCCCGCGCCGGCTGCGCTCCGCCGAGATGGGTGCGGCGCCCACGCTCACCGCACGGGAGATCCAGGTCCTCGAAGGCATGAGCCACGGCCGCTCCAACGCCGAGATCGGCCGCGAGCTGTTCCTCTCCGAGGACACCGTCAAGACGCACGCGCGGCGGCTCTTCAAGAAGCTCGGCGCGTCGGACCGGGCCCACGCGGTGGCGCTCGGCTTCCGGTGGGGCCTGGTGCGCTAGGGCCTTGCGTGGGGATCACGCCGGGTAGCGAGCAGGGCCCCGTGCCCTGCACCGCGGGACGGCGACGAGGATCCGGGGCACAACACCGGGCGCCTGTGCCTGCTGTGCTTGTGCCTGCGCGGCCTGGTGCGGAATCGGGGTCACGGGTCCGGCGCGATCCGAGCGGGAGGCCCCGGGCCCGTTCCGCCTCGGACCGGCCCGCCCCGGCGCACGGCATCACACGGCAGCCGATGTGCGGGGGCCTGCGGACGCCCCGGTCCGGAATCCGGCCGCGACCGCCGACGCGACACCTCCGCGTGGTGTGCTTCCGGTGGGTCCGAGGTTTGTGGCCCCGCGCGGTGTGCTGTCGGCGCCCGGGAGGTCCGTGGCCCCGGCCGGCGCGCTGCCGGTGGGCACGGACCCCGTCGTTCCGCACGGCGCGCCACCGGCCTCACGGACCCGAACCGTGCCGCACGACAGGCCACCGGCCCCATGGACCCGAACTATGCCGCACGACAGGCCACGGCCGAGCGGGCCCCGTAGCACGCCGAGCCGGCGCAGCCGGCCGGCTCCGCCGTGCCGGGGGCGGGGACAGGCCCGTCACCTGCCGTGCCGGAGGTGCGGACACATCCGTCGCCCGCCGTGCCCGGGGCGTGGAAACCCTCGTCGTCCGCCGGGCCCGAGGCACGAAGACCCCCGTCCACCAGCGCATCCGCGACAGCCGCCGAACGCCCGATGCTCGTTTCGCCGCGGATGCCGCATCCTTGAGGTGTGGAGTTCCTCGGGGACGAGTCGGTCGAGCGGAAGGGGAGGGCGCAAGGGATGAGTTCCGGCGCACCTGCTCATAACGCTTCGGTGCACAACCAGGGACACGGTGCCGCGGACCAGACGTCCGCAAGGCACCATGGACCGATGCGCGACGACGAGGCGGGCACTGCCCACGGGGCGATCGGTGCGCTCGTCCATCGCGCCGTCGACGGGGACGAGCAGGCCACGCACGATCTGCTCGCCCATGTCCACCCCCTGGCGCTGCGCTACTGCCGCACCCGTCTGTCGCGGCTGCCCGGCGACGCCCGGCACTTCGTCGAGGACCTCGCCCAGGAAGTCTGCGTCGCGGTGCTCCTCGCGCTGCCCCGCTACAAGGACACCGGCCGGCCCTTCGAGGCGTTCATCTTCGCCATCGCCTCCCACAAGGTCGCCGACCTGCAGCGCGCGGCGATGCGGCACCCCGGTTCGACGGCCGTGCCGTCCGACGAGATGCCCGAACGCCCCGACGACTCCCTCGGTCCGGAGGAGCGCGCCCTGCTCAGCAGCGACGCCGAGTGGGCCAAGAAACTGCTGGCCAACCTGCCCGAGAACCAGCGCGAGCTGCTTCTGCTGCGGATCGCCGTGGGCCTCACGGCGGAGGAGACTGGACAGATGTTGGGAATGTCACCCGGCGCCGTCCGGGTGGCCCAGCACCGCGCGCTGAGCCGGCTGCGCGCCCTGGCGGAGCAGTAACCGCCGCCGCCGCGCCGCCCCTTCGGCGCATGAACGGACGACCAGCCGTTCCCGTACGAACATACGAAGCCAGGAGCCGTGCGAAACCGTGGAATGTGACACCCTCGCTTCCCGTTAGCATGGACATCCGCACCGATCAAGGCCATTTGGGGAAGGTGTCATGACTGCCAACGTCGACGGAGTGCCCGGTAAATTCGCGACACTCGGGCTGACCTACGACGACGTGCTGCTGCTGCCGGGCGCGTCGGACATGGCGCCCGACGAGATCGACACCGCCTCGTACGTCTCCAAGAACGTGCGGGTCAACATCCCGCTGCTGTCCGCCGCCATGGACAAGGTCACCGAGTCGCGCATGGCGATCGCGATGGCCCGCCAGGGCGGTGTCGGCGTACTGCACCGCAACCTGTCCATCGAGGACCAGGCCAACCAGGTCGACCTGGTGAAGCGGTCCGAGTCGGGCATGGTGGCCGACCCCATCACCATCCACCCGGACGCCACCCTCGGCGAGGCCGACGCGCTGTGCGCCAAGTTCCGCATCAGCGGCGTCCCGGTCACCGACGGCAACAAGAAGCTGCTCGGCATCGTCACCAACCGCGACATGGCCTTCGAGACCGACCGCTCCCGTCAGGTGCGCGAGGTCATGACGCCGATGCCGCTGGTCACCGGCAAGGTCGGCATCTCCGGCGCGGACGCCGTGGAGCTGCTGCGCCGCCACAAGATCGAGAAGCTGCCGCTGGTCGACGACGACGGCGTCCTCAAGGGCCTGATCACGGTCAAGGACTTCGTGAAGGCCGAGAAGTACCCCAACGCGGCCAAGGACGCCGAGGGCCGGCTGCTGGTCGGCGCCGCGGTCGGCGTGGCCGGTGACGCCTTCGAGCGCGCCCAGGCGCTGATCGAGGCGGGCGTCGACTTCATCGTCGTCGACACCGCGCACGGCCACTCCCGCCTGGTCGGCGACATGGTCGCCAAGATCAAGTCGAACTCCTCCGGCGTCGACGTCATCGGCGGCAACGTCGCCACCCGCGACGGCGCCCAGGCCCTCGTCGACGCCGGCGTGGACGGCATCAAGGTCGGCGTCGGCCCCGGCTCCATCTGCACCACCCGCGTCGTCGCCGGCATCGGCGTCCCGCAGGTCACGGCCATCTACGAGGCGTCGCTCGCCGCCAAGGAGGCCGGTGTCCCGGTCATCGGCGACGGTGGCCTCCAGTACTCCGGCGACATCGCCAAGGCCCTGGTCGCGGGCGCCGACACGGTCATGCTGGGCTCGCTGCTCGCGGGCTGCGAGGAGTCCCCGGGCGAGCTGCTGTTCATCAACGGCAAGCAGTTCAAGTCGTACCGCGGCATGGGCTCGCTCGGCGCCATGCAGAGCCGCGGCGACCGCAAGTCGTTCTCCAAGGACCGTTACTTCCAGGAGGGCGTCGCCTCCGACGAGCAGCTCGTGCCCGAGGGCATCGAGGGGCAGGTGCCCTACCGCGGCCCGCTCTCCTCGGTCGTCCACCAGCTGGTCGGCGGCCTGCGCCAGTCGATGTTCTACGTCGGCGGCCGGACCGTGCCCGAGCTGCAGGACAACGGGCGGTTCGTGCGGATCACCTCCGCGGGCCTCAAGGAGAGCCACCCGCACGACATCCAGATGACGGTCGAGGCGCCGAACTACAGCCGCAAGTAGCCAGAAGGCCTTCCTGGGCGGTCCCGGACACCTCCGGGACCGCCCTCGGCGTGTCCGTCGGGGATACTGGAAGGCGCTGCAACGCATCAGGGAAAGGCCACAGACGTGACTGAGATCGAGATCGGGCGCGGCAAGCGCGGCCGCCGGGCGTACGCCTTCGACGACATCGCCGTCGTCCCCAGCCGCCGTACGCGGGACCCGAAGGAGGTCTCGATCGCCTGGCAGATCGACGCCTACCGCTTCGAGCTGCCGTTCCTGGCCGCTCCCATGGACTCGGTCGTCTCCCCGGCCACCGCGATCCGCATCGGCGAGCTCGGCGGCCTCGGCGTGCTGAACCTCGAGGGCCTGTGGACGCGCTACGAGGACCCGCAGCCGCTGCTCGACGAGATCGTCGGCCTGCCCGCCGAGGCGGCCACCCGCCGCCTGCAGGAGATCTACGCCGCCCCCATCAAGGAGGAGCTGATCGGGCAGCGCATCAAGGAGGTGCGCGACTCGGGCGTGGTCACCGCCGCCGCGCTCTCCCCGCAGCGCACCGCCCAGTTCTCCAAGGCCGTCGTCGACGCGGGCGTGGACATCTTCGTCATCCGCGGTACGACGGTCTCCGCGGAGCACGTGTCCGGCGCGCACGAGCCGCTGAACCTGAAGCAGTTCATCTACGAGCTCGACGTCCCGGTGATCGTCGGCGGCTGCGCCACCTACACGGCGGCCCTGCACCTGATGCGCACCGGCGCGGCGGGTGTCCTCGTCGGCTTCGGCGGCGGCGCCGCGCACACCACGCGCAACGTGCTCGGCATCCAGGTGCCCATGGCCACCGCGGTCGCCGACGTGGCCGCCGCCCGCCGCGACTACATGGACGAGTCCGGCGGCCGGTACGTGCACGTGATCGCGGACGGCGGTGTCGGCTGGTCCGGTGACCTGCCCAAGGCGATCGCCTGCGGCGCGGACTCCGTGATGATGGGCTCCCCGCTGGCCCGCGCGACCGACGGTCCGGGCCGGGGCAACCACTGGGGCATGGAGGCCGTCAACGAGGAGCTGCCGCGCGGCCAGAAGGTCGACCTCGGCACGGTCGGCACGCTGGAGGAGATCCTCACCGGCCCGTCCCACACCCCCGACGGCTCGATGAACCTCTTCGGCGCCCTGCGCCGCGCGATGGCCACGACCGGCTACAGCGAGCTGAAGGAGTTCCAGCGCGTCGAGGTGACGGTGGCGGACTCGCAGCACCGGCGGTAGGGCCTGCGCGGGCTTTCGTACGGCACTGAAAGGGCCGGTCACCTGGTTGGGTGACCGGCCCTTTTGCGTGTCGGGCGGGGCGCGCGTGGCGCTCAGGGGGCGCGCCGTGGGCCGTCACCGCAAGCCCACCGCCTGGGACCGGATCCGTCCTCGGACTGCTTTCTGCCGTACTGGCGCAGCCGTCCTCCCACCACCAGCCTCCGTGGCGCAGACGGCACCCGCGCGCCCCCTCACAACCGGTGCGCCGCCCCCGTAGGCGTCGCCCCCCGCGTGTCCAGCATCAGCTGGGCCTTCACCGACAGACCCTGGAGGTCGTACGTGCGGTGGTGCTGGAGCAGGATCGTCAGGTCGGCGTCGGCGGCGGCCTCGTAGAGGGAGTCCGCGCGGGGGACGGGGTGGTCGAGGACGTTCCAGAACGGCACGTACGGGTCGTGGTAGCTGACGGAGGCGCCCAGCTCCATCAGCCGGACCGCGATCTCGTGGGCCGGGGAGCCCTGCCGGTCGGCGAGGTCGGGCTTGTAGGTGACGCCGAGGAGGAGCACCCGCGCGCCGCGCGCGGACTTGCCGTGCTCGTTGAGGAGGGCGGCGGCGCGCTGCACGACGTAGCGCGGCATGCGGCCGTTGACCTCCTGGGCGAGTTCCGCCATGCGCAGGGTGCGGCCCGCGTGGGCGGTCAGGTCCTGGGGGACGGTGTGGCCGCCGACGCCGGGGCCGGGGCGGAACGCCTGGAAGCCGAAGGGTTTGGTCTCCGCGCAGCGCAGGACGTCCCACAGGTCGATGCCCAGGTCGTGGCAGAGGGCGGCCATCTCGTTGACGAGGGCGATGTTGACGTGCCGGAAGTTGGTCTCCAGGAGCTGCACGGTCTCCGCCTCGCGCAGGCCGCGCGCGCGTACGACCTTGTCGGTGATGCGTCCGTAGAAGGCGGCGGCCGACTCGGTGCAGGCGGGGGTGAGGCCGCCG
The DNA here is from genome assembly GCF_040646935.1 of Streptomyces sp. NPDC044984. NCBI lineage: Bacteria > Bacillati > Actinomycetota > Actinomycetes > Kitasatosporales > Streptomycetaceae > Streptomyces > Streptomyces sp. NPDC044984. The sequence continues at coordinate 306,301 of NZ_JBEZBE010000001.1, forward strand.
ATGACCTTCGGGGTGTTGGCGGGGGTGTGGTCGCGGTTGCCGGGGTCCACCCGGCTGGGGGAGTAGGCGAGGTGGAAGTCGTGTCCCGCGCGCAGGCCCGACACCGACTCGAGCAGGCGCAGCAGGGGGCCCTCCGTCGTCCCCGGGGGCACGGGGGACTCGAGGATCACCGTGGTGTGCGGGCGCAGCCGCGCGGCGAGGGTGCGGGCGGCCGTCTCCACCTGGCCCAGATCCAGCCCGCCGTCCGCGCCGCGCGGCGTCGGCGCGCAGATGACCGCGGTGCGCACCCGGCCGAGCTCGGTGGCGTTGGCGGTCGTCCGGAAACCCTGCGCGAGCATGCGGCGCTGTTCGGCGGCGCTGAGGGAGCCCTCCTCGGGGCCGGTCCGGTAACCGATGGTGGGGATGCCGGCGGCGACGGCGGCCTGGGCCAGGGGCAGGCCGTACGGGCCGAGTCCGATGACGGCGAGATCTGCGGGCATGGCGTGGGCCGTCCTTCCCAATAACCGGAGTGCGACAGGTGCGCAAGCCCTGTGGACCGGGCAGGCGAGCGCAATGTCAGACTAGGAGTAAATATGACCGATATGTGGGATTGGTCGGCCGAGTTTCGGTGAGTCGTTCCGCGGGTTCGTCCACAGGCCGGGAGCCGTGGTGGCTGAAGTCGGGCAAGCCGGTCAGAATTTGGGCATGAGGGTGGGGGACCGGGCTTCGCCCGACGGGTGCGGCCGATGCGACCGATGAGCGGGAGGCAGCGGTGAGGACAGCGACACTGGGGCCGGCACAGCGCGCCGAATCACTCGCGTCCATGGCCGAGCACGAACTGGACGTGCTGGTGGTGGGCGGCGGCGTGGTCGGTGCGGGTACGGCGCTCGACGCCGTGACGCGCGGTCTGTCCACGGGCCTGGTCGAGGCGCGTGACTGGGCGTCGGGCACCTCCAGCCGGTCCAGCAAGCTGATCCACGGTGGCCTGCGCTACCTGGAGATGCTCGACTTCGTGCTCGTGCGGGAGGCGCTGAAGGAGCGCGGCCTGCTGCTGGGAAGGCTCGCCCCGCATCTGGTGCGCCCGGTTCCGTTCCTGTACCCCCTGCAGCACAAGGGCTGGGAGCGGCTCTACGCCGGAGCGGGCGTCGCGCTGTACGACACCATGGCGACGGCCCGGGGACACGGGCGGGGCCTGCCCGTGCACCGCCACCTGACCCGCCGTCACGCGCTGCGGGTCGCTCCCTGCTTGAAGAAGGACGCGCTGGTCGGAGCGCTGCAGTACTACGACGCCCAGATGGACGACGCCCGGTTCGTGACGACGCTGGTGCGCACGGCCGCGGCGTACGGCGCGAAGACCGCCAACCGTGCGCGGGTCACGGGGTTCCTGCGCGAGGGCGAACGCGTCGTGGGCGCCCGGGTGCAGGACGTCGAGGGCGGTGGCGAGTACGAGGTCCGCGCCAAGCAGGTCGTCAACGCCACCGGGGTGTGGACCGACGACACGCAGGCGATGGTCGGCGAACGCGGCCAGTTCCACGTGCGGGCCTCGAAGGGCATCCACCTGGTCGTCCCCAAGGACCGCATCCACTCCACGACCGGGCTCATCCTGCGCACCGAGAAGTCCGTGCTGTTCGTCATACCCTGGGGCCGGCACTGGATCGTGGGCACCACGGACACCGACTGGAACCTCGACAAGGCGCACCCGGCCGCGTCCAGCGCGGACATCGACTACCTGCTGGAACACGTGAACTCGGTGCTCGCGGTGCCGCTGACGCGGGACGACGTGGAGGGCGTGTTCGCCGGTCTGCGGCCGTTGCTCGCGGGCGAGTCGGACGCCACGAGCAAGCTGTCCCGCGAGCACACCGTGGCCCATCCCGTGCCCGGCCTCGTCGTGGTGGCGGGCGGCAAGTACACGACGTACCGGGTCATGGCCAAGGACGCGGTGGACGCGGCGGTGCACGGACTCGACGTCCGCGTCGCCGACTGCGTCACCGAGGACACGCCGCTGGTCGGCGCCGAGGGCTACCACGCGCTGTGGAACGCGCGTGCGCGCACGGCCGCGCGCACCGGACTGCACACGGCACGGGTGGAGCACCTGCTGCACCGGTACGGCGCACTGGCGGAGGAGGTCCTGGACCTCATCGCCGCGGACCCCGCGCTGGGCGAGCCGCTGCGGGCGGCCGACGACTATCTGCGTGCCGAGATCGCCTACGCCGCCTCGCACGAGGGCGCACGGCACCTGGACGACGTGCTGACCCGGCGCACCCGCATCTCGATCGAGACGTTCGACCGGGGGACGCGCAGCGCCCGTGAGGCGGCCGAGCTGATGGCGCCGGTGCTGGGCTGGGACAAGGACCAGATCGAGCGCGAGGTGCAGCACTACGAGAAGCGGGTGGAGGCCGAACGGGAGTCGCAGCGGCAGCCCGACGACCTGACGGCGGACGCGGCACGGCTGGGGGCACCGGACATCGCTCCGCTGTAGTCGCGCCGGGGGCCGGCCCCGGAGCGAATCACTCGAACGGGTGGCGGAAACCGGGATCTTCGTTCGGAACCCGGTCGTTCCAGGAGGTGCGAGGGCAGAACTCGGCCGCGAGCAACGCGGGCTCGAGACCGGTGTCCGCCATCGCGTCCGTGTTCACCCGGAAGGTGAGGACGTGCCGGCCGTCGGCGGTGGCCGCGGTGCGCACGTAGCTGCCGGAGATGCGCCCGTTGTGCCCCCACACCGTGGTGCCGCACGGAAGCCGCACAGGAAACAGACCCATGCCGTACGAGCCGTGTGCGGTGCGGGTGCCGAGCATCTCGCGCAGCCGGCGCGGGGGCAGCAGTTCACCGCCGAGCAGGGCCCCGTAGAAGCGGCCCAGGTCGGCGAGCGTGGTCACCAGCTCGCCCGCGGCGCCGGCCACCCGCGGGTCGAGCCGGGTGACGTCCGTGCCGTCGGCCGCGTAGGAGCGGCCGTGCGGCGAGGGAAGGGAGGTCCGGGAACCGGGGAAGGAGGTGCCCGTCAGACGCAGCGGAGCGATGATGCGGCGCTCGGCCTCGGCGGCGTACGAGCGGCCGGTGACCTGTTCGACGACCAGGCCGAGCAGGACGTAGTTGGTGTTCGAGTAGGAGAAGCGGCCGGGGTCGGCCGGGGGGTGGGTGAGTGCGATGCGTACGGCCTGAAGGGGGGTGGCCGGCACGGTGCCCCGCGTGTCCGCGGAGAAGTCGTGGAGGCCGCTGGTGTGGGTGAGCAGGGAACGCAGGGACAGCGCACGGCCGTCGTTGCCCGCTCCCCGCACCAGGCCGGGCAGATGCTCCTCCACGGTGTCGGAGAGGGACAGGCGGCCTTCGTCGGCCAGTTGCAGGACGACCGTGGCGACGAACGTCTTGGTGATGCTGCCGGCGCGGAAGTGGTCGGCGCGCTCGATGCCCGGGCCGGCGTCGGCGTAGCGGACACCGGTCTCCCCCAGGGCCAGCAGGGCCGCGGCGGGGGCGCCGCCCCGCGTGACCAGGAGCGGGAGGAGCGCGTCCGTAGGCGGGACGGCCGGGGCCGAGGAGGCGTTCGGGGCCAGGGCGAGCAGGGCCAGGGACACCGGAACGGCCAGTAGCGTCCGAATCGGCGGCATCCCGGCTCCTCCCCTGTCGGAGGCCCATCATGCAGGGCTGGGGAGGGCATCCGTCACCCGGGTGCCGTGCGCGCCGGGCCCGGTGTACGGCCAGAGGCACCCTGGGCGTCGACCACTTGTCGGGTGAGGGACAATGAAGGCTCTGTCAGGGCGGGTTGCATGAGGGGACGCATGTCGGAGGCGGAGCGGGCGGGGACATCCCGTCAGAACAAGAGCGCACGTCTCCTCGCCGGGCGGTACCGGCTGGGAGATGTGCTCGGCCGCGGCGGCATGGGCACGGTGTGGCGGGCCCAGGACGAGACCCTGGGGCGGACCGTCGCCGTCAAGGAGCTCCGCTTCCCGTCGAACATCGACGAGGAGGAGAAGCGGCGGCTGATCACCCGGACCCTGCGCGAGGCCAAGGCGATCGCGCGGATCCGCAACAACAGCGCCGTGACCGTCTTCGACGTGGTCGAGGAGGACGACCGGCCCTGGATCGTGATGGAACTCGTCGAGGGCAAGTCGCTCGCCGAGGCCATCCGGGAGGACGGCCTGCTGGAGCCGCGGCGCGCGGCCGAGGTCGGTCTCGCCATCCTGGACGTCCTGCGCTCCGCGCACCGCGAGGGCATCCTGCACCGTGACGTGAAGCCGTCGAACGTGCTGATCGCCGAGGACGGCCGGGTCGTGCTCACGGACTTCGGCATCGCCCAGGTCGAGGGCGACCCGTCCATCACCTCGACCGGCATGCTGGTCGGCGCCCCCTCCTACATCTCCCCGGAGCGGGCCCGCGGGCACAAGCCGGGCCCGGCGGCCGACCTGTGGTCGCTCGGCGGACTGCTGTACGCGGCGGTGGAGGGCACTCCGCCGTACGACAAGGGGTCCGCGATCGCGACGCTCACGGCGGTGATGACCGAGCCGCTCGAGGAGCCGAAGAACGCGGGACCGCTCAGGGACGTCATCTACGGGCTGCTCACCAAGGACCCCGCCCAGCGGCTCGACGACAGCGGCGCCCGGGCCATGCTGAACGCGATCGTCAACGCGCCCGCGGCCAAGGAGGCCGGGGAACCGGCGGACGCGACGAAGGTCGTGCCGCTGCCCGAGCAGCCGGACGCCGGGGGCAGGCGCGGCGAGGAGGCCGGGGAGAAGCTGCGGGGCGCGTTGCGTTCCGTGCGGAAGGCGGCGGTGGCGGCCGGCTCGGCCGGTGCCGCCGCGGCGGCCCGCGCCAAGTCCGGCAGTGGCGGCACCGCTTCGGCCGCCGAACCGGCCGCGGGAACCAGGAACACGCCGGCGGGCGCCTCCGGGACTCGGCCCGGCACGGCATCGCCCTCCGCCCCGGCCGCGAAGCCGGCCCAGGCGTCCGGCTCGGGTGCGCGGAGGACCGCGCGGCAGGGGCCGGCCGCCGGTGGCCGTAGTTCGGGCTGGCCGGTGATGACGCCGCCGGACCTGCCGGCGAGGACCGTGCCGCGGGCGCCGCTCACCGATGTGGTGCCGCGACGGACACTGATCGTCATCGCGGTGGTCGTGGTGCTCGCCGTGCTCGGCACCGTGCTGGCCCTCACGCTCGGCGGTGACGACGAGGGCGGCAAGGGAGCCGAGGGCAGCGGCGGCGCGACCGTCGTCAGCGGGACCCCGAGCGCCGACACCAAGGGCGACGAAGGCGACGGCACCCGCACCGACGGCACGACGACCGAGCCGACGGGCACGGGCACGGGAGCGGGTGGGGCGACCGCCACCACGGGCGCCGGCGCCGGCGGTTCGGCCGAGGACGAAGACGGGGCGGGGGACGAGGGAGGGGAAAAGCAGGAAGACGGCGGTGGTACGTCGGCGGCGGAGACGTACCACGGGAACCAGGGCTACTCGATCGGGCTGCCCGAGGGGTGGAAGTTCCAGTCGACGGGGGCCGCCGGGGACCGGTTCACCGGGCCGAACGGGCAGAAGCTGCTCATCGGCTGGACGACCACGCCGAAGGACGACCCGGTCGCGGACTGGAAGAACCAGGAACGCGCCATGGTGCGTGCCCAGTACCAGCGCATCCGCATCGAGGCGGTGGACTACCGCGGCTGGGACACGGCCGACTGGGAGTTCACCTATGTGGAGAGCGGGACGAAGTACCGGTCCATAGACCGGGGGACCGTCGTCCACGACCGGCTCGGGTACGGGCTGATGTACACGGCCAAGGCCGCCGACTGGGGCAGCGACCAGCGCAAGGACACCTGGCGGACGCTGACGAAGACGTTCCGGCCGAAGTCCTGAGCATGACCGGCCCGCGGAATGGGGAGTCAGATGTGGCATCCCCTCTCTACGGGTTGCCTCCGGCACGTATCGTGAATGCTCGCGGACCGTACGCAGCCGGAACGGCCCGCCGGGCGAACGAAACCGACCGACCGTAGTGCCGGGGGAGGCAACGTGGACGACTACGCGGGACGGGTTCTCGCCGACCGCTACCGCCTGCCGCTGCCGCCCTCCGACGAGTACGAACTGACCGAGACCTGCGCCTTCGACACCTACAGCGGGCAGGAAGTCCTGGTCAGGCAGGTCCCGTTGCCGGAGGTCGTCGAGGCCGAGGTGCTGGACGCGGGAGGGCTGCCCGACGGTTTCACCGCCCGTGACGGGGGTGCGCGGCGTGGCGGTCCCGGGCCCGCGCGCGGGGACACGCGACGGCCCGCCGACCCGGTCGTGCGGCGCGCCATCGAGGCCGCGCAGGCGGCGGCCGCCGTCCCCGACCACCCGCGCCTGGACCAGGTCTTCGACGTGTTCGCGGAGGGCGGTTCGCTGTGGATCGTCAGTGAACTCGTGCCGGCGCGTCCGCTCGCCGCCCTGCTCGCCGAGAAGCCGCTGTCCCCGTACCGGGCGGCGGAGGTCGCCTCCGACGTCCTGACCGCACTGCGGGTACTGCACTCCCACGGCTGGGTGCACCGCAACATCACCGCGCGCACGGTGCTCGTCTGCGACGACGGCCGGGTGATGCTCACCGGTCTCGCGGTCGGCGCGGCCGAGGAGGCACTGTGCGGGTACGACCCGGTGCCCCCTCCGGACGACGAGGAGCCGGGCCCCGCGGCGGCGCTCGAGGCCCTGGGCCCGGTGACACCCGCGGGAACACCGGATGCCGGGCGCGGCCCGTCCTGGCCGCCCGGGGTCACCGCCGACCCCGACCCCGACGCCGCGCGCCGGGCCGCCATCGAGGCACGGGCCGGCCGGATGCACGGTGGCGGGGCGGACACGGCGGGCGGTCTCTCGCCCGTGGCGGCCCCCAAGGCCCTCGACAGCGCGGGCGACGTGCGGGCGGCCCGCGCGGGGGCGATCGCCGCGTACCGGGCGGGCACCCGTGCCGCCGCCCGGGTGCAGGAGGCCCAGCAGAACGGCCGTGCCGCCCTGCCCGGCGCCCGGCCCGCCCCCGAGGGTGGCGGTCCGGCCTCCGCCCCGCAGCACGGCAACGACTCCGCACGGCCGCCGTATGTCTCCCGGCCGGGGGACGAGGACGCGGGCACGGCCGTCACCGCGGTCCCGCCGGGGCAGATAGCCGACCCCTACGGTGTGGGCGCCACCAACCGGCACGAGGCCGTGCCCCGCACGGGCGGCGGCAGCGGACGCGCCGCCCCCGGAGCCCCCGCGGCCCTCGAACCGGCGGCCGGCGCCGCCCCGCCCGCACGCTGGGACGACCCGGCGGCCCACGCCCCCGCGCGCCGCGGCCCGACCACCGCGCTGGCCGCCGAGCGGGCGCGCCAGGCACGCATGGCCGTCGTCGGCCCCGTGACCGAGCGGTGGGCACCGGAGCAGGCCGGCCCCGTGCACGAGAACTGGCAGCTGGCCGCCCCGATCGGCCCCGCCACCGACCTCTGGGCACTGGGCTCCCTGCTGTTCCGGGCCGTGCAGGGACACGCCCCCTACCCGGAGGAGTCGACGGCCGAGCTGGTGCAGATGGTGTGCGCCGAGCCGCCCGCGTTCGCCGAGGAGTGCGGACCGTTGCGGCCGGTCGTGGAGTCGCTGCTGCGTCAGGACCCCACCGAGCGCCTTGACTTCGAGGAGCTGCGCGGCTGGCTGCGTTCGCTGGTGCGGTCGGCGCCCGAGCCCGAGGCGGGTGTGCACGTCATAGCGGCACCGCCCGTGGACGCCGGCCGGCTGCCCGTCATACGGCGCCGGGGAGAGCTGGTGCGCAGGCGCCGCGCCGGGCTCCCCGCGCACCACGGACGGCACAAGCGGACCAAACAGGACACCGGTTCCCCGCGCAGGCTCGGTCGCACCCTCCTGCTGGTGGTGCTGCTCGCCATGGCGGCGGCGATCGCGTACGCCATGCTGTTCATGCCGAAGTCCGGTGAGGACACCTCGGGTGCGGACGACCGCACCGGCTCAGCCGGTGCGGTGACCCCCGCACCGAGCCCGCCGGACACCGGCGGGGAGCCGGAGGACGGGAAGGACTCACCGAAGCCGGAGGACGGTTCCCAGGGCGGCCCCGAGGAGTCGGACGCCTCCGCCGAGACGCAGACCACCGACCCCGAGGTCGCCGACGGCTTCACCCTGGCCAAGGACCCGGAGGGTTTCCGGGTCGCCGTCGCCGAGGGCTGGCAGCGCACCGCGAAGAACGGCAGCGGTCAGGTCGTCTACGCGAGCGGTGACTTCGAGCTCATCGTCGTACCGGGCCGGGACAGCGCGCGGACGTACGGCAGCGACCCCATGGCCTACCAGCGGGACGACGAGCGCGAGCTGCAGCCCTACCGCGACTCCAGCTGGGCCACCTCCACCGGTCTGAAGACCATCGAGGTGGGCGGACGGACCATGGCCGAGGGCCAGTTCACCTGGACCGGCGACGGCGGCGAGCTGTACGTCCGCAACCTCGCGGCGCTGATCGACGGCCGCTACCACGTGGTGCAGGTACGCGGACCGGAGGCCGAACGGGACGAGGTGACGCGGCTGTTCGAGCAGGCGGCGGCGACCTACCGGTTCACCGGCTGAACCACCGACCCCACGCATTCGCAGGGGTTTTGGTTGCCTTCCGTCCCCTACAGCGACAACTGTCACAGTGCTGTCTCCATGGCACGCCCTCGGTTCCCAGGACGCGCCGAGATACTTACGCTGACCCTGTCAAGACCATTGCGGGGCAACGTGAATCAGATGCAGGGCTCGCTCGTCGCGGGCCGCTACCGGCTCGGCGAAACCATCGGGAGCGGTGGCATGGGCCGGGTGTGGCGCGCCCATGACGAGGTGCTGCACCGGGCCGTCGCCATCAAGGAACTGACCGCGGCGCTCTACGTCTCCGACAGCGAACAGGCCATGCTGCTGGCACGCACCCGCGCGGAGGCGCGGGCGGCCGCGCGGATCAACCACTCCGCCGTCGTCACGGTGCACGACGTGCTGGAGCACGACGGCCGGCCGTGGATCGTGATGGAGCTGATCGAGGGCCGTTCGCTGGCCGACGCGGTGAAGGAACAGGAACGCGTCGACCCCCGCGAGGCCGCGCGCATCGGCCTGTGGGTGCTGCGCGCACTGCGCGCCGCGCACACCGCCGGCGTGCTGCACCGTGACGTCAAGCCCGGCAACGTCCTCCTCGGGCGGGACGGCCGGGTGCTGCTCACCGACTTCGGCATCGCGCAGATCGACGGCGACACGGCCATCACCCGCACCGGCGAGGTCGTCGGCTCGGTCGACTACCTCGCGCCCGAGCGGGTCCGCGGCCACGATCCCGGCCCCTCCTCCGACCTGTGGGCGCTCGGCGCGACGCTGTACGCGGCGGTGGAGGGCGTCTCGCCGTTCCGCCGCACCTCACCGCTGACCACCATGCAGGCGGTCGTCGAGGAGGAGGCCGAGGAGCCCCGGCACGCCGGCCCGCTCGGGCCCGTCATCAGCGCACTCCTGCGCAAGGACCCGGGCACCCGCCCCGACGCGGCCCGGGCCGAGCAGATGCTCGCGGAGGCGGCCGAGGGGCGCCGGCCCCGGGCGGCGCAGGAGTACGTGCCGACCCGGGCCGTCGACGCCCATGCGCCCCTGCCGTACGAGACCGGACCGGAGTCGGTCCCCCGGGCCCCGCAGGTTCCCCAGGTGCCGCAGGCCCCGCAGTACCCGCAGGGCGGCCCCACGGCCGTTCAGCAGCCGTACGCGCCCCCTGCCGTCGCGCCCCGCCGGCGGGTGCGCGGACGGGTGCTCGCCCTGGTCGTCGTCCTGGCGGCGATCATCGGCGGGGGGACCGCGGTGATGCTCCAGCAGGAGGACCGGGGCGGCACCACGGCCGATCCGTCCCCGACGGCCACCGCCACACCCACGCCCGGTCCCACGGAGACGGGGAAGACCGGGACCGAGCCGCGAGGAGGCCTCCCGGAGGGCTGGGTCCGCCGCAGCGACCCCTACGGCTTCAGCATCGCCCTGCCCGGCGACGACTGGGAGCGCGTGGTCTTCGACGAGGCGACCCGGCAGGTCGACTACACGCCCGACGGGGGCGAGCACTTCATCCGCATCGCCGTCGACGACTCGCCCGACTTCGACGACCCGTACGAGCACCTGCGCGATCTCGACCAGCAGATAGGGCAGCGCCTGGTCGACTACCAGCGGATCGTCCTGGACCGCCGCGTCTACCGGGACCGCGAGAGCGCCCGGCTGGAGTACGCCTGGACCGCGCTGGCCAAGGACACCGAGTTCCCGGGGCCGCGGCGGGCGGTCGACCAGATGTACCTCTCGCGGGACGGCGTCGAGTACGCGATCTACATGTCCGGGCCGGCCGAGGACTGGGCCACGACCAGCGGGCAGTTCGAGACGGTGCTGAAGGGGTGGCGCGAGTCCTGACCCCCGTGGCGGACGCAAACGCGCGCCGCTTGGCCGGATCGCCGTACCGGAGGGGACACATCCGGTGGGGCATGATGGGCCCATGGGGACCGACGGGGACGCCGAGAACGCGACCGCCAGGACCAACGGCCGGGTCATCGCGGGCCGTTACCGTCTGGAATCGAGGCTCGGGCGCGGCGGCATGGGTGTGGTCTGGCGGGCCACCGACCAACTGCTCGGGCGGGGTGTCGCCGTCAAGGAACTCCCCCTCGACGAGACGCTCTCCGCGGCGGACGCCCGGCGGCATCGGGACCGCACCCTGCGCGAGGCGCGTGCCCTGGCCCAGCTGAGCCACCCGCACATCATCGTCGTCCACGACGTCGTCGAGGACGACGAACGCCCGTACATCGTCCTGGAGCTGATCGACGGGCCGTCCCTCGCCGACCGTGTCGCGGAGCAGGGCCCGGTCGACGCCGCCGAGGCCGCGCGCATCGGCATCGACCTGCTCGGGGCGTTACGGGCCGCGCACGCGGCGGGCGTCCTGCACCGCGACCTCAAGCCCGCCAACGTCCTGCTGGAGAACGGCACCGACCGGGTCGTCCTCACCGACTTCGGCATCGCCCGGCTGTCGGGCTCCACCACGCTCACCGAGACCGGCTCCTTCGTCGGCTCGCCCGAGTACACCGCTCCCGAGCGGATGTCCGGCGCCAGGACGGGACCGGAGTCCGACCTGTGGTCGCTGGGCGCGCTGCTGTGCACGGCGCTCAGCGGCGAGTCGCCGTTCCGGCGCGACTCGCTCGGCGGGGTCCTGCACGCCGTCGTGGTCGACGAGATCCGGCCGCCCGTCGAAGCGGGACCGATTCTTCCCGTGGTGCGCGGCCTGCTGGAGCGCGACCCCGACCGCCGGCTGGACGCGGACCGGGCCGAGCGGATGCTGCGGGCGTTCCGGGAGACGGGCCGTACGCCGGAGTCGGCGCCCCCCGGACTGCTGCCCCCGCACCGGGACGCGCCCCGCCGGCGGCCCCCGGTGCGGCGGGAGGAAACGGGCGGGCGGCTTGAGGCGCGTCCGGTCCGGCGGCAGCCCACGAGGGGCGCGCTCGTCGCGGCACTGGCGGTCGCCGCCATGGTGGGAGCGGGGCTGTCCGCGGCGGCGCTGCTCCTGCAGGACCGGGGCGGCGACGGAGGCGGCACGCCGACGAGCACGGCGCCGGAGACACCCGTGGGCACATCGCCCTCCGGCTCCCCGCCTCCCTCGGCCGGTCCCACGCCGGCCGACTCCTCGGTCCGGCCGCATAGCCCCGTAAACGGGAGATAAGTCGCCGCGAGGGTCACGGGTCTGTGACCGGTCGGCATCCGCAGTGGATACGTGGGTGCTTGGCGCGATATGGATGAGCCATGAGCAGCAACGGGGGAGCCCGCCACGGGGCCGACGAGCCAACCAGTTTTGGTCTGCAGCCACCGGACCCGAAACCGCCCGCGGCCGTGCCGCACCCCGACAACCCGTACGCGGCACCCACCCAGGTGGTACCGCCGCAGATGCGACCGCAGCCGCAGTCGCATCCGCAGGCACGGCCACAACCGCAGTCACAGCCGCAGCCGCAGACACAGGACGACCCCGGTGTCGGCCGGCTGATCGCCGGCCGTTACCGGCTGCTCGCCAAGCTCGGACACGGCGGCATGGGCACGGTGTGGCGGGCCGTGGACGAGACCGTGGACCGCGAGGTCGCCGTCAAGGAGCCCCGCGTCCCGGACCACCTTCCCGAACGCGAACGCTCCAACGCCTTCGAGCGGATGCGTCGCGAGGCCCGCGCCGCCGCCCGGCTCGACCATCCCGCGGTGGTCGACGTCCATGACGTCGCGGTGGTCGACGGCCGGCCGTGGATCGTGATGGAACTGGTCCGGGGCCGTTCACTGGGCGCCGTGCTGCAGGAGGAGGGCACCCTCTCCGCGCGCGAGGCGGCCAGGGTCGGCCTGGAGGTGCTCGGCGCGCTGGAGGCCGCGCACGCGGCGGGCGTCCTGCACCGGGACGTCAAACCGGACAACGTGCTGCTCGGCCGGTACGACCGGGTCGTCCTCACCGACTTCGGCATCGCCCAGATCGAGGGCGAGACCAATCTGACCGACACCGGCGGATTCGTCGGTTCGCCCGAGTACATCGCCCCGGAACGGGTGCTGGGCCAGCGCCCCGGTCCCGCCTCCGACCTGTGGTCGCTCGGTGTCGTGCTGTACGCGGCGACGGAGGGCGTCTCACCGTTCCGCCGCAGCAACACCCCCGCCACCCTCCAGTCGGTCCTCAACGCCACGCCGGCGCCGCCCGCCTCCGCGCAGGGCCCGCTGGCCGAGGTCATCACCGGGCTGCTGCAGAAGGACCCGGCGCGCCGTCCGAACACCGCCCAGGTCCGTGCCGCGCTGGAAGCGGCCGCGAACCCGCCCGCCCCGCGGCCCACCCAGGTCGCCCGGTTCCCGGCCGGTGAGCCCGGGGGCAAGGGCGTCCGGATCGGCCGCAAGACGCTGACGGCGCTGGGCGCGGCGGTCGTCGCGGCGGCGGTGGCCGCGTACCTGGTGATCGCGGACCCGTTCGCGGGGCCGCTGCCGGACGGCTGGAAGCGCCACGATCTCCCGGAGCGGGTGGGCGTCGCCCTCGCGGTGCCGGAGGGCTTCGTGAAGGACGAGCAGCCCGACGACACGGACGGGACGGTCGCCTCCTTCACCGACCCCAGCGGGCTGGTGCGGGTCGAGGTCGACCGTGACGTCAAGGCCGAGGACAAGGAAGGCGAGATCGAGGCCTCGGCGTCGGAACGGGCGTTCGCGCACTGGGAAGAGCTGAAGGACGGCGAGTACGGCTGGGGCATCGCCGACACCCCGGCACCGAAGGGCCAGCCGCGCGAGACCACGTACAAGGACCGCCAGGCGGCCACGAACACCATCGTCTACACGACGACCACCGATCCGGCGCTGGTGCGCGAGGCGCAGGTCATGTACTACCGGAACAAGGACGGCGACATGTACCGGCTCTGGATCGTGTATCCGGGCAAGGGCCACTTCACCGAGGCCGGCCGGGAGATCGCCCGTACGGTCGTCGACTCGTGGGACATCCGCGAGCTCTGAACGGTCGGTGTCGCGGCCAACGCCCTGATCAGGAGCTTCGTTGCCAGCGTTCACTGGCGATGTGTGAGCGGTGGGCGAATCTGTTACCGACGGGTACACAAAGTGTTCCCCCGGGCATACCCTGCGGCTCATGACGGACGCGCAGACCCGGGAAACGACCGGCACCAACCCCCTCGCCCCCGCGCCGGCGGGGGCCCGCACCGCCGCCGACGTGGTCACGCCGGAGCTGGTCGCCCAGCTCACCAAGGGCGTGGCCGGCTCCGGCCGGACCGCCAACCACACGCCGTTCACCGGCGAGAAGCTGGCCGACCTGCCCGAGTCGACGCCCGAGGACGTCGAGAAGGCCTTCGATGCGGCCCGCGCCGCCCAGGCCGTCTGGGCGCGGATCCCGGTACGGGAGCGCGCCGCCGTCCTGCTGCGCTTCCACGACCTGGTGCTGAGCCGCCAGGCCGAGGTGCTCGACCTGATCCAGCTGGAGACCGGCAAGGCCCGGCTGCACGCCCACGAGGAGGTGCAGGCCGTCGCCGTCGCCGCCCGCCACTACGGCCGCCGGGCCGCCGCCTACCTGCGGCCCAAGCGGCACGCGGGCGCCGTGCCGGCCCTCACGAAGGTCACCGAACTGCGCCACCCGCGCGGTGTGATCGGACAGATCGTCCCCTGGAACTACCCCCTCGAACTGTCCGTCGGCGACGCGCTGCCCGCACTGGTGGCAGGCAACGCGGTCGTCATGAAGCCAGACACCGAGTCCTGCCTGACCGCCCTGTGGGCCCGTGACCTGCTGATCGAGGCCGGTCTGCCCGCCGACGTCCTGCAGGCCGTCATCGGCCTGGGGCCGGTCGTCGGCCCCGAGGTCGTCAAGCGCGGCGACTACGTCTCCTTCACCGGGTCCACGCGCACCGGCCGTGAGGTCGCCACGGTCGCCGCCGACCGCCTGGTCGGCGTCTCCCTCGAACTGGGCGGCAAGAACGCGATGCTGGTCCTGGAGGACGCCGACATCGAGAAGGCGGCGGCCGGCGCCGTGCGCGCCTGCTTCTCCTCAGCCGGTCAGCTGTGCATCTCCATCGAGCGGCTCTACGTCCACGAGTCGATCGCCGACGCCTTCCTCGACCGCTTCGCGGCACGCACCCGCGCGATGCGGCTGGGCACGTCGCTGTCCTACGGCGCGGACATGGGCTCGCTGGTCAGCGGGCACCAGCTGGAGACCGTGAAGCGGCACGTGGACGACGCCGTCGCCCAGGGAGCGCGCGTCGTCGCGGGCGGTGTGGCGCGGCCCGACATCGGCCCGTTCTTCTACGAGCCGACCATCCTCGACGGCGTGACCGACAGCATGACCCTGGCCTGCGAGGAGACCTTCGGCCCGGTCGTCTCCGTCCACCGCTTCGCGACGGACGACGAGGCGGTCGAGCGCGCCAACTCCACCCCGTACGGGCTCAACTCGTCGGTCTGGACGAGGGACGCCCGGCGCGGCCGCGGGATCGCCGCCCGGCTGCGCACCGGCACGGTGAACATCAACGAGGGATACGCGGCCGCGTACGGCAGCGTCCAGTCGCCGATGGGCGGCATGAAGGACTCCGGACTCGGCCGCCGGCACGGTTCCGAGGGCATCCTCAAGTACACCGAGTCCCAGACCGTCGCCCACCAGCGCGTGCTGCCCATGGCCCCCTCACTGGGCATGGACGACGAGAGGTACGCGGCCTTCATGAGCCGCAGTCTGCGCCTGATGAAGGCGTTCCGGTTCAGGTAACCACCTTCAGGGGCGCGGGGCCGCATCGATATGCGGCTCCGCCGCGCGAGCGCGAGCAACCGCGGATCACCCGCACGCGACACTCAACGAGGAGACACCCGTGCCCAAGGACGCTTACGACTACGACGTCCTCGTCGTCGGCTCCGGCTTCGGCGGCTCCGTGACCGCCCTCCGCCTGACCGAGAAGGGATACACCGTCGGCGTCCTCGAAGCCGGCCGCCGCTTCACCCGCGACACCCTGCCCAAGAACTCCTGGGACCTGAGGAACTACCTCTGGGCGCCGAAGCTCGGCATGTACGGCATCCAGCGCATCCACCTGCTGGGCAACGTCATGGTGCTGGCCGGAGCGGGCGTCGGCGGCGGCTCGCTCAACTACGCCAACACCCTCTACGTGCCGCCGAAGCCGTTCTTCGAGGACCCGCAGTGGGGGCACATCACCGACTGGCAGGAGGAGCTGGGCCCGTACTACGACCAGGCGAAGCGCATGCTCGGCGTACGGCTCAACCCGACGATGACCCCGTCGGACGTGCACCTGAAGGCGGCGGCCGAGCGGATGGGCGTGGGCGACAGCTTCCACATGGCCCCGGTCGGCGTCTTCTTCGGCGACGGCGAGGACGCCGACGGGAAGGTGCGGGCGAAGCCGGGACAGGAGGTGCCCGACCCGTACTTCGGCGGGGCGGGACCGTCGCGGCGGGCCTGTGCCGAGTGCGGCGAGTGCATGACCGGCTGCCGGCACGGCGCGAAGAACACCCTCAACGAGAACTACCTCCACCTCGCCGAGAAGGCGGGCGCGGTCGTGCACCCCATGACGACGGCCGTGTCGGTCACGGAGGACTCGCGGGGCGGGTTCGCCGTCGCCACGCTCCCCACCGACGACCGCCGCAAGGGCGAGGGCCGCACCTTCCGCGCTCGCCGGGTCGTCCTGGCCGCCGGCACCTACGGCACCCAGACGCTGCTGCACCGCATGAAGGCGGGCGGGCAGCTGCCGCACCTCTCGGAGAGGCTGGGCGAGCTGACCCGCACCAACTCCGAGGCCCTCGTCGGCGCGCAGACCGACGACCGCCGCTACCGCAGGGCCACCGGCGCGCCGAAGGCCGACTTCACCCGCGGTGTGGCCATCACGTCGTCGATCCACCCGGACGAGAACACCCACATCGAGCCGGTCCGCTACGGCCGCGGCTCCAACTCGATGGGCGGGCTGTCCATCCTCCAGGTCCCGTACGCGGGCGGCGGATCGGGCGCCGCCCGGGTGCTCGGCTGGCTGGGCAACGCGGCGCGGCATCCCTGGCTGCTGCTGCGTTCGCTGTCCAACCGGCGCTGGTCGGAGCGGACCATCATCGGCCTGGTGATGCAGTCGCTGGACAACTCCCTGACGACGTACCTCAAGCCGTCCGGGGCCGGCCGCGGGCTGCTCACCGCCCGGCAGGGCCACGGCGCCCCCAACCCCAAGCAGATCAAGGCGGCCACGGAGGGCGCGTCGGCGCTGGCGGCCGAGATCAACGGCTTCGCCGGCTCCAACGTCGGCGAGCTGACGGGAATGCCGCTGACCGCCCACTTCCTGGGCGGCTGCCCGATCGGCGCGTCCCGCGAGACCGGTGTGATCGACCCGTACCACCGCCTCTACGGACACCCCGGCATCTCGGTCGTGGACGGGGCGGCCGTCTCGGCGAATCTGGGCGTCAACCCCTCCCTGACTATCACGGCACAGGCCGAGCGGGCGATGTCGTACTGGCCCAACAAGGGCGAGGCCGATCCGCGCCCCGCGCAGGGGGAGGCCTACCGGCGCCTGGAGCCGGTCGAGCCGAAGTCCCCGGCGGTCCCGGCGGAGGCGTTCGGCGCGCTGCGGCTGCCGTTCCTGGGGATGCCGGCGGTGCCGCCGAAGAAGTGAGCGGTGGCGCCGAGGAAGTAAAGGGAAGAGGACCTGTGCCCCCCTCCGAGCTCAGGTCCTCTTCCCTTGTCCTGGGTGAGGCCGCACGCGGTGCGGCCGGGCGGCGTTACGCCTCCGCACCGGCCTTGCGCCGGCGCACCACGAACACCGCACCGGCACCGGCCACGACGGCGAGACCGCCGGCCAGGCCGATCATCGGCAGGGCGGAGTTCGAACCGGTCTCGGCGAGGCTGCCGGTGACCTTGACGTCCTTCACCTCGGCGAGCTCGACCTTGCCGCCGGTCTGCGGCTTGGCGTCGTTCGGCTCACCGGGGTCGGAGCCGGCGGCCAGGATGTCGAAGAAGTAGATCCAGCCGTTGGAGTCGTCGGCGAGCCAGCAGCCCTCGTCGTCCGCGTACTCGGCGAAACCGCCGGTGATGCCGAGCGCGTCGGGCACCTTGCCGCTGACGCTCAGCCGCAGCTGGTACGAGACCGACTGACCGGCGCCGAGCGAGAACGCGGCGAACGTACCGCCCTCACCGGCGGCGTCCGCGAGCGTGTTCCACGTCCCGGCGGCCTTGTCGAAGACCTGGACCGTGATCTGGCCGGAGTAGTCCTTCTCGTCCCAGCCGAGGGCCGCGACGCCGATCAGCGGCTTGATGTCCTTGATCTCGTCGTCGCTGCGATTGGACACGTCGAACGAGAACGCCGTCCAGCCGCTGCCGGCGACGATCGTCTCGGGCAGCCCCGACAGACCGCTGCGCAGGTCGGCGCTGAGCTCGGCGGTGCTGTTGCCCTCCTCGTCGAGGCAGAGCTCGACGTCGTCCTCGTCCTCCGCCGGGGGGTCTTCGTCC
Source organism: Streptomyces sp. NPDC044984 (assembly GCF_040646935.1). Taxonomy (NCBI): domain Bacteria; kingdom Bacillati; phylum Actinomycetota; class Actinomycetes; order Kitasatosporales; family Streptomycetaceae; genus Streptomyces; species Streptomyces sp. NPDC044984. The sequence goes on from NZ_JBEZBE010000001.1 coordinate 324,184, forward strand.
TCGGCGGGCGGGTTCTCGCCTTCTGCCGGGGGGTTCTCGTCCTCGGCGGGCGGGTTCTCGCCTTCTGCCGGGGGGTTCTCGTCCTCGGCGGGCGGGTTCTCGTCCTCCGCCGGGGGATTCTCGCCTTCCGCCGGGGGGTTCTCGCCTTCGGCGGGCGGGTTCTCGCCTTCTGCCGGGGGGTTCTCGTCCTCGGCGGGCGGGTTTTCACCCTCCGCCGGGGGGTTCTCGCCTTCGGCGGGCGGGTTCTCGCCTTCTGCCGGGGGGTTCTCGTCCTCGACGGAAGTGCTCGTCGACGTGCCCGGCGTTTCCTCGCTGCCGGTCGCGAAGGCTGCCGGAGCCGAGAGAAGGGCCAGTGGCGCGATGACGGCCGTCGCGGCCGCTGCGGCCATGGCACGGCGAAGCTTCATGAAGACCTCGGTGAGTCCGGCGTACTGCTCGGGTGCGGTACGAGAGGGAGGCTCCTCCGCAGAGGGAGCCACGGGTGTGATCCGTGAGGATTCGGTGAGTTCGATCAACAAGGCCGGTGGATGGTTGTCCTGCTCTTCACGGAATTCTTATGTGAGGTGGATCACAAGCGGAGGGTGATCATCATTGGCGTACGCTCGGCCGCCTACGACCGCCACCGAGAGAAAGCCCACGACCCCGTGGCCGAACAGTCGTCCGAAGAGTCCGGACCGGAGTCCTCGTCCCTCCCCGACGACGTCTGGGAGAAGTTCGTCCGGGACAGCGAGCGCGACATCCGCGCCTCCGCTCCCAAGGAGCCGTCGGCGCGGGCGCGCATGGTGACCGAACGGCTGCGGGCCATGGACGAGGCGCAGGCCGGGGCGGCCGGTGGCGGCAAACGCCGCTGGGGCAGGAAGCGGAAGCCCGTGCGGCCCGCCCGGCCCGAGGGGTGGCGTACGGGCCAGGCCTGGCAGGAGGGGAACGGCCGCACCTCGCGACGGCGCCGGGTCTGGAGCGCGGTCGGCGTGGTGGTGGCCGCGGCGCTGGCCGTGGTCGCCGTCAATCCGTCCGCCGCGCTGTCCTGGCTGCCCGGCGGCCTCGGTGAGGGGTCCGGCGCGTCGGACGGGGCGCGGACGGCCGACGCCACGCCGCTGGCCCCCGAGACCGCCCGGCCCAGCGCCGCGCCCTCCGCCGTCCCCGCGGACGTCCCCACCCGTGAGAGGCCGTTCGCCGGATCCCCGGCCGCCGGGTGGGAGACGGGGGCGGACGCCGTCCGGCTGCCCGAGGCCGAGGCCGTCAACGGAGTCCCGGCCGCCCGGATCGAGGCCGCGCTGAAGGGGACGAAGGAGTTCCTGGTCGCCTCCAACCTCGATCCCGCGGTGCTGAAGGGCGGCCGGCCGGAGAAGGCGCTGGACCTCGTGGACCCGTTGGAGAAGGAGTACCTCGCCGAGCTGCGCGCCGGGCTGCGCGAGCCCACGGTGAAGAACGACCCGGTGTGGACGTTCACCCGCTTCGATCCCGAGGAGGTCGAACTCGTGGGCGGCGTGCGGGTCCGTGGCCGTATGACGGTCGAGGCCGTGAGCGGAACGGCCGGAAGGGCCGTGATCAAGGCCGACTACACCTTTGTGTACCCGGTGGCCCGGGCCGGCGGCGGTGACGAGGTGACCCGGGCCGTCGTTCGCCGGTCGGTCGAGGTGGAAGCCGTGGACCCGGCCAGGTTCCGGAACAGCGAGGGGCACATCCGGCTCGCCGCCGTCAACAGCGAGATAGCCAACGACGACTGCCGGGAGGGCGACGGCGTGATCCGTCCGCAGTTCTTCGCCGACCGGCGGACCGCCGCTCCCGAGCCGTCCGGGGAGGCGCGCGATCCGTACGACCGCAGCAAGGAGCTGACGGCGGACGGGCGCGACGAGGAGTGCGGCGTCGTGACCCGTACCTGAGACGCGCGCCGTTGTCCGAGACGCGCGCCGTTCGTCCGGCACGGTCCCGGACGGTTCCCGCCGGCCGGTCCCGGGCGTCCCCGGGACCGGCCGTTCTCCGGGTGACCGGGCCGCTGTCCCCTGCTGTCCGGTCACTCCTCCGGAGCGAGGTCCCACGGCGCACGGCGGAACCGCACGCCTCATCGCTCCGGAGAGCCACGCGTGGTTCTCCCGGTCCCGTCCCTGGCCGGCACGGACACCGGTACCAACGAAGCGGTCCCGGTGCCGGTCACGCGCCGGACGGGTGAGGAGCGTGCGTGCGCCCGTACCGCGGACGCGGATTCAGATCCTGCCGCGGCACAGCTCCAGCAGGGTCATCGCGAGCGCGGTGCCCGGCTTGCCCAGGGCGTCCCGGTAGTGGGTGAGGACCTCCATCTCGCGGGACAGGTTCACCCGCCGCCCGCCGGAGGCGATCCGTTCCTTCTGGATGACGGCCGACACGGCCATCCGTTCCTGCACCAGACCGATGATCCGGTCGTCGAGCGCGTCGATCCGCTCGCGGGCGTTGGTGATCAGCTCGGCGGCCTCGGTGGTGCGGGCGCCGGTCCTCTCGGTCGACTCCGTCGTGGTGGCGGTCATGCCGGGGCTCCTCGGTGGGTGGGTGCGGTGCCCCGGAGCGGCGAGGTCCGGAGGAAAACGCCAGGCGCCCCGGACCTTGTCGGCCCGGGGCGCCTGGGAAGTCGCTTGTCAGTTGCTCAAGCAGCACGACCATGGCAGCCGGCGGGCCGGTCGCCATAGGTAAAGAGGAAGGTCGGGTGCGTGAGCATGGGGCCAGTATGCCCGGCCCGCCGCGGCCGTCCAACACGGATCGCATGGTGAGACGGGGCCCCGGCGGGGGCGCCGACCCGGCCCGGGACGTGTCCCGCCGCCACCTCGGTAGAATTGGGAGGCACAAGACCCCCGCCCCACCGCCGGAAGGCACCTCGTGTCATCAGCGTCTCCCGCTGCCAACGCGCCCGACACCGTCCTGGTCGTCGACTTCGGCGCGCAGTACGCCCAGCTCATCGCCCGTCGCGTCCGCGAGGCGCGGGTCTACAGCGAGATCGTGCCGAGCACCATGCCGGTCGAGGAGATCCTCGCCAAGAACCCGGCGGCGATCATCCTGTCCGGCGGCCCCTCGTCCGTGTACGAGGAGGGCGCCCCCCGTCTCGACCGCGAGATCTTCGAGGCCGGCGTCCCGGTCTTCGGCATGTGCTACGGCTTCCAGCTCATGGCCCAGAGCCTGGGCGGCCAGGTGGACAACACCGGCGCCCGTGAGTACGGCCGCACCGGTCTGCACGTCTCCAAGAACTCCTCCACCCTCTTCGAGGGCACCCCGGACGAGCAGGCCGTCTGGATGTCGCACGGCGACGCCTGCTCCGCCGCCCCCGAGGGCTTCTCCGTCACCGCCTCGACGGACGTCGTCCCGGTCGCCGCGTTCGAGAACGACGACAAGAAGCTCTACGGCGTCCAGTACCACCCCGAGGTGATGCACTCCACGCACGGGCAGCAGGTGCTGGAGCACTTCCTGTACCGGGGCGCGGGCCTCACCCCGGACTGGACCACCGGCAACGTCATCGACGAGCAGGTCGCCGCGATCCGCGAGCTGGTCGGCGACAAGCGCGCCATCTGCGGTCTGTCCGGCGGCGTGGACTCCGCCGTCGCCGCCGCCCTCGTCCAGAAGGCCATCGGCTCCCAGCTGACCTGCGTGTACGTCGACCACGGCCTGATGCGCAAGGGCGAGACCGAGCAGGTCGAGAAGGACTTCGTGGCCGCGACCGGCGTGCAGCTGAAGGTCGTGGACGCGCAGGAGCGGTTCCTCACGGCTCTGAAGGGCGTCTCCGACCCCGAGGAGAAGCGGAAGATCATCGGCCGGGAGTTCATCCGGGTCTTCGAGCAGGCCCAGGCCGAGATCATCGCGGACGAGGGTCCGGCAGTGGAGTTCCTGGTCCAGGGCACGCTCTACCCGGACGTCGTCGAGTCCGGCGGCGGCACCGGCACCGCCAACATCAAGTCCCACCACAACGTGGGCGGCCTGCCCGAGGACCTCGAGTTCAAGCTGATCGAGCCGCTGCGCAAGCTGTTCAAGGACGAGGTCCGGATGGTCGGCCAGGAGCTCGGCCTGCCGGAGGAGATCGTCCAGCGCCAGCCGTTCCCCGGCCCGGGCCTGGGCATCCGGATCGTCGGCGAGGTCACCAAGGAGCGGCTGGACCTGCTCCGCGAGGCCGACGCCATCGCCCGTGAGGAGCTGACCGCGGCCGGTCTCGACCGGGACATCTGGCAGTGCCCGGTCGTCCTGCTCGCGGACGTGCGCTCGGTGGGCGTCCAGGGCGACGGCCGCACCTACGGTCACCCGATCGTGCTGCGCCCGGTCTCCAGCGAGGACGCCATGACCGCCGACTGGTCCCGGCTGCCGTACGACGTCCTCGCGAAGATCTCGACCCGGATCACCAACGAGGTGCGGGACGTCAACCGCGTCGTCCTCGACGTGACCTCCAAGCCGCCGGGCACCATCGAGTGGGAGTAGTCCCCGCCGTCACGTCCGCCTGAGAGTGCGCACCGGCTCTCCGGGCTTCCAGACCTGGACGACCAGGTACTTGTCGTCCTCGACGTAGGTCCGTACGACCTCCGTCAGCTCGGTGCGGAAGAGGTGGAACGGCTCCGGCGGTTCCACCTCTTCGGCGTATCCGGCCCGGGTCTCCGTGTCGGCGTCGGCGATCTCGACCGCCCGGCCGCCGATGCGGACGTCCCCGCCGCCCATGCCCGTGCCGTCACCGGGGTTCGCCTGGAGCGCGAAGCGCGGGTCGCGGCGCAGATCGAGCGCCTTGAGCGAGTGCGGCATCATGCCGAGCCAGAGTTCTCCGTTCAGGAAGCGGACCTCCAGGCCGGTGGTGCGTGGTGAGCCGTCCTTGCGCAGGGTCGCGAGGACGTGGTGGGTGTACGCGGCGAAGCGTTCCTCCACAGTCTTGGCGAAGTCCGGTTCGGCGGCGGCGAAAGCCTCCCAGTTCGTGTTCATGGCGCCGAGTGTGGCGGGGATACCGGACACCTTGTGTCGGATATCGGCGGTGTCCTCCGGATGGAGCAGAGGGGCCCGCGCCGCTTCTTTCGGGCCCGCGCCCCTTCTTTATCGAAGAGAGCTGTCGTCCGGGGCTGCCCACCGGTAACTTCCGCCCCGTACGCAACCCCCGCGGGAGGACTCATGCACGGGCCCACGCCGCCCCTGCCGTTACCCACCGACAGACTGCGCTTCGCCATGCCGCCCCGGCACGAGTCGGCCGAGGACGAGCGCCGGCACCGCAAGGAGCGGCTCGCGGGCGCGCTGCGGCTCTTCGGGCGGCTCGGCTTCGAGGACGGTGTCTCCGGGCACATCACCGCGCGCGACCCGGAGTTCAGCGACTGCTTCTGGGTCAACCCGTTCGGGATGTCCTTCCGGCAGGTCACCGTGAGCGACCTGGTGCTCGCCAACCGGGACGGCCAGGTCGTCGAGGGCGGCCACCACGTCAACCAGGCCGCGTTCACCGTGCACGCCCAGGTGCACGCGGCCCGGCCCGACGTCGTCGCCGTCGCCCACTGCCACTCGGTGCACGGCCGCGCCCTCGCCGCCCTCGGCGGCCTGCTCGACCCGATCACCCAGGAGAGCTGCGCCTTCTACGAGGACCACGCCCTCTACGACGCCTACAGCGGTGTCACCGTCGACGCCGAGGAGGGGCGGCGGATCGCGGGTGTGCTCGGCTCCCGCAAGGCGCTGGTGCTGCGCAACCACGGGCTGCTCACCGTGGGCGACTCGGTGGACGCGGCGGCCTGGTGGTTCGTGGCGATGGAGCGGTCCTGCCAGGTGCAGCTCGCCGCGAAGGCGGCGGGCCGGCCCGTCCTCATCGACCACCGGCAGGCGGTGGCGACGCGGGAGCAGCTGGGCGGGGACCTGGTGGCGTGGATCAGCTACCAGCCGATGTGGCAGGACATCAGCCGGAGCGAGCCGGATCTGCTGACATAGGCGGCGGGTCAACCCGGCGTCGTGGAGTTCACCCGTACGGACCGGGCCTGCCGGACGGGGAGGGGACGGGGTAGGGCACAATTCGCTGTCGTCACCGGGGACTTGTGTGGGGGCCGGTGGCGGTGATCGTGGGTCGATTCGTGGTCGTGACGGTGGGGAAGGCGGGCTTCGGGCGTGGCGGTGCAGGAGGCGAGGCAGGGCGGCCCCGACATGGGCGCCCACGGGGGCGGCTGCACCTGCGGGGACTGTCCGCACGGGGTGCGTGAGGGGCATCGGCGCGCGGTCGCCGCGTTCCTGCTGAAGCGGGACGAGTTCGCGGCCGGGCAGGGGGTGCCGGCCGCGGTGGCCCACTCCGCCTCCGCCTCCCGGCAGTGGGTGTCGGAGGAGCTGACGCAGGCCGCGGAGGTCGTCGCCGAACGGGGGCGGGCCGAGGGCGCGGCGTGGCTGGTGCGGCTGTGGCGGCGGACCGCGGGTGTGGTGTGGGCGGGCGTCGTGCTGCTGCTCCTGGGACAGGCGCTCACGGCGATCGGCGCGGGATGGACCGCCGCGCGCACCGCCGGGTTGCTGGCCGCGCTGGTGGTGGCCGGGGCGCTGACCGCCGCGTCGTGGTTCCACCGGGCGCGCGGGGGTGTGCTGGCGCCGGTGATCGGGGAGGACAACCGGCTCTCCACCTCCCGTGCGGTGGCCGCGTGCTGGGTGCTGTTCCTGGCGTTCGCGGTGCTCGTTCTGGTGGGGCGGCTCGCGGCCGCCTCCGGCAACCGGGAGCGGGACGCCCTGATCGACGGGCTGGAACTCGCCCGCGGTGCCGGTGTGGTGACCGTGCTGGCCGTGGTGTGCGGGATCGCCGTGCTGGTGCGGCGGGTGGTCGGGCTGCGGGTGCTGGGGCAGCGGCTGCAGAAGGTACGCGCGCACCGGCCCAGGGCGGCGGACCTGCTGACCGACGACTCGGGGCGGGGGAGCTTCGCCGACATCCAGTACGTCGTGATCAGCGGTGTCGCCCTGGCGTTCGCGGCGGTGCGGCTGGCCCGGCGGCCGGACCAGTTGCCGGATCTGCCGTGGGGGCTCGCGGTGGTGGTGCTGGTGTCGGCGGCGACATATCTCGCGGGGAAGTACGCGGAGGGTGGACGTCCGGTCATTCTGTCGGTGGTGCGGGCGCGGGAGGCCGGCGATCTGGACGCGCCGATCCGGACCGGGGACGACATCGAGATCCGGGGGGCCGGGTTCGTGCCGGCGGGGGCGCAGGGGGCGGACCGGTTGTCGCGGATGGTGGTGCGGGTGGGGCCGGTGAACGTACATGTGCCGTTGGTCCCTGTGACGGGCGGCTTCGACAACCCGACGGACGCGCTGCTGACCGTGCCCGTGCCGGCGGAGGTGGAACCGGGGCGGGTGGAGGTACAGGTCGTCACGGCGGCGGGCGTGGAGACGAACCGGTACGCGATCGACGTGACGGAGTAGGCCGGAGCGGGTGCCTGCGGCGCGGCGTCGGGTTCGGTGGGGTGCCTGCGGCGCGGCGTTCGGTCCGGTGAAGGTGGGCGTAGCGCCCATGGTCGGTGGGTGGGTCGGGGCCGTGTCGGGGGTGTCCGTCCTCGGACCGGCGCGGATCACGTTGCTTGGTGGGGCCGAGGGCGCGGACGCGCCGGCCACCCCCGCCCCGTCCCCTCCGCGCCGTACGCGGCTTCCGCCGCTTCCGCGGGCAGTCGTGCCTCCCCCCAGTGCCTGAAGGGCCTGGGAGGTGCCCCCAGGGCGGCACGGGTGGGCGCGACGGCACCCCGCTGGCGCCGGGCTGCGCGACCTACCCCCGGCCCGCACCTACACGGAGCACCCCATAACGCGCCGGTCCGCACACACCCACGCTGCTTCTCAAGAAAAACCTCGCGCCCAGGGTTGAACCGTGAACGATTGCCGCACGTATGGACTGACGCGGAGGCCCCGGCACGGCAGTGAGAGGCGGCGGACAGCGATGACTCACAGTATGCGCACGAACACGCACTCCCCACACTCCGGCGGCGACAGGGACTGGCGGGACACCGCCACCCGCTACGCCCTCGTGCCCCTGCGCATCTTCCTGGGCATCACCTTCGTCTACGCCGGCCTCGACAAACTCACGGACAGCGCGTTCATGAAGGACGCCGGCGCCGGATCGATCGGCGACATGATGCGCGGCGTCCGCGACTCCTCCGCCGTTCCCGCGCTGGTCGACATGGCGTTGGAGAGCCCTGTCGCATTCGGTTACGCCATCGCCCTCGGGGAGTTGGCCGTCGGGATCGGTACCCTGCTCGGCCTGCTCACCCGCCTGGCCGCCCTGGGCGGCGCGCTGATCTCCCTCAGCCTGTGGCTGACCGTGAGCTGGGCCGCCGATCCGTACTACTACGGCAATGACCTCCCGTATCTGATGGCCTGGATCCCGCTGGTGCTGGCGGGCGCTCCGTTGCTGTCCGTGGACGCCGCTCTGCGGGCGAGGCGGCGGCGGACGGGGGAGTACCGGTAGTTCCGCTCCCGCTCAGGGCGTCGTCCCCGTGTCGGTACCCCGGGGGACCGGCCTGTCTCGGCGGCGGCGCACGAGGCCGGTCAGGGAACCCACCGCGCCGGCCAGGCAGAGCCCGCCGGTGACCACGGGGATCACCACGAACCACGGGGTCTCCCAGATGCCGCCCGCGTCGCCGGCGTAGATCACCGCGGCGAGGGTGAGGAAGGTGCCGGCGATCAGCTTGCCGGGCTGGAACTCATGACGCAGCACGGCTCACCTCCGCCTGTCCCGCACCGACCTGGAGATCGAGGTCGAGCGTGCCCGCCTCCTCGACGCCGGCCGGCGGCTCCAGGGTCACCTCCTTGTGCTTGCCCGGTGCCACGTCCACGTCCTTCTGTCTGTCGCCCGGCAACTGGATGTCGCCCACTCCCACATCGATGCTCAGCCGCACGGTCACGTCCCCGGGCACAATCACGTGGATCCGGCCCAGGCCGACATCGGCCCGGGTCGAGACGGTTCCGTCCGGGGGGACGCGTATCGCCGACAGGTCCAGGACGCCCTCGCCGGCGCCCAGGTCGTAGACCGGGCGTATCTGCGCGACCGAGGTGGGCTCCCAGGTCGTGCGCTTCCAGTCGGTGCCGATGTCCTTGGGAAGGGCGGACGAGCCGGCGAGCAGGCCCGCCGTGACGACCGCCAGGATGATCGATCCCGCCCCGGTGCGGCCGAGGAACGCGCTGACGGCCACGCCGATGCCGAAGACGGCGAGCGCACAGGCGAGGCCGGTCTGCAGGCTGGTGCCGAGGGGGTGCTGTTCCCACGTCAGCCCGGTGCCGAGGCCGCCGGCGAGCAGGGCGAGCAGGAAGATCCAGCCGCCGGTCCCGCGGGGGCCGCGCGGCTCCGGCGGCCGGCGGAGCGGTGCGTACGCGGTGTCGCGGGTGCGGGTACGGGTTCGGGGGTCGAGGCCGATGTTGACGGCGGCGGCGATGTCCATGTGGCGGGAGTCCCGGGGGCCCCACAGATAGCCCGTGCCCCCGACGTGCGTGCCGTCCTTGACGATGGGGTCACGCCACCACGACGGGAAGGCGGAGGGGGCCGGCGGTGCCTGGGGCTCCGGCGGGGCGTCGGCCACGGCCTGGGCGGCGATGTGGTCGGGGCTGGGCGCACCGCGCCGCCGTGACCAGTACCCGGCGCCGGCGAGCAGCAGGGACAGTATGACCGCGAAGCTCAGCACCCCGTCGTTGCTCAGCATGGTGAGGAAGACGCCGCAGCCGACCAGCGCGAACAGCACGGCCGTCAGGGTGTGGCCGTCGACCCGGCCGGTCAGCAGCCGGCGGATCTCGTTCTCGTCCTCGTCCTCGTACGGGACGAAGAGCCAGGCGAAGCCGTAGAAGATGAGGCCGATGCCGCCGGTGGCGGACAGGACCGCGAGCGTGATCCGGAAGATCACCGGGTCCATGTCGCACTGCCGGCCGAGCCCCGCGCACACCCCGCCGAGCATCTGGTGCCGGCGGTCGCGCCGGAAGCGTCCGCTCTCGTCGGCCGGCTCCGGTGGCGGGGCGCTCGCTCCCTCCGGGGCGGAGACGGGTCCCGGATCCGTCGCGGCGTGCTGGTGATCGGTCATGGGTCCATGGTGACGGGCGAGCCGCCGCGGCGGCAGTCGGTACGACCCTGGCCGGACCCTGATATCGGTCCCCGAGCGGGACCGGGGGAGCGTTCGACGGCGCCGGCCCGTGGAGATCAGGGGAGTCTCCGGGGCCGACCCTGATGCTCCGGTACTTCGGGCGTGTGACCATCATTGGCATGTCGGAAGCCGCAGCAGCGCCCGTAGCCGAGCCGCGGCCGCCGCGCAAGCTCTACCGCAGCAGTGACGGACGCTGGCTCGGTGGTGTGGCGCGGGGGCTCGCGGGACACCTCGGGCTGCCCGTGATCTGGGTACGTCTCGTCTTCGTCGGTCTGTTCACGGCCGACGGTCTCGGCGCGCTGCTGTACGCCGCGTTCTGGTTCTTCGTACCGCTGGGCGTCGGCGGTGTGGACGCGCAGAAGCCGCCCTCCCTGGTGACGACGGAGACCTCGGCGGACGGCCGGCGCAGGCTCGTCACCCGGAAACCGGACAAGGGCCAGATCGTCGCCCTGCTCCTCATGGTCGTGGTGGCCATGATCTTCGTGGGCAACGTGAACCTGAGCAACGGCGCCAAGGCCTACCTCTGGCCGACCGTGCTGGTCGGCGCGGGCGTCGCCCTGGTCTGGCGGCAGGCGGACAACGCACGCCGGGCCCGCTGGATGGAGGTCGGCCGCCGTCGGCGCACGGTCACGCTGCTGCGTGCGGTGGCCGGCGTCCTGCTGGTGACGGCGGGCGCCTCGGGCATCTTCGTCCTGCGGGGCTCCGGCAGCCACCTCGGCTCGGTGCTCCAGGCGGCCCTCGCGGTCCTCGTCGGCATAACCCTCCTCGCCGGCCCCTACCTCGTGCGCATGACACAGGACCTCTCCGAGGAGCGTCTGATGCGCATCCGGGCCCAGGAACGCGCGGAGGTCGCCGCCCATGTCCACGACTCGGTGCTGCACACCCTCACCCTGATCCAGCGCAACGCGGACAACGCGGGCGAGGTGCGCCGCCTGGCCCGGGCCCAGGAGCGCGACCTGCGCGCCTGGCTCTACAAGCCGGAGGGCAACGGCAAGGACGAGGACGAGGAACCCACCACGCTCGCCGAGGCGGTGAAGCGCAACGCCGCCGAGGTGGAGGACAAGCACGGCGTCCCCCTCGAGGTCGTGGTCGTCGGTGACTGCCCGCTCGACGAGAGAATCAGCGCACAGATGCAGGCCGCGCGCGAAGCGATGGTCAATGCCGCCAAGTACGGTGGCGAGGGAGGTGCGGTGCAGGTCTACGCCGAAGTCGAGGGGAGGACGGTCTTCGTGTCCGTCCGGGACCGCGGCCCCGGCTTCGACCTGGACTCGATACCCGCCGACCGCATGGGCGTCAGAGAATCGATCATCGGCCGCATGGAGCGCAACGGCGGCACGGCGCGGCTGCGCGCGGTGCCGGACGGCGGCACGGAGGTCGAGCTGGAGATGGAGAGGGCGGAGAGGACGTCATGAGCGAGCCGACCGAGGCGAACGGAACGACGGGACCGGCGGAGGGTGCCGGGCGTCATGTGCGCGTCGTCCTCGTCGACGACCACCGCATGTTCCGCACGGGCGTCCAGGCGGAGATCGGGCAGACCGCGCAGACCGGTGTCGAGGTGGTCGGCGAGGCCGCCGACGTCGACCAGGCGGTCACGGTCATCACCGCGACCCGGCCCGAGGTGGTGCTGCTCGACGTGCACCTGCCCGGTGGCGGCGGTGTCGAAGTGCTGCGCCGCTGCGCCCCGTTGATGGGTGACGCCGAGCAGCCGGTCCGGTTCCTCGCCCTGTCCGTGTCGGACGCGGCGGAGGACGTGATCGGGGTGATCCGGGGCGGTGCCCGCGGCTACGTCACCAAGACGATCACCGGGACCGACCTGGTCGACTCGGTCTTCCGGGTCCAGGAGGGGGACGCGGTCTTCTCGCCCCGCCTGGCCGGCTTCGTCCTGGACGCCTTCGCCTCGACCGACGCCCCGCCGGTCGACGAGGACCTCGACCGCCTCACCCAGCGCGAGCGGGAGGTGCTGCGGCTGATCGCCCGCGGCTACGCCTACAAGGAGATCGCCAAGCAGCTGTTCATCTCGGTGAAGACGGTCGAGTCCCATGTCTCGGCGGTGCTGCGCAAGCTCCAGCTGTCCAACCGCCACGAACTGACCCGCTGGGCGACGGCACGGCGACTGGTCTGAGGGGCCGTTCGCCGGGCGCTGTCGGGTCCTGTCGGTGCGCTGCCACCTGGACTCCCGTCCTTGTCCACGACCGCGCGGAGTGGAGCGCCGTCCGGGCGGTCCGGCGGCGGGTGCACGGGGGAGCGTTCGCCACCGGACCTACTCGGCGGTGGTGTCCGGCTGCCGCCCCTGGACCGGGCGGCGGTGGAGAACCGGTCACCTGGGAGGACGCTAGGCCCGGCCGCGCGGTCCCGGCGACGGGTTGTGCGGAAGTGGCGTGAGCGGACCGCCTGTGACCGGGAGTGGCCGTGATCCCGTTCCGGTTTGGCCGTCTTCACCCAGAGTGATGACCGATATGCCGGAGGAGGGACGGACGAGGGCGCCGGAGTGCCATGAGGCGGCTATGGCTAGGCTCCGGCCCCATGGACGTACTCATCCACCTCTTCGTCGGTCTGCACATCATCGGTATCGCGTCGCTCCTCGGCGGTTTCCTCACCCAGATGAAGGCGATGGGCGAGGGCACCGCCCGGTTCAGCCCGGCGATGCTGCACGGCGCGCTGACGATGCTGGTCACCGGTGTGGTCCTGGTCGGCCTCAACCAGGCCCAGGACTACTCCGTCGACAACATCAAAATCGGCGTGAAGCTGGCCCTGCTGATCGTGATCCTCGGCCTGGTCTATGTGAAGCGGGACGAGGAGAAGGCGGACAAGGGCCTGTTCGGCCTGGTCGGCCTGCTGACCGTGACGAACGTCTTCATCGCGGTGCTGTGGACCTGACGGCCTCCGCCCGGCGCCGCGTGTCGTAGCGCCGGGCTCCGTGCCCCCGGGCAGGCCGGGCCGGGCACAGCCCCCCGGGCAGGTCAGGCCGGGCGCACCACGCTGTGGATCGAGGACTCGCCGTCGTAGTAGATCGACTCCTCGCGGACGTAGGTACCGGGTTTCGGCGCGTGGATCATCATCCCGTTGCCGATGTAGATGCCCACGTGGGTGACGTCGTCGTAGAAGAAGACCAGGTCACCGGGCTGGGCCTGGGAGACGGGAACCGTCGTGCCCGCGTTCACCTGGTCGTAGGTGGTGCGCGGGAGGGTGACGCCGGCGGCCTTCCAGGCGGCCTGGGTGAGGCCGGAGCAGTCGTAGGAGCCGGGGCCGGTGGCACCCCAGACGTACGGTTTGCCGATCTGCGCGCGGGCGAAGGTGAGGGCCTTCTCGGCCTTGGTGGTGTATGAGGAGTCCGTCGAGGGCGAGGTGGCCGAGCCGGAGGACCCGGAGGACCCGGAGGTGCTGCCCGAGGTGCCGCCGTCCTGCTGGGCGGCGGCGGCCTCCTCCTGGGCCCTCTGCTGCTCCGCCTGCTGCCGGGCGAGCTCGGCGGCCTTGCGGGCGGCCTCCTTCTGCTTCTTCTTCTCGATCGCCGCGAGCCGCGCCTTCTCCTCGGCGGTCAGCTTCGACATCAGCTCGCGTGCGTCGGTGAGCTTCTTCTGGACGGTGGCCTTGGCCGTCTTCAGGTCGCCCTGGGACTCGGTGAGCGTCTCGAGGCTCTCGGTGGCCTCCTGGCGCTTCTTCATCGTCTCGGACTGCTGGGTGACGTAGTCGTCGACCGCTTCCTTCTGGCGGCCGGTCATCCGCTCCATCAGCTGGGACCGGTCGAAGAAGTCCTGCGGAGTGTCCGCGAGCAGGAAGGTCGCGGTGTCGGGGACACCGGCGCCGGTCCGGTACTGGGCGGCGGCGAAGGAGCCCAGCTCCTCCCGCGCCTCGTTGAGCTTCTGGGTGCGCTCGGCCACGTCGTCGAGGAGGGTGTCGACCTGCTTGCGCTGCTTGGCGGTCTTCTCCTTGGCCGCGTTGTACTTCTCGGTCGCCGACTCCGCCTGGCGGTAGAGGTCGTCGACCTTCTTCTCGACCTCCTCCAGGCTCGGCCTGCCGTCGTCGGAGGGGGTGGCGCCCGCCGTCTGGGACAGCAGGGCCACGGAGGTCAGGGCGGCCGTGGCGAGGGCCGGGGTCCGTATGCCTGCCACGCGGGTGCCGGGGATGCGCGACTTGCGGTGCGACGCCAAGGGAGGCGACTCCTTCCAGTGCTCCGCCTACCGGGTTAGCTGTCGGGTTCGGGCGGATGTCTCGGAAGGGTTGCCCTACGGCCGCTCCGCGGGGGAGTGGGCCGATTCACCCCAAGGTCTCGGTGGGTCCCCGGCTCCGGCTGCCGCGATCGGCAGGGACGGACTCGGCGGAGGCCGCGCGGCCCGGCGAGGTTCGCCGGTGGGGGTCGTACGGCCCGCCCGCACCGTAGCCAACTGGTGTGGCCCCTGTGAAGGTTGATGGGTGATATGCCCGATACATTTTCGTGACCTTGCGCGCGGGGTCACGCAGGGTGAAGTGCTGGTTCTGGAGGGTGCGTGCCCTGTCCCGGCCGCCGGAATCCGGGGATGTTCCCGGGGTGGCCCCGGGTTGTCGGTGGAGCGCCCTAGACTCGGAGAGCGATGAGCAGCCTCTTTGACGACAGCTTCCTGGCGGACCTCCAGGCCCAGCAGGGCCCCGCGGACGAGCCCCCGCCGCCGCCCGAGGACGAGCACGTGCCGGAGCAGGTCCCGGACGACCTGTTCGGCGGGAAGTTCGACGTGCCGCCGGACCGGGACGCGTATTACCGCGACGGCGCGCCGCGCCCGGTGATCGACGCCGCCGCGCTCCTCGAAGGGCTGAACGACAACCAGCGCGCCGCCGTCGTGCACTCCGGCTCCCCGCTGCTCATCGTGGCCGGCGCCGGCTCCGGCAAGACCCGCGTGCTCACCCACCGCATCGCCCACCTGCTGGCCGAGCGGCACGTCCACCCGGGCCAGATCCTCGCGATCACCTTCACCAACAAGGCCGCGGGCGAGATGAAGGAGCGCGTCGAGCAGCTCGTCGGCCCGCGCGCGGGCGCCATGTGGGTCATGACGTTCCACAGCGCGTGCGTGCGCATCCTGCGCCGCGAGAGCAAGAGGCTCGGCTTCACCTCGTCGTTCTCGATCTACGACGCCGCCGACTCCAAGCGTCTGATGGCCCTGGTCTGCCGAGACCTGGACCTCGACCCCAAGCGCTTCCCGCCGAAGTCCTTCAGCGCCAAGATCAGCAACCTGAAGAACGAGCTGATCGATGAGGAGGACTTCGCAGCCCGGGCCGCCGACGGTTTCGAGAAGACCCTCGCGCAGGCGTACGCCCTCTACCAGTCGCGGCTGCGCGAGGCGAACGCGCTGGACTTCGACGACCTGATCATGACGACGGTCAATCTGCTCCGTGCCTTCCCGGACGTCGCCGAGCACTACCGCCGCCGCTTCCGGCACGTCATGGTCGACGAGTACCAGGACACCAACCACGCCCAGTACGCCCTGGTGCGCGAGCTCGTCGGCACCTCCGAGCACCCCGCCGACACCCCGGCCGGGCCCGAGGTCCCGCCCGCCGAGCTGTGCGTGGTGGGCGACGCCGACCAGTCGATCTACGCCTTCCGCGGTGCGACGATCCGCAACATCCTCCAGTTCGAGGAGGACTACCCGGACGCGACGACGATCCTGCTGGAGCAGAACTACCGCTCCACTCAGACCATTCTGAGCGCGGCCAACGCCGTCATCGAGCGCAACGAGTCCCGCCGCCCCAAGAACCTGTGGACCAACGCCGGCACGGGCGCGCGGATCACCGGGTACGTCGCGGACACCGAGCACGACGAGGCCCAGTTCGTCGCCGACGAGATAGACCGTCTCACCGACGCGGGCGAGGCGAAGGCGGGCGACGTCGCCGTCTTCTACCGCACCAACGCCCAGTCCCGCGTCTTCGAGGAGATCTTCATCCGCGTCGGCCTGCCCTACAAGGTCGTCGGCGGCGTCCGCTTCTACGAGCGCAAGGAGGTCCGGGACGTCCTGGCCTACCTGCGGGTGCTCGCCAATCCCGAGGACTCGGTGCCGCTGCGCCGCATCCTCAACGTGCCCAAGCGGGGCATCGGCGACCGCGCGGAGGCCATGATCGACGCCCTCGCGCAGCGCGAGAGGATCAGCTTCCCGCAGGCGCTGAAGCGCGTCGACGAGGCGTACGGCATGGCCGCGCGGTCGTCGAACGCGGTCAAGCGGTTCAACACGCTGATGGAGGACCTCCGTACGGTCGTCGAGTCCGGGGCGGGCCCGGCGACGGTCCTGGAGGCGATCCTGGAACGCACCGGCTACCTCGCCGAGTTGCAGGCGTCCACCGACCCGCAGGACGAGACCCGCATCGAGAACCTCCAGGAACTCGCGGCCGTCGCCCTGGAGTTCGAGCAGGAACGCGGCGAGGGCGAGTCGGTCGCGCTGTCCGACTTCCTGGAGCAGGTCGCCCTGGTCGCCGACTCCGACCAGATCCCCGACGAGGACGAGGACGGCTCCGGCGTCATCACCCTGATGACCCTGCACACCGCCAAGGGCCTGGAGTTCCCGGTCGTCTTCCTCACCGGCATGGAGGACGGCGTCTTCCCGCACATGCGCGCCCTGGGCCAGACCAAGGAGCTGGAGGAGGAGCGGCGGCTGGCGTACGTCGGCATCACCCGCGCGCGGGAGCGGCTGTACCTGACCCGGTCGACGCTGCGCAGCGCGTGGGGCCAGCCGTCGTACAACCCGCCCTCGCGCTTCCTGGAGGAGATCCCGGCCGCCCATCTGGAGTGGAAGCGGACGGGGGCGAGTTCGCCCGTGTCGTCCGGTCCGGTGTCGGGAGTGGCGGCCTCGCTGTCGTCGTCCCGTTCCCGCTCGTCGGCGTCGGGCGCCTCCGGTTTCGCCACCCGGCGGACGGAGGAGAAGTCCGTGGTGTCACTGGCGGTCGGGGACCGGGTCACGCACGACCAGTTCGGCCTCGGCACCGTGGTCGCGGTGAAGGGCACGGGCGCGAACGCGGAGGCGACGATCGACTTCGGGGACACCAAGCCGAAGCGGCTGCTGCTGCGGTACGCGCCGGTGGAGAAGCTGTAGCGGCGCGGGCCGCGACCCGTCGGGGGGCGGCCCCTACGACGGGTCGAGGCCGTGGCTGCGGAACCAGGCGAGCGGGTCGATCGCCGAGCCGCCGCCGGGGCGGACCTCGAAGTGCAGGTGCGGGCCGGTCGAGTTGCCGGAGTCCCCGGAGAAGGCGATCGGGTCGCCGGCCTTCACGGTCGTGCCGGAGGCGACCTGGTAGCTGGAAAGGTGGCAGTACCACGTCTCCGTGCCGTCCTTCGCCGTCACGATCATCATGTTGCCGTAGGCGGAGTTGAACTGCGTGCGCACCGTGCCGTCGGTGGCGGCCATCACCGTCGCGCCGTACAGGACGGGGAAGTCGATACCGGTGTGGGCGGACATCCAGTTGATGCCGGACTGGCCGTAGTAGGCGCTGAGTCCGTGCTGTGCGACCGGGAGTGCGAACTTCGGGCGCAGCCGTTCCTTGCGGGCCGCCTCTTCCGCGGCCGCCCTGCGCTCGGCCGCCTGCTGCGCCTTGAGGTCGATGCGCTCCTGGGTGCGGCTGGCCCGGTCGGCGAAGTCGTCGGCGCCGGCGGCGAGGCTCTCCAGCTGGGTGTCCAGCTTGATGTTGGCGGTGGACGGTTTCACCGGCTGGACGTCCGCCGCGCTCGTGGCCGTCTCCTGGCCGCCGTCGTCGGTCAGATCGCCGACCGAGGCCGCTGCGATGCCGGCGACACCCATCACGCACGCCGAGGGCACGGCCACCGTCAGTAGCGCGGAGCGCTTGGCGGGCGTACGGCGGCGGGAACGGGACCCGGAGCGCGAGGCCGCGCGCGGCGCCGGGGCGGGGACGGTCTCCTCCTGCTCCTCGAGCAGGTGCACCGCGGGCAGCTCACCGGTGTCGTCCGGCTCGTCGGCGGCGGGAGCGTCGTAGGGCTCCTGGTCGAGCGACTCGGCCTGCGGCTCGTGGGACTCGGCCTGGTGCTCGTAGGACTCGGCCTGCGGCTCAGGGGAATCGGACGCGGACGCCGGGGCGGTGGTGTCGCCGCCGTCGGAGTTCCACTGGGTGGCGTCGTGGACACCGCTGTCGAAGGTCTGCGTGCCCCAGTCCCACTGCTGGGTCCGGTCGGCGGGGTTCCCGGCCTGATCGGGCTGGAGCCACTCACCGGCGTCCCACTGACCGCTGGTCTCCGGCGAGGTGGCCTGCGGCGGGATCACCGTCATCGGGTGATGGCCGGTGCCCCAGGCGGTCGTGTCGTAGCCGCCGGTGTCGTACGCGGACGGGTACGGGGCCGCGTACGTGTCGTACTGCCCGGTGTCGTGACCGCCCGTGGGCCAGTGCCCGGTCTCGTACGCGCCCGTGTCGTGGCCGCCGCCGGGGAGGTCGCCGAAGAGGGGGTCGGCGGCGAAGGTTCCGGTGGGGTGGCCGCCGGTCCCGAAGTGGGTGGCGGTAAATCCGGTGGCGTCGTACTCGCCGTACGTGGTGAAGTCGCCGTACTGGGCCTCCTGGGTGCCGTACGACGCGTAGGGCGCCGAGGCGGCATCGGAAGCCGGAGTCGGGTCCATGGTCCCCGACGGGTGACGGTCGTTCACCAACTTCTCTTTCGCCTCGACAACAGGGGCTGCCAGAGCAGTGCGGCGACTGTACCCGGCGGTACGCGGGCACGACAATCTTCCGCAGGTTTCGCGCGCGCAGGAAACGGGCAATCGGTCGTCTTTTGGCGGACGACGGGCACGGTCTTGGCTTTTTGTTCGAGGTTTGTTCGAAGTGGTGGGGGTCGGCGGCGGTAAGTGGGCCGTCCCGGACCGTCGTTGTTCGGATTGCTGTCGAGGGGACGCGCGGTCCCGGCCGTCCCGCGGTGCCGGTGCCGGGCGTGTCGCGCCACCGTCGCGCCTCACCTCCGCGTGGTGGGCCGACCGGGCCCGGCCGGCCGTCAGGCCACCGTCAGGCCTTCCGGGCGGCCGGTGGACGGCTCTCCGGGAAGCGCCGTGTCCAGGGCCTGCCGTATGCGGGTCGCCACGGCAGGGTGCACGGGCAGGGCGAGATGGCCCACACCGCTCACCCGTACGTTCATCGACGTCAGGTCGGGGTGCTCGACGCACGCCGACTCCAGCGGGTCCATGATGTGGTCGAGGTCGCTCCAGAAGGCGACGAAGTGCGTACGGCAGCCCGGTGCGGGCTGAGCAAGCTCCTCGAGCACCGGCGAGCCGGGGCGCATCTGGCGCACGATGGGGTGCGCGTTGGCCAGCGGCGCGACGCGGGTGCCGGAGTGCGGGGTGCCGAGCGTGACGAGCGTCCGCACGCGGGCGTCACCGCCCAGCCGCTGCACGTAGTACCGCGCGATGAGCCCGCCGAGGCTGTGCCCGACCACGTCGACCCGGCGGCTGCCCGTGCGTTCGCACACCTGCTCTATGTGTCGGCCGAGCAGTTCGGCCGCGATGCGGATGTCGCAGGTCAGCGGCGAGTAGTTGAGCGACTCGATCTGCTGCCTGCCGTGCTGGGCGAGGCTGCGGCGCAGCAGGACGAAGACCGACCGGTTGTCGATGAAGCCGTGCAGCAGCACCACCGGGGGCTTGGCCTCCGCCGGCAGCTGCGCGGCGCCGCCCGGGGCGGGCAGCGCGGGGCTCGCACCCCGGCGCTCCTGGACGATGCCGGCGGGATAGAGCAGGAGGTGGCCCGCCAGGATCGCCAGCTCCAGGGCGGTCGCCTTCAGCAGGGCCAGGGAGAGATCCGCCAACCGGGTCGGCAGAAGACGCCGGCAGAGCGGCAGGAAGGGAAGAGCTGTCTCGGTGACCTTCATGGCCGACCTCCTGTCGGCACGCGGAAGGACAGCCCTGTCCCCCGTGTGCCCTCATGGGAAATCGCTACGAGAGCGGTCGACGGTGCGCGCGTGCGATGCGTGGAGGGGGCGCGGCGGTGCGGCGACCTCGGTGCGGATCCCTTGTGCGCATGTTCCCACCGTTGCCCGAGTGGTGCACGGGCACGCGGTGTGCGGGGCCCGGAGCCCGGGAACGCTGCGCGGTGAACGTGTCCCTCCGTGTGATTTGCCCCTCGCTGTGCACCGTGAAACTGCCGGTTGCGGGATGCTGGAGATAACGTTCGTTCACTTCTCCGGCCGGTTCGGGCCGGGGTGCCCGAGCGATGTGTACGGCACGACGGATGTGTGCGGTACTTGTCGGTACGGATGGATGTAGTCGCTTCATGGAGGCAGTGATGGGTGTGGCAGCCGGTCCGATCCGCGTGGTGGTGGCCAAGCCGGGGCTCGACGGCCACGATCGCGGGGCCAAGGTGATCGCGCGGGCACTGCGCGACGCCGGTATGGAGGTGATCTACACCGGGCTTCACCAGACCCCCGAGCAGATCGTCGACACCGCGATCCAGGAGGACGCCGACGCGATCGGTCTGTCCATCCTCTCCGGGGCGCACAACACGCTCTTCGCGGCCGTCATCGAGCTGCTCCGGCAGCGGGACGCGGCGGACATCCTGGTCTTCGGCGGCGGGATCATCCCCGAGGCGGACATCGCTCCGCTGAAGGAGAAGGGCGTCGCGGAGATCTTCACCCCGGGCGCGACCACGGCGTCCATCGTGGACTGGGTGCGGGCGAACGTGCGGCAGCCGGCGGAGGCGTAGGGCGGCTTCGCGGCGCCTCGCGCGCCGCGCCCGGACCGGGGCCTCGGCCCCGGCGCCCCGGAGCCGGTGCGGGGCGGGGGCGGGTCGCGCTGCCCGGCGTTTGCGGGGTGCCTCCCCCACGCTCGGCTCCGTTCGAGCGGGGGGATCCCCGACGCCCACCCTCCCCCACTCTCGGCTTCGCTCGAGCGAGGGGATCCCCGACGCCCCAGCGGCACGACCGCCCGCAGCCGACGCGGTGCGGCTGTCCGCGGAGACGCGAGTGGGGGCGGTCCCGTCGCCGTCCCGGACGGTCAGGGGGCGGCCGGGGTCAGTTCGGCCAGCATGGCCGCGCGCAGGCGCAGGGTGGTGACCAGGCGCTGGAAGGCCTCCGACCAGTAGCCGCCGGCTCCGGGCGACGCGTTCTCCGGCTCGTCCGGCACCGCCAGGAGCGCGTCGAGGCGGCCGGCCTCGGACGGGTCGAGGCAGCGTTCGGCCAGGCCCATGACTCCGCTGAAACTCCATGGATAACTCCCTGCGTCACGCGCGATGTTGAGCGCGTCGACCACCGCCCGGCCGACCGGCGCGGCCCAGGGCACGGCACACACCCCGAGCAGCTGGAACGCCTCGGACAGGCCGTGCGTCTCGATGAACCCGGCCACCCACTCGGCCCGTTCGGCGGCGTCCAGCGTGCCGAGCAGCTGGGCGCGTTCGGCCAGGGACACCGCCCCCGGGCCGCCCGCCTCCGGCGCGGAGGGCTCTCCGAGCAGCGCCCGGGACCACGCCGCGTCGCGCTGCCGTACCGCCGCCCGGCACCAGGCCGCGTGTAGTTCGCCCCGCCAGTCGTCCGCCACCGGCAGCGCCACGATCTCCCGCGGCGTACGCCCGCCGAGCCGCCGCGACCAGCTGCCCAGGGGCGCCGCCTCCACCAACTGACCCAGCCACCAGGACCGTTCGCCACGGCCCGCCGGAGCCCTGGCCACCACGCCGTCGCGTTCCATGCCCGCGTCGCATTCGTGCGGCGCCTCGACGACGATCGTCGGTGTGTCCCGCGTGCGGTCGACGGCCACACACGCCCCGGCCCGGACCGCCATGCGTTCCGCCAGCGCCGAGCCGGGCAGCGCCGACAGCAACTCCGCCGCCGTCGCCCGTACGTTGCGGCTGCGGTCGGCCAGGGCCTGCTCGAGGAACGGCTCGTCGTCCGGGCCGAGTCCGGTGCGCAGCGAGTCCAGGAACATCAGGCGGTCCTCCGCCCGCTCCGTCGCCCAGCTCGCAGCGAGGAGCTCCCTCGCGGTGGCCGGCCTGCGGGAGCGCAGGGCGGTGAGGAGGGCGACCCGTTCGGCGAAGAGGCCCTCCTGCCAGAGCCGCCGTATGCCCTCCGTGTCGTGGAGGCGGGGCACGGACGTGCCCCCGCCCGGTGTGGAACGCAGGGCGAACCGCCAGTCCGGGTTGAACCGGGCCAGCCACAGGGCGCGCGGCCCCGCGAACCGCAGCGCCGCCGGACGCAGGTCGGTCCGTCCCCGCGCGGCGTCGAGCAGGGCGGGCAGCGCGGCCGGGGGCGCCGCGAAACCGCGGGCGTTCGCCGCCGCCAGCCACTGGGGCAGCAGCTCCATGAGGTCCGGAGCCGTGCCCCGACGGCCACCGCCGAAGGCGCCGGGACGGTCGGCGAGCAGCATCGTGAGCCGGCGCGCGGCGGCGGACGGGAGCGGAGGGCGCGGGTCCTCGGGGGCCGGCCGCGGACGCTCCGCGGCCCGTGCCGGCCGCAGCCCGGCGCGTCGCCGTACGGTCGCCACGGCCGCCGCGTCCAGCAGGGCCGACGGCGCGCCCGGCCCGGGCGCGGAGCCCGCCGGGGTGCGCCGGTCCGTGCCCAGCAGGGCCGTGGTCACCAGCTCCTCCCAGGAGTCCGGGAGGGAGGCGCCCACGGTGGTGGTCGTCCTGCTCATGAGCTTCCTTTCCGACGGGCGTCCCGGCACGGTCGAAGACTCATGCGCACCGAGTGTCCAGTGGTGTCCGAAAGATTCCTGAGGTGGACGGGAACGGGGGCGAGCGCACCGCTCAGCACAGCGGCACCGCCTCACCGGGCCCCTCCGGCCATGCCGCCAGTGGAGTGAATCCCTGGTGGCCGCACTCGCCGAAGACCCTGACCGGGGCGCCGCCCGACAGGGCGACCAGACGCCACAGACCGGGGCGGGACCGCGCGGCCGGCGTGAGCGGCAGGGCCGCGTCCTCGTCGGCGTCGGCCAGCTGCCAGCCGTCACCGTCCGGAGCCGGTACCACCCGGTCCAGCGTCACCGGGACCGAGTCCAGCCAGGGGTCGTCGCGCAGCGCCTCGCCGTAGCGGGCGGCCGCCCGGGCCGTCGTCGTCCCCGGCGGCCGCACGTCCGTCGGGGCGGGCGGCGCGAACCGCTCGCCCAGGGCCGCCCGCGGCTGCCCCGCGCCCGGGTACGCGGACAGCTCCGCGTCGAGGGCCAGCCCGACCGGCAGCGAGAGCTCCGGGGCGCGGCCCGCCGCCCCGTAGGAGAGGAGCAGCGCCGTGCGTCCCGAGTCCGCGCCGTACAGCCAGGCGCGGCGGGTCGTCAGACGGCTGTCCGCCGTGTCGTACTGGGCGAGGACCAGCCAGCGGTCCCGTATCGCCGGGCCGTCCGCCGGCGCGGGCAGGCCGATGCGGGAACGGACCGTCGCGGCCAGGCCCTCCGGCAGCCGCTCCCGGCGCAGCCAGCCCCGGCCGAGGAGGTGGAGCAGCGCGCACTCCTCCAGCAGCCGCACCGGCCCGCCCGGCCCGGTGCCCGCGAGCGCCCCCAGCTCCCGCACGCGGGCGGCCAGCCCCGGCGCCTGGGCGTCGACCATGCGGGCCGCCGTCTCCTCCCACAGCCCGTACCCCGACTGCTCGGCCGCCGCCAGGCCGCCGCGGAGCAGGTCCGCCAGGCGCTGCTCCAGCTCCACCGCGCCCGCCGTCACCCGCTCGGCCCGGCGCTCCGCCCTGCGCCGTGCCGCCTCCGGGCCGGCGGAACCCGAGGAGCTCGAGGGGCCCTCGGCCCGCTCCTGCCCCGCGCGCCTGCGCCGGCCCGCGATCCACTGCTCGGCCCACTCCGGCGCCTCCCCCCGCGGCACCGCCCCGTCCCCGCCCGACCAGAGCAGCAGCAGGCCGAGCGCGTGCTTGCACGGGAACTTACGGCTCGGGCAACTGCAGTGGTACGCGGGCCCGGAGACGTCCGCGACGTCGACGACCGTCCGGTACGGAGTGCTCCCACTGCCCTCGCACAGACCCCACACCGCCCCCTCGCCCGAACTGCCGGCCCCGGACCACGGACCGGCCGCGCCGAGTCTGCTTCCCGCCGTGCGTGACGCGGCGTCAGGCGCCAGTGCCAGCACCTGGTCCGCGGTCCAGCGCACCCCCTGCTCAGTCATGCCACCGAAACTAGATCCCGGCACTGACAATCGCCCTGGCGAGGGTGTTCGTGCAGGTCAGAGCGATTGTCAGTGGTGTGGTGCACGGTTGGTGCCAGATCCGAACCGGCCGAGCTGGAGGGGACTCAACCATGCCTGTCTCTGTTGAACCGACGTCCGTCGACCCGAGCCGGGACGGCTCCGCACCCGCGGACACGACGGCGGCGGAGGCGGAGGCGCTGCGACCGCACGCCGAGGACGCCTTCGCCGCCGAACTCGCCGCGCTGGCGGCGCAGGACGACCGTCCCCGGCCCGCCCGCTGGCGGCTGTCGCCGTGGGCCGTCGCCACCTACCTGCTCGGCGGCACGCTGCCGGACGGCACGGTCGTCACACCGAAGTACATCGGCCCGCGCCGCATCGTCGAGGTCGCGGTGACCACCCTCGCCACCGACCGCGCCCTGCTCCTGCTCGGCGTGCCCGGCACCGCGAAGACCTGGGTCTCCGAGCACCTGGCCGCCGCGGTCAGCGGCGACTCCACCCTGCTCGTGCAGGGCACGGCCGGCACCCCGGAGGAGGCCATCCGCTACGGCTGGAACTACGCCCGGCTGCTCGCCCACGGCCCCAGCCGCGACGCCCTCGTGCCCAGCCCGGTGATGCGGGCCATGGCGGAGGGCATGACGGCCCGCGTCGAGGAGCTGACCCGCATCCCGGCCGACGTCCAGGACACGCTGATCACGATCCTGTCGGAGAAGACGCTGCCGATACCGGAGCTGGGCCAGGAGGTGCAGGCGGTCCGCGGCTTCAACCTGATCGCCACGGCCAACGACCGCGACCGGGGGATCAACGACCTGTCCAGCGCCCTGCGCCGCCGCTTCAACACCGTGGTGCTGCCGCTGCCGGAGACCCCGGAGGCGGAGGTCGACATCGTCTCGCGCCGGGTCGACCAGATCGGCCGCTCCCTCGACCTGCCGGCCGTGCCCGACGGCATCGACGAGATCCGCCGGGTCGTCACCGTCTTCCGCGAGCTGCGCGACGGGGTCACCACCGACGGCAGGACGAAGCTCAAGTCGCCCAGCGGCACGCTGTCGACGGCCGAGGCGATCTCCGTCGTCACGGGCGGGCTGGCGCTGGCCGCCCACTTCGGCGACGGCGTGCTGCGGGCCGGGGACGTCGCCGCGGGCATCCTCGGCGCGGTCGTCCGCGACCCGGCGGCGGACCGTGTCGTCTGGCGGGAGTATCTGGAGACCGTGGTCCGCGAGCGCGACGGCTGGAAGGACTTCTACCGGGCCTGCCGGGAGGTCAGCGGTTGATTTCCTCCCCCGTCCGGAGGCGGGGCATCCACGAAAGGACTCGGATGAACGGCAGGAAGGCGGACACCGCGGGGCCGCTGCTGCTCGGCGTGCGGCATCACGGGCCGGGGTCCGCGCGGGCGGTGCGGGCGGTGCTGGAGGAGGCCCGGCCGGCCGCCGTGCTGATCGAGGGCCCGCCGGAGGCGGACGCGCTGGTCCCGCTCGCCGCGGAGAAGGACATGCGGCCGCCCGTCGCGCTGCTCGCCCACGCGGTGGACGAGCCCGGCCGCTCGGCCTTCTGGCCGCTGGCCGAGTTCTCCCCGGAGTGGGTCGCGCTCCGCTGGGCGCTGGAGCACGAGGTCCCGGCCCGTTTCATCGACCTGCCGGCCGCGCACACCCTGGCCTGGGAGGACGACGGGGACCCCGGGCCCGGCGCGGGCGACGACATGCGGGTCGACCCCCTGGGGGTGCTCGCCGAAGCCGCCGGGTACGACGACGCGGAGCGGTGGTGGGAGGACGTCGTCGAGCACCGGGGCGTGGGCGAGGGGGACGCGGTCGCGCCGTTCACCGCGCTCGAGGAGGCCATGACCGCGCTGCGGGAGGAGTACGGAAGCGGGGGACACCGGCGGGACCTCGTGCGCGAGGCGCACATGCGGCTGCAGGTCCGGGCGGCGCGGCGGGAGTTCGAGGACGGCGTGGCCGTGGTCTGCGGGGCCTGGCACGTGCCGGCGCTGCGGCACAAGGCCACCGTCGCCGCCGACCGTGCCCTGGTGAAGGGGCTGCCCAAGGTGAAGACGGACATGACCTGGGTGCCCTGGACCCACCGCAGGCTCTCCCGGACGAGCGGCTACGGCGCGGGCATCGACTCCCCGGGCTGGTACGGGCATCTGTTCGGCGCCCCGGACCGGCCGGTCGAGCGGTGGCTGACCAAGGTGGCCCGGCTGCTGCGGGCCGAGGACCGGACCGTCTCCTCCGCGCACGTCATCGAGGCCGTACGGCTGGCGGAGACCCTCGCGGCGCTGCGCGGACGCCCGCTGCCCGGGCTGAGCGAGACGACCGACGCCGTACGGGCGGTGATGTGCGAGGGCTCCGACGTGCCGCTGGCACTGGTGCACGACCGGCTGGTCGTCGGCGACGTGCTCGGGGAGGTGCCGGCGACGGCACCCGCCGTTCCGCTGCAGCGCGACCTCGCGCGGATCCAGCGCCGGCTGCGGCTGAAACCCGAGGCCGGGGAGCGGGAGCTGGAGCTCGACCTGCGCAAGGAGACCGACGCGGAGCGCGGCAGACTGCTGCACCGGCTGCGGCTGCTCGGCATCGGCTGGG
This sequence comes from Streptomyces sp. NPDC044984, assembly GCF_040646935.1. Taxonomy (NCBI): domain Bacteria; kingdom Bacillati; phylum Actinomycetota; class Actinomycetes; order Kitasatosporales; family Streptomycetaceae; genus Streptomyces; species Streptomyces sp. NPDC044984. The sequence goes on from NZ_JBEZBE010000001.1 coordinate 350,843, forward strand.
GAGAACCGGCCGCCGTACACGGCGGCACGGGGACCTTCCGGGAGACCTGGCGGCTGCGCTGGGAGCCCGAGCTGTCCGTGCGGGTCGCCGAGGCCGGGGTCTGGGGGACGACCGTGCTCGCCGCCGCGACCGCCAGGGCGGAGGCGGACGCCGTCGGCGCGCGGGGGCTCGCCGAGGTCACCGGGCTCGCCGAGCGCTGCCTGCTGGCCTCCCTGCCCGAGGCGCTGCCCACGGTGATGCGGGTCCTCGCCGACCGCGCGGCCCTCGACACCGACGTCGGCCACCTCGCCCAGGCGCTGCCCGCCCTGGTCCGCTCACTGCGCTACGGCGACGTGCGCGGCACCGACACCGCGGCGCTGGCCGAGGTCGCCGCCGGGCTCGCCGAGCGGGTCTTCGTCGGACTGCCCCCGGCCTGCGCCGCCCTGGACGCGGACGCCGCCGACGAGATGCGGCGCCACGTCGACGCGGTGCACGGCGCGGTGGGCCTCCTCGGCGACGCCCCCGCTCCGGGCCACGGGAAGCTGCGCGCCCGCTGGCAGTCGGTACTGCGGACCCTGTCCGCACGGGACACCGTGCCCGGCGTCATACGGGGGCGGTCCGTGCGGCTGCTGCTGGACGACGGGGAGCTGGCGCAGGACGAGGCGGCGCGGCTCATGGGGCTCGTGCTGTCGCCGGGCACGCCGCCGGCGGACGCGGCCGCGTGGATCGAGGGCTTCGTCGGCGGCTCCGGCGGCGGACTGCTCCTGGTCCACGACGAGCGGCTGCTCGGGCTGGTCGACGCGTGGCTGACGGGCGTACCGGCGGAGGCGTTCACGGACGTACTGCCGCTGCTGCGGCGGACGTTCTCGGCGTACGAGCCGGGGGTGCGGCGCACCCTCGGTGAACTGGTCCGGCGCGGACCGGGGGCCCGCGGCGGCACGGCGGCCGCGGTGTCCGGCGTCCCCGGCTTCGCCCCCGACCCCGACACCGCCCGCGCGGACGCCGTGCTGCCGGTCCTGCGGCTGCTGCTCGGGCTGGACGGGGAGGACGACGGGGAGGACGGGGAAGCGCACGACGGACTGGCGGGGGTGACGGGATGACGGACACACAGGACGAGGCGGCCACGACGACGGACCCGGCGCAGGAGCGGCTGCGGCGCTGGCGGCTCGTGCTCGGCGGTGACACGGCCGACGGGACCGGACGCGCGCTGTCCGGGCAGGACGCCGCGATGGACGGGGCGCTCGCCGCGCTCTACGGCAAGGGGGACACGCCGCAGGCGGGCCGGGACCGTTCGGCGGGGCTCGGCGCGTCGGCACCGTCGGTGGCCCGCTGGCTCGGGGACATCCGGACCTACTTCCCCTCCTCCGTCGTCCAGGTCATGCAGCGCGACGCCATCGACCGGCTGGGCCTCGCCACGCTCCTGCTGGAACCGGAGATGCTGGAGGCCGTCGAGGCCGACGTCCACCTCGTCGGCACGCTGCTGTCGCTCGACAAGGCGATGCCGGAGACGACGAAGGAGACGGCACGGGCGGTCGTGCGCAAGGTCGTCGAGGACCTGGAGAAGAGGCTCGCCACCCGCACCCGGGCCACCCTCACCGGCGCGCTCGACCGCAGCGCCCGCGTCAGCCGGCCACGCCACCACGACATCGACTGGAACCGCACGATCGCGGCCAACCTCAAGCACTACCTCCCGGAGCACCGGACGGTCGTGCCCGAGCGGCTCATCGGCCACGGGCGTGCCTCGCGGTCGGTGAGGAAGGAGGTCGTCCTCTGCGTCGACCAGTCCGGATCGATGGCGGCGTCCGTCGTGTACGCGTCGGTGTTCGGGGCGGTGCTCGCCTCCATGCGGGCGGTCGACACCCGGCTCGTCGTCTTCGACACAGCGGTCGTCGACCTCACCGACCAGCTCGACGACCCCGTCGACGTCCTCTTCGGCACCCGGCTCGGCGGCGGTACGGACATCAACCGGGCGCTGGCGTACTGCCAGGCGCGGATCACCCGGCCGGCGGAGACGGTGGTCGTGCTGATCAGCGACCTCTACGAAGGGGGGATACGCGACGAGATGCTCAAGCGGGTGGCGGCGATGAAGGCGTCGGGCGTGCAGTTCGTGACGCTGCTCGCGCTGTCCGACGAGGGGGCGCCCGCGTACGACAGGGAGCACGCGGCGGCGCTCGCCGCGCTGGGCGCCCCGGCGTTCGCCTGCACACCCGATCTGTTCCCGGAGGTGATGGCGGCGGCGATCGAGAAGCGGCCGTTGCCGATACCGGACACGGCTTGAGGAGTGGACTCGGGGCGGTGAAAACGGACATGAGTACCCATCGGTAACGGAGGGCTTGCGCTACCTCGGGAGTCGCGTGCAAGGATCGACGCCGTTCGATGAAGGACCCGTGAAGCGTCTCCAGCCGTCCAGCCGTCCAGCCGTCCGGGAGGACCAGCCCCTCTTGATCCGGTCAGCAGCCTTGCCCGGTGCCGCTCTGCGCGCGATGCGCACGGTGGCGGGGCGGCGTGCGGTCCTGCTGGCGCTGCTGGTGGGCGCGGTGTTCGTGCTCGGCGTGCTGTGCGGAGAGCGGGCGCGGGCGGCGGACGGCGGGCCGGTCGAGCGGACCCCCTCCACCGTCGGGTCCTCGGTGTCGACGGGCTCGGGCACCGCGCCCGACCCGAACGGCCCCGCGCCGGTCGTCGAGACCCGCACCGTGCCGCGGCCGGACGTGGCCGATCCGGTCCGTCCGCTGACCGAGACGGTGGTCCGGTCCGTGGACGAGCGGATCGTACGGCCGGCCGGGGACCTGGTCGGCACGGTGACCGGCCGGCTGGACGAGGCGACGCCGGGACAACTCCCCGCCCTACCCGCGCTCCCCACCCTGCCCACCCTGCCCGCGCTGCCCGTCCTCCCCGGCCTGCCCGCGCTCCCCGGCCCGGAGCAGCCCGCGCCGCTGCCGGAGCTCCCGCACCTGCCCGACGCGCCGGAGCAGACGCTCCCCGAGCCGGGCGCGCCCGCCCCGCAGCCGGACGTGTCCGTCCCGCAGCCGGGCACCTCGACACCGCCGTCCGGCACGCCCGGGCAGGACGCCCAGGACGCCCAGGACGCCCAGGACGCCCCGGGCGAGCCGAAGGGGCCGGGCGGACCGTCCGGGACCCCGGAGCGGGCCGCGGGCCCCGGAGTCCACGGCCCGGAGCTCATCCGTGCCGGCCGCGCGCCCCACGCGGACCGGGGACACCGGCCCGCGCAGGACGCAGTACACGTCGTGGACACCGGCCCGGCCCCCGCACCGCACGCTCCCGGCACCCCCGGCGGTCCCGCCGGTCAGTCGGACGGTACGGCGGGCAGCCGCCCGGCCGCGGACCACGGCACGCCGCGGCACGGTGACGCGTGCGCCGTCACCGCGCATCACCGGCCGCCGCTCCGGCCCGTACCCGGCGACACCGTGCGCGCCGAGGCGGCCGGTACGCGGGACCCGTACCAGGACGTCCCGGTCTCACCCGCCTAGGGACACCCCTCCCTCGCCGCGGACACGTGCGCGCGAGGGCGGCGCGGCGGCCTGCCCGTCCGGGAACCTCCGTGTCCCGGCGGAAGCGGAGCCGCCGCGGACCCCTCACGCCGGTCCGGCCGCACGTGCCCGCGCCCCCACCCGCACCTGACTCACAGGTGGCGAAGGACTCCGCGGGGCGTCAGGACCCGGACAGCCGAAAGCCGTCGGTCTGTCCGGCCGGAACCTCGTGGAGGGGCGACCGGCCCCCATTGGGGTGGGGACCCGGTCACCCCGCATCCCGGAGAACAGGGCGTTCAGCGCCCCTCCGGGCTGTTCGACAGGGCCTCACCGGGCCAACCCCAGCCCGGTGAGGCCCCTCACGTCCGGCACGCCGTGCCAGAGATGGCGGCATCATGTGACAGGTATCACCGCTCACGTGTGACCCGCGATTTAGAGAGGTCCCCCAAGCGGCGATAACCTGCGAGACGGACATGCCGCGCGCTCGGACACCGTGTGCGCCTCCCTTGTGACACAGCGGACGTCACGTTGCCCTTCGCGGCACGCCCACGCATCCAACGAACCGCGAGATCACTGATAGGGACGGAAGCGCGTGGACCTGTTCGAGTACCAGGCGAGGGACCTCTTCGCCAAGCACGATGTACCGGTGCTGGCCGGTGAAGTCATCGACACGCCTGAGGCGGCCCGCGCAGCCACCGAGCGGCTCGGTGGCAAGTCCGTCGTCAAGGCCCAGGTGAAGGTCGGCGGCCGCGGCAAGGCCGGTGGCGTCAAGCTCGCCGCGACCCCGGACGAGGCCGTCGCCCGCGCGACGGACATCCTCGGCATGGACATCAAGGGCCACACGGTCCACAAGGTGATGATCGCCGAGACGGCCCCGGAGATCCTGGAGGAGTACTACGTCTCCTTCCTCCTCGACCGTGCCAACCGCACCTTCCTCTCCATCGCCTCCGTCGAGGGCGGCATGGAGATCGAGGAGGTGGCGGCCACCCGCCCCGAGGCCGTCGCCAAGACCCCGATCGACGCCAACGAGGGTGTGACCCCCGCCAAGGCCCGCGAGATCGTCGAGGCCGCGAACTTCCCGGCCGACGTCGCCGACAAGGTCGCCGACATCCTGGTCACCCTGTGGAAGACCTTCGTCGCCGAGGACGCGCTCCTCGTCGAGGTCAACCCGCTGGCCAAGGTCGCCTCCGGTGACGTCATCGCCCTGGACGGCAAGGTCTCCCTGGACGAGAACGCCGAGTTCCGCCAGCCGGAGCACGAGGCCCTGCAGGACAAGGCCTCGGCCAACCCGCTCGAGGCGGCCGCCAAGGAGAAGAACCTCAACTACGTCAAGCTCGACGGCGAGGTCGGCATCATCGGCAACGGCGCGGGTCTCGTCATGAGCACCCTGGACGTCGTCGCCTACGCCGGTGAGGCGCACGGCGGCGTCAAGCCCGCCAACTTCCTCGACATCGGTGGCGGCGCCTCCGCCGCCGTCATGGCGAACGGCCTGGAGATCATCCTCGGCGACCCGGACGTCAAGTCCGTCTTCGTCAACGTCTTCGGCGGCATCACCGCCTGCGACGAGGTCGCCAACGGCATCGTGCAGGCGCTGCAGCTGCTCGCGGACCGCGGTGAGGAAGTCACCAAGCCGCTGGTCGTCCGCCTGGACGGCAACAACGCCGAGCTGGGTCGCAAGATCCTCTCCGACGCCAACCACCCGCTGGTCCAGCGCGTGGACACCATGGACGGCGCGGCCGACAAGGCCGCCGAGCTCGCGGCTGCTGCGAAGTAAGGGACGAGGGACTACACAGCCATGGCTATCTTCCTCAACAAGGACAGCAAGGTCATCGTCCAGGGCATGACCGGTGCCACGGGCATGAAGCACACCAAGCTCATGCTGGCCGACGGCACGAACATCGTCGGTGGTGTGAACCCGCGCAAGGCCGGCACGTCCGTCGACATCGACGGCAACGAGATCCCGGTCTTCGGCACGGTCGCCGAGGCGATGGAGAAGACCGGCGCCAACGTGTCCGTGCTCTTCGTCCCGCCGGCCTTCGCCAAGGCCGCCGTGGTCGAGGCCATCGACGCCGAGATCCCGCTCGCGGTCGTCATCACCGAGGGCATCGCGGTGCACGACTCCGCCGCGTTCTACGCGTACGCCGTGGAGAAGGGCGACAAGACCCGGATCATCGGCCCGAACTGCCCGGGTCTGATCACCCCCGGTCAGTCGAACGCCGGCATCATCCCGGGCGACATCACCAAGCCGGGCCGCATCGGCCTGGTCTCGAAGTCCGGCACGCTGACGTACCAGATGATGTACGAGCTGCGTGACATCGGCTTCTCCTCCGCCGTCGGCATCGGTGGCGACCCGGTCATCGGCACCACGCACATCGACGCGCTCGCCGCGTTCGAGGCCGACCCCGACACCGACCTGATCGTGATGATCGGTGAGATCGGCGGCGACGCCGAGGAGCGGGCCGCGGCGTTCATCAAGGAGAACGTGAAGAAGCCGGTCGTCGGCTACGTCGCGGGCTTCACCGCGCCCGAGGGCAAGACCATGGGCCACGCCGGCGCCATCGTCTCCGGTTCCTCCGGCACGGCCGCCGCGAAGAAGGAGGCCCTCGAGGCCGCCGGCGTCAAGGTCGGCAAGACCCCGACCGAGACGGCGAAGCTGGCGCGCGCCATCCTCGCCGGCTGAGCGGGCGGCGCGGAGCGACACCGAGCGACACCGTACGGGTGGGCCCGTTCCCCGCAGTGGGGGACGGGCCCACCGTCGTCTCCGCCCCCGGCTGCCAGGCCCTCGGCTGTCGCGCCCCGGCTACCGCGCCTGCGGCGCCAGCCGCTCCGCCCCCCGCGGCAGCTCCTCCCGCAGCCGGGCGCGCAGCTCCCGCTCCTCCTCCGACAGGGGACCGGGTGCCACCCGCGGCGGAACGCCCCGCACCGTCTCGCCCGGTGGCACGGGCGGCTCGTAGCGGGTCGGGGCCGTGCGCAGGGTGAGCGCCGTGGTGCCGATCAGCGCGACCGTGAACGCGACGGCGGCCCGGGTCCAGAACCGGGCCCGGCGCTCGCTGCCGCCGCGCACCACCGGCGGCTCGGCCGCCCGCAGCCGCCCGGCGGAGGCCAGCTCGGCCAGGCGCCGGTGCAGCTCCCGCGGGTCCGACAGGTCCGGGAGCCGGGCGGCGACGGTCTCGCGCGCGTACGTCAGCCGGCCGGCCGCCGCCCGGGTGCTGGCCTCCGTCTCCGCCGCCGTCTCGGGCAGACCGAGGCCGACCCCGTCGTACAGCAGGAGCGTGCGGCGGTACGGCGGCGGGAGGCGCAGCAGCACCTCCAGGAGCGCCCGGTCGTCCTCCTCCGGGAGCGGCGGTTCGGGCTGCCGGTGGCGGCGGCGGAACCGGTGCCAGGGGGAGAGCGCCCACTCGTGCGCCGCCGCGCGCACCCAGCCGGCCGGGTCCGGGTCCCGGGCCACCTCGGGCCAGCGGTCCCAGGCCAGCTGGAAGGCCCGCTCCACGGACTCGCGGGCGAGCGCGCGGCGGCCGGTGAGCAGGTAGGCCTGCCGGACGAGGGCGGGGGCGCAGAAGGAGTACAGGGCGTCGAAGGCCTGAGCGGGCGTGAGGTCCGGGGAGGAGGCGGAGGCCGGCGAGGGTGCCTGCGCGAACGCTTCGGGACGGCCGTCGCCGCCCGGCTTGTCCAGACACACCGTCACCACCGCTGTGGCCTCCTTCTCCCGACGGACGGGCACGGACTCCGGCGTCCCCGCGTCGGCGGTCCCTTCCGCCAGGCCGGCCAGCAGCCTCGCGTACGCCTCCCGGTTCCGACCGTGGGGTGTGCTGCGGCCGGACTCCCACGCACGTACCGTCCCGGGCCGGACGCCCACGCGTTTCGCGAGCTGAGGACGCGTCAGCGAGGCCGTCTCACGCAGGCGCCGGCGTTCACCGGGCGGGGGGAGCGGGGTGGTGGGGCTCCGTGTCACGGGGAGCCCCTCCGTCCAGAAAAGTACATAAACGTATATTGAGCGACACAGCCGTTTTTTGCCCGTTACGACGGGAAAGCGCGTGTCGTTGGGAGCATGGCGGACGTGACCCAGATGACCGCTCGCCGTACGACGCCGGCCGCCCTGCTCACCCGTGTGCGCGACCGCTCGCCGGGACTCGCCCCCGGTCTCCTCGGCGGCGCCCTCGCGGCCGGACTGGGGCTCGCGGCGTTCGCCGTGCTCGTGATCCTGCTGTGGGTCAGCTCGCCCTACCCCGACAGCGGGCCCGGCGGCGCCCTGCGCGTCGCGGCGGCGCTGTGGCTGCTGGCGCACGGTGCCGAACTGGTCCGCGCCGACACGCTGTCCGGTGTCCCCGCGCCCGTGGGCGTCCCGCCCCTGCTGCTGCTCGCGCTGCCGGTGTGGCTGCTGCACCGGGCGGCCCGCGACGTGGCGGAGGGCGGTGCGGGAGGCGCGGGGGGCGAGGCCCCGCTCGTCCCCGGCCGTACGGCGTGGGCGGGCGTCCTCCTCGGCTACCTCGCCGTCGGCACGCCCGCCGTGCTCTCCTGCGCGGGCGGTGGGCTGCGGCCGGAGTGGGGGACCGCGGTGTGCGTGCCGCTGGTCGCCGGACTGGCCGCGGGGGCGGGGGTGTGGACGGCGTACGGCCGTCCGAGCGGACCGCTGGAGCGGGTGCTGGGCGCGGTGCTGCCCAGGGGCGCACGCCATCTGGTCCTCGGGCCGGACGGTCGTCCCGGGGTCGCGGCGCGGGCGGCGGTGGCCGGGGCGACGGTGCTGGCCGGCGGCGGGGCGCTGCTGCTCGCGGTGTCGCTGGGATGGCACGCCGGGGAGGCCGGGCAGGGGTTCCTGCGGCTGACGGAGGGCTGGTCGGGATGGCTGGCGGTGCTGCTGCTCTGCGTCACGCTGGCGCCGAACGCCGCGGTGTGGGCGGCTGCGTACGCCCTCGGCCCCGGCTTCCTCCTCGGCACCGGCACCCAGGTGACGCCGCTGTCCTCCCCGCCCGCCCCGCCGCTGCCGCCGTTCCCGCTGCTCGCGGCGGTGCCGGACGCGGGGGCGGGGACCGCGCCGAACTGGGCGGCGGCGGCGCTGCCGGTGACGGCCGGACTGGTGGTGGGGTGGTTCGTGGGGCGGGGCGCCGCGAGGAGCGGACCGGCGCCCGCCCCGGCCTGGACCCGCGGTCGGACCGCCGGGGCGGCGGGACTGGCGGCCGTGCTGTGCGCGGCCCTGCTGTCCGTGCTCGCCGCGCTCGCGGGCGGGCCGCTGGGAGTGGCCGCGCTCGCCCGGTTCGGCCCGGTGGGGTGGCAGGTGGGAGCCGCGGCGCTGGCGTGGCTCACGCTGGTGGCGGTCCCCACGTCACTGGCGGTACGCGCCTGGCGCCGCCGCCCGCCCGGAGACGGCCCCGGGAACCGGCTCCCGGGGCCCGGTGCACCACGGAACCGCCGTGCACCACGGAACCGTCGTGTTCCGCAGGGGGCGAAGCCGGCGCCGCCCGTACGCCGCCGGCCGGCCCCGCCGCCCCCGCGCGACGACCCCGGCGAGCCGTACCCGTCCCGCCGCACCCGGGACTCCGTGTCCGGCCCGTGGGACTGGGACATGCCGTTCGGCGTGCGGGACGCGGTCACCGCGCCCGGCGAGGAGGACCCCCCGCCCGGCCCCCGGGAATGAGCGCGGAGGTCAGTCGGTCGTGCCCAGGAGGTCGCGCAGCTGCTCCGGGAGGAGGTCGCCGCAGGACTGGCGGGCCTCCTGGGTGAGGGCGTCGTTGGTGCAGGTGTAGTAGTCGCTGTAGACCAGCTGGGCCGTGAAGGACGCGGCGACCAGGGCGAGCGCCAGCGACCCCGTGACCACTCCGCTCACCGCGGCCGTGGTCTGCGGGCGGCCCTTCGGCTCGGGCGCCGGGGCGTCCGGGTCCTGCGCACGGGGCTTGGCGCGCAGGGCGCTGATGCCCCAGTACAGGGCGAGCGCGCCCAGCAGCAGGGCGACGTACGGCCAGCTGAAGAGGCCGAAGAAGAAGGCCCACATGCCGGACAGCAGGGCGTACCGCGCCCGGCGCTGGGCCGGGTCCGTGGGGTCCCAGCGCATGCCGGGCCCTTGAGGGCCGCCGCCGCCCTGCCCCTCGGGGCCGCGCGGGCGCTCGCCGAAACCGCCGGGGGAGCGGCCGGGCTGCCGGTCGCTCCAGTTCCGGCCCCAGGAGGAGCGGCCGCCGCCCTCCTCGCCGGACGGGTGCCTCGGCTGCCAGGGCCGGTCGGGGGCCCCTTCCGGCGGCGGCGCGAACGGGTTGTCGTCCTGTGACTCCTGGGAGCCCTCGGCCCCGCGGCGCCCGTCGTCACCCTGGGGGGCGTCGGGCGGCGAGGCGGGGCGCTCCCGCAGCAGCACGGCACCCCGCTCCCCTCCCCGGGCGGACTGCTGGGGGAACGTGAGAAGTCGCAGGCTGCGGTCCGGCATCAAGTGAGCGTCTTCCCCTTAATGAAGCACGGCGTGGTCCGGCGCGACCGGCCTCGCACGACGTATCGACTACGACTGGGCTGGTGAACCGGCGCGTTCCCGTCGGCTCTGTCGCGGCCCGGGTCCGTCATCCTGTGAACGCCCGGTGCACGGTTCGCGTTCCCACGCGCCCCGACGTTCCAGGACCGGCTCTTCCCCGACGCTACCTTCCGGCCACGCCCCCGTCCCGTGGGGGCCGCCCGGTGTGCCGGTATCGTTGCTGACGGTCGGCCGCTTCGTAGGCTTCCCCGTATCCGGGGGCCCGAAGCATTCGTACGAATACACAAAGCGCTGTGCCGCCGACCGCACGGACGCTCCCCGAGAAAGGGCCCCACCGTGGCCGCCAAGCCCGTGGCCGAGCGCGCCAGGCGTCTCGTCGTGCTGGTCTCCGGATCCGGCACCAACCTCCAGGCGCTCCTCGACGAGATCGCCGCCACCGGCGCCGAGGCCTACGGGGCCGAGATCGTGGCCGTCGGCGCCGACCGCGAGGGCATCGAGGGACTGGCCCGCGCCGAGCGCGCCGGGCTGCCGACCTTCGTCTGCAAGGTCAAGGACCACGCCACCCGCGAGGAGTGGGACGCGGCGCTCGCCGAGGCCGTCGCCGCCCACGAGCCCGACCTGGTGGTGTCCGCCGGGTTCATGAAGATCGTGGGGAAGGAGTTCCTCGCGCGCTTCGGCGGGCGGTTCGTCAACACCCACCCCGCCCTGCTGCCCAGTTTCCCCGGGGCCCACGGCGTACGGGACGCGCTCGCGTACGGCGCCAAGGTCACCGGCTGCACCGTCCACTTCGTCGACGACGGCGTCGACACCGGGCCGATCATCGCGCAGGGCGTGGTGGAGGTCCGGGACGAGGACGACGAGAGCGCTCTGCACGAGCGCATCAAGGAAGTCGAGCGAAGGCTGCTCGTCGAGGTCGTGGGGCTCCTCGCCCGCAACGGCTATCGCATTGAGGGACGAAAGGTAGTTATCCAGTGACCGCCGAGAGCAACAAGCGGGCCATCCGACGGGCGCTCGTCTCCGTCTACGACAAGACCGGCCTCGAGGACCTCGCGCGCGGCCTGCACGAGGCCGGCGTGGAGCTCGTCTCCACCGGGTCCACCGCCGCGAGGATCGCCGCCGCGGGCGTCCCCGTCACCAAGGTCGAGGAGCTCACCGGCTTCCCCGAGTGCCTGGACGGCCGCGTCAAGACCCTGCACCCGAAGGTCCACGCCGGCATCCTCGCCGACCTGCGCCTGGAGGACCACCGCAGCCAGCTCGCCGAGCTGGGCGTGGAGCCGTTCGACCTCGTCGTCGTGAACCTCTACCCGTTCCGCGAGACCGTCGCCTCCGGCGCCACGCCCGACGAGTGCGTGGAGCAGATCGACATCGGCGGCCCGTCGATGGTGCGCGCCGCCGCCAAGAACCACCCCTCGGTCGCCGTCGTCACCAGCCCGGCGCGGTACGCGGACGTCCTCACCGCGGTCGAGGACGGCGGCTTCGACCTCACCGCCCGCAAGCGGCTGGCCGCGGAGGCCTTCCGGCACACGGCCGCCTACGACGTGGCGGTCGCCTCCTGGTTCGCCTCCGAGTACGCCCCCGTGGACGACACGCGGTTCCCCGACTTCCTCGGCGCCACCTGGGAGCGCAAGAACACCCTCCGCTACGGCGAGAACCCGCATCAGCCCGCCGCGCTGTACGTCTCCGGCACCGGCGGCCTCGCCGAGGCCGAGCAGCTGCACGGCAAGGAGATGTCGTACAACAACTACACGGACACGGACGCCGCCCTCCGCGCCGCGTACGACCACGACGCCCCGGCCGTCGCGATCATCAAGCACGCCAACCCGTGCGGCATCGCGGTCGGCGCGGACGTCGCCGAGGCGCACCGCAAGGCGCACGCCTGCGACCCGCTGTCCGCGTTCGGCGGCGTGATCGCCGTGAACCGCCCGGTGTCCAAGGAGATGGCCGAGCAGGTCGCCGAGATCTTCACCGAGGTCATCGTCGCGCCGGACTACGAGGAGGGCGCCCTCGACGCCCTCACCAAGAAGAAGAACATCCGCGTCCTGCGCGCCCCCGAGGCCCCGTCCGCCCCGGTCGAGGTCAAGCCGATCGACGGCGGCGCGCTCCTCCAGGCCACCGACCGGCTCCAGGCCGAGGGCGACGACCCGGCCACCTGGACCCTCGCCACCGGCGAGGCCCTCTCCGAGGCGGAGCTGGCCGACCTCGCCTTCGCGTGGAAGGCGTGCCGCGCGGTGAAGTCCAACGCGATCCTGCTCGCCAAGGACGGCGCCTCCGTCGGCGTCGGCATGGGCCAGGTCAACCGCGTCGACTCCGCGAAGCTGGCGGTGGAGCGCGCGGGCGCCGAGCGGGCGGCCGGTTCCTACGCCGCCTCGGACGCGTTCTTCCCGTTCCCCGACGGCCTGGAGATCCTCACCGAGGCCGGGGTGAAGGCCGTGGTCCAGCCCGGCGGTTCGGTCCGCGACGAGCTGGTCGTCGAGGCCGCGAAGAAGGCGGGCGTGACGATGTACTTCACGGGCACGCGCCACTTCTTCCACTGATGGCTCCGTCCGCCCGGCCGCTCACCTGGGCAGCCGGGCGGAGGGGTGTCCTACTGGTCCACCTCGTACTGGCCGGTCTCCAGGAAGTACCGCAGCTCCTCGGGCGTACCGTCGATGACCTCTTCCGCGGCCGCGCGGAGGGCGTCGCTGATGTCCGGATCGGCCAGCATCCGCGCGACGGCCACGCGGTCGTCCTCGGCCTGGGCGAGGCGGTAGCCGGTTTCGAGGAAGGCGCGGGCGGCTTCCGAGGTGCCTGCTTCGAGGGCTTCGGTGGCTTCGCGGATGACGCCCTTGCCGGAGTCGGGGTCGGCCAGGATGCGGAAGATGGCGACGCGGTCGTCCTCGAACTGGGCCAGGCGGTAGCCGGTCTTCAGGAACTCGCGCATGTCGTCCGCGGTGCCGTCGAGGGCCTCGTTCGCCTCCCGCTTGACGCCGACGCCGGAGTCGGGGTCGGCCATGATGCGGAGGATGGCGATGCGCAGCTCCTCGTCCGACATCTCGTCCACCGGCGTACCGGGGTCGTCCGTCGCCGCCGCCGTGACACCGACGGACGACGGCGCCGCGTCGGCGGCGAAGGCGGGACCGGTGAGAAGGAGGGCCGGTGCGAGCGCCGTGGCGGCCACCAGCAGAACACCGCGGGTCAGTCTCATGGATCAACCTGCCTTGTGAGTAAGGGCCTTCACGAAGACGGGCGAGCGCCGTCCCGAACACCCTTTCACGGCCCCCGGCCGGAGATCACTGCCGGACCAAGGCAATCCTGACGCCTGGTCATTGCCGGTGCGACCACAGCGTGACCCCGGCCGAACGGGGCCGGAGTCACGCTGTGGCGTCGCGGACCGAGCCGTTCGGAGGGTCAGTCGCAGGTGTTGGAGGTGTAGCTCGTGCTGTGCCACGCGTCGTTGTGGTAGATCCGGTACTTTCCGTCTGTCCGGTAGACGTCGAAGTAGTACTTCGCCCCCTGGTAGCGGACGTGCAGGTTCCCGCCCGAGGCCGTGCTGCCTCCCAGATAGCGCAGCTTGCTGTCGGCGTAGCCGAAGGTGTTCGGGCCGACCTTGCCGTCCGCGTCGCTGAACGAGTCGGCGAGTCCCCAGCTCACCTGCAGCCGCTTGGTGGCGTGCTGCGTGTTGGAGCCGAAGTGGCCGTCGATGTCCGACATGTCGAAGTCGGTGCCGTCCGACTCGTTGGCGCCCTCCGCCAGGAGGATGATCTGCCACAGACAGGTGGCGTTCGAGCTGCTGTACGAGGACGTGGACAGGACGCCCTCGTCGCCGAAGTCGTCGGTGTACGTATCGGCGCCGCTGACGTATCCGCCGGAGGCCGAGGCGGAGGCGGGCGAGGCGCCCACGGCCAGAGCACCGGCGGCGAGCGCGGCGACGGCGGCGGCGCCCAGGCGAGTGCGTGTCGTACGGAGGTACATGGAGGTTCCTTCCCCGTTGGTCCGGTGGTACTGGTGTTTCGCCGTGACCATGCTGGGCGGAGCAGGCGATCGGGGGTACCTGAAGAGTTTCAGGGTGCGCCTTCCGGGAGCTCGCACCACACTGTCTTGCCGGCCGGTGTCAGCCACACACCCCAGCGCTGTGCGAGCGCGTCGAGCAGCAGCAGGCCGCGGCCGGTCTCGTCGTCCTCGCCGGGGTGGCGCGCGATGAGCCAGGCGTGCGGGTCGGAATCGGTGAGTTCCACGCGGGTACGGCCGTCCGCCGTGCGGATCAGACGGAGGGTCACCGGCGTGCCCTCGCCGACGTGGTCGATCACATTGGTCAGCAGCTCGCTGACGCAGAGCTGGACCTCGGGGCAGGGCGCGCCGAGGTGTTCGCGGACCGTCCGACGAACCTCGGGTACGGCCTTGGGGAGCGCGAGCAGTTCGAGCGTGAGCGGTTCGGTCACCGGCCGGCCGCCTTGCGCAGGGCGGCGGTCAGGGCGCGGGCGGTGGCCGTGTTGCAGTTGCCGAGCGCGATGAGCGGCGGTGCGGCGTACGCGCCTGCGAAGGTCGGCAGGTCCACGGCGAGGGAGAGGAGCGTGATGTCGTGCGCCTCCAGCGCGGTGCGGAGTTGTTCGACACAGGTTTCCGTGTCGTCGGAGTGGTGCATGCCGGGCGCCTTTCTGCGACCTGTGCGTTCCGTGATGAATCACTCACAGAGTGGCGTCGGGTGGCGCACCGTGAAAGGCCTTCGGATTGCGCACGGCAACCGGCAAACGGAGGTGGTGGGTCGTGCCCGCACGCAAGGACCCCGACGCGTCGACCAGCGTCCCCTGCTTCTACGGTGCCGAGTTGCGCTACAAGCGGGAGCAGGCGGGGCTGACGCTGGAACAGTTGGCGGAGGGGAGCTTCCGGGGCATCTCGTTCCTCAGCCAGATCGAGCGGGGTGAGCGCAGAATGCCGATGGATCTCGCCAAGCATGCGGACGAGCGGCTGGGCACGGACGGGTTTTTCCAACGGCGGTGCGAAGACGCGGCCAAGGCGCGACGGGTCGGGCACCCGCTGTACTTCGCCGATGTCCCCGAGCTTGAGAAGCAGGCGGAGACACTCGAGGAGTGGGCGCCCAACGTGCTTCCCGGCTTGCTCCAGACCGAGGCGTATTTCAGGGGGTTGCTCCGGCACGAGGCGCCACACTTGCCGCCCGCGACGGTCGAGGAGCGCGTCCGTGCGCGGATTGCGCGGGCGGAGCTGTGGAAACGCCCCGACCGGCCCGACTACTGGGGGATTCTGCGCGAGTCGGTCATCACGCAGACATCGCTGCCGCCCGCCGACATGGCCGAGCAGTTGGAACACGTCCTGCACCTGGTGCAGTCATCGCAGAGCGTTCTGCAGGTCGTTCCGGAAACAACGTCCTGGCATCCCCTTCTCTATGGCATGGCGAAGATCATGACCTTCGCCGATGCCCCACCTGTGATGTGGACGGAAGGAAACCACGATGGGCAGATCGTCGACTTTCCGGCCTCCGTGAAGGGTTACCGAAGGTCGTACGATCGGCTCAGGGCCGTTGCGCTCCCACCTGACGCGTCCCTGGTGTTGATCGAACAAGCAGCGAGGACCTACAGACATGAAGCCCAGCAGCAAGCCTGATCTGAGCTCCGTCGCCTGGCGTAAGAGCAGTTACAGCAACAGCGATGGTGCCGACTGCGTCGAGGTCGCCGACAACCTCCCCGGCCTCACCCCCGTCCGCGACTCCAAGAACCCCCAGGGTCCCGCCCTGCTCTTCGCGGCGGACGCCTGGAACCGCTTCGTCGCCTCCCTCGTGAACTAGATGATCAATTCCAAGGGGTCAGTGGTCGTACGTTGTCAGCGAGCGGAGGGTGTCCTGTCCGGTGGCATCGTTGTGCCAGATCACGGCGGTCAGGGCGAGGATGCGCTGCAGGACGCGGGTGATGACACCGCGGGGTGTGCGTCCTCGGTGTTGTTCGAGGTTGAGGTGTCCCTTGAACGTTTCGTTGACCGACTCGATGACTTGTCGCAGCGGTTTGAACAGCGATCCGCCGGGCCGCTGCTGTTCGCCCTTGCGGGTCGGCCGTAGCAACTGGATACCCTGCTGGGCGAGTTCGCGCTCAAAGGTGCGGCCGAAGTAGTTCTTGTCGCCGATCACTGTCTGGGCGGGCCGGGCGGCGAGGAGGTGTGGTTCGGCCGCGAGCAGGTCAAGCAGGGTCTCGCGCTCGTCGGCCTTGGCTCCCGTCAAGGCGAAGGCGATGGGCAGCCCTTGGAGGGTGCATATCAGGTGCAGGCGCAGACCCCAGAAGAAGCGGCTGTGGCTGGCGCAGTAGCCGTACTCGGCCCATCCGGCCAGGTCAGAGCGTTTGACGGTCTCCCGTGAGCGGCCGCATTCCACGGGTGTGGAGTCCACGATCCACACGTCGTCGCTCCACACCGAGGTGCTGGTGGCCAGAATTCGAGTGATGCGACGTAGCAGTTCGGCGGCCTTGCGCAGCCGCTTGTTGTAGCCGGGTTGCTGCGGCAGGTACGGGAAAAAAGGTGGCGAAGGTGGGCCCGGGCATACCGGAGCCACCTGGCCTCGGAGGTGAACCCGAGCATCGCCTGCATCATCGCGAGGGTGACCAACTCGGCGTCGGTGAGCTGCGGCGAGATACCCACGGCGGGCCGCCACGGCGCCAGGTCCGGGCGCTGTTTCAGTAGATCGTCGGTCGCCGCATACAGTGCTGTCGCGAGGGTGTCCAGGTTGTTCGTCACACAACGATCTTGGGCGGGTCGGCTACGAGTTCGATGACACCAGCCGCGTACGAACGAGCGCTCGCAGCATCGCGGCGCCCGTCCCCACCGCTGCAAGGTGCAGGACCGCCGCGAGCGCGAGGTTTTCCGGCAGGGCCGCATCGGCTGGCTGCGCGACCGCCAGGTACAGGGTGAACGGAAGCTTCCAGCCGCTCCAGGCGAACAACGAGCCCGAGCCGAGCCAGCCGAACACCATCGGGCACCATCGGGGGAATCGTGCGGGTCGGCCTCGGACGGCAGCCCAGGTGGCGGCGGACGCCACGAACGCCCAGAGCCCGAAGACGCCGGACAGCACATGCCAAGCGAGGTCCCGCTCGCCGCGGTGGGCGACCCCTGCGGTGCCGCCCACCGCCCAATACAGCCAGATGAGACCGACCGCGGCGCCGACCACCGCCATCCATGGCAGCGCCCTTGGCGAGCCCTCCCCACGGTCCCCGAGCCGACCCGCGAACGCGTCCGGCCAGCGCCGCCGCAAGTACGTGGGCAGCGCGATGGCCAGACCCAGCCCCATGCCTACAAACCCGATCTGAACCAGCGCGGCCTCCCAGACCGGCATCGACGGGCCTGCGTCACTCCCGCTCTTCGGATTGCCATCCCCCGAGCCCAGCAGCGAACTGAGAACGGCGTACGGCAGCACCGGGACGAGGAACCCCGTCCCAACCCAAGCACAGAAAGCCAACGGCGCTGCCGGTATGCGCATCCCCCACGGCCGCACCAGCGCGAGCGCCACCGCGATCCCGATCCCTGCCATACCGATCGTGGCGCTGTTGAGCACCACCCACTCCGCCTTGCCGAATCCGTTCCCGACCGGCAGCAGCCCCAAGAGCGAACCGACCACCCACGACACCTTGATCAGCAGGTAGGGCGTCAGCGCCAGCGCTGCCCCATACGCCGCGACCCGCCCAGCGTAATCCCATCGATCCACTTGAACTCCCAATTCAAGCAACGGAGTTCAAGTCTCATTCACCACTGCCTCCACGGGCGTCAACCGCCGGGCGCATCCATGTCATCACTCAGGAGGAGTGAGAATCAGCCGACGGGAACACACAAAACTACTGGAGCACGAGGAGCCGCCGATTCACCCTCAGCCACCCAGATGCAGCCTTCAGTGGCACCCTTGGAATTGATCATCTAGACCACCTTGCGCAGGGCGCGCCGCCGCCGGGGTTTCCACCGGGGCAACCGGGGTGGGCGCGAGGTGCCCGCGGCCCGCTCCACGCGACGCAGCAGCACCGCCGTGTCCGCGGCCCGGTCCTCGTGGGAGGGGGCCAGACAGCCCCGTACGATCTCCCGCCAGTCCTCGGGGAGTCCGGGGGAGAGTCGCAGCTCCTCCGCGCCACGGGCGTAGCGCATCGCCGCGTCGTTGCGCGCCTCCGTGGTGCCGCCCGGCAGCGGGAACGAACCCGCGAGGACGACGTGGGCCAGCACGCCGAAGGCCCAGACGTCGGCGGTGGGGCGGATCAGGGTGCCCCGCGCGTCGGTCTCCGGCCAGAGGAGTTCGGGCGGGGTGTAGTCCGGGGTGGCGAACGCGGGGGCGTAGGCGTGGGTGCCCTCCAGCTCGGCGGCCGTGTTGAAGTCGGCGAGCCGTACCGAACCGTCCGCCATCAGCAGCACGTTGGCCGGTTTCAGATCACCGTGCACCCACCCCGCCCGGTGCACGTGCGCCAGCCCCTCGCAGATCTGCGTGAGCACGGCGCCGGGCGACGGGACCGGATGCGGTACGGCGTCCAACGACCGCTCGGCCCGGTCCAGTACGAGCACGGTGGCACCGTCGAGCTCCGGGTGGTCCGGGTCGTCCACGGTGAGGGTCTCGTACATCCGGACCAGCCGTGGCGAGTGGAGCCGGCTGAGGAAGTCGACTTCACGCTCGGCCAGTTCACGCACGTGAGGTCGCCGGTGACGGGTGCGGGTGCCGGTGGGCAGGACCTTCAGCGCCACCCGGCGGGGGAGTTCCGCCGGGCCCTCCCCGACGAGCCGTCCGGCGTGGACGGTGGCGAACGCACCCGAGCCCAGGGGCTCGCCGGCCTCCCAGCGCCCGATCCGGTAACCCCTCGGGACGGCGACGGTGTGCGGCCGGCCGCCGGTCACACCCGCACCTTGCCCATGGGCGCGGCGAGCACGACGAGGTCGTCCTCGCGGACCAGGTCGAAGCGGAGTGCCAGCGACACGAGGGACTCCTTCTTGCCGCTCAGGCGCTGACCCGGCTGCGCAGTGTCGGGGCCCGGCCGCAACCGCAGCTTGAGCGCGAGGTAGTCGATGTTCCAGTAGACGGTGGAGCGGTTGACCGTCGGCCAGACCGGGGCCAGCCGTTCGACGAGTTGTTCGACGGTCGGCAGCGGGGCGTGCGGCTCGCCGCGCAGACGGGGTTCGCACAGGGCGGCCAGCACCGCGAAGTACCGCCTGGTGCGGTCGAGGGTGAACGCCGGAGCGGTGTGGGCGCCGGGGACTTCGTGCCGGGTGGCGCGGCGGAAGGTGTGTCGCGGCGCCCAGACGTCGAAGGTCAGCAGGTCCCCCGCGGCGGGCAGGACGACACGGGCGAACTCGAACGGCACCGGTGCGTCCATGCGGCCCGGCGCGACCTTGATGTGCTCGCCGGCGCCCTCCGGGTTCTCGACGACGTACGTCTGGTCCTCGCTGCGGTTGTTCAGCAGCCAGAAGTTCCGGTACGCGGTGATCTCCCCGGCGATCCGGGGCACCCCCTCGTGCGCGATGGTGAGGCCGCGGGCCTTCTCGCCCCGGCCGAAGGCGAGCCGCTCACCCGTGGCGATCCTGATCTGGCCGGCCGGTCTCGCACAGGCCGGCGGCACGACGATGACGCTGTCCATGGATTCGTTCCCCCTGTCGGATCCATTACGGTCACACGGCCTGAAACCGGTCCCTTCCGGATCGGTCCGCCTCTTCGGACGACTGCCGGGAGACGGCGGATCCAGGCCGCTTCGACTGTAGGAGCGCTGTGGGTGGCTGCCCATGCACACGGTGCGCAGTCACGGGTGTGCCGCTGTCCACGGTGCACGGTCCGCGATGCGGAACGCGTGGACCAGTTCGTGGGTGCCGGGGCCCGGGGTCAGGAGGCTGCGTTGCAGGAGCCGTTCGGCGGTGCACAGACGGGCACGGACGGTGGTGCGGCTGATGCCGAGGCCGCGGGCCGTCCGCTGGGCGTCGGTGCCGGCCTCGATCCAGGCGCGCAGGATCCGGTGCACGGTGCCGTCGGTGCCGAGCAGCAAGGGCTCGAGGAAGGCGTGAGCCCAGGTGACGGCTGCCTCGGTGGACAGCAGACGGTCCGTCGAAGGGGGCGGCGAGGGCACGACCACGGTGTCGCCGTGGGGCAGCGGGAGGCCGGTGATCGCCAGGGCCAGGGCGAGATCGGCGCGGCTGTGGGGGTCGTGCAGGTCGAGGCCGAGGGCGTCCTGGACCCGTCTGAGGTGGGCGGTGACGGTGTTGCGGCTGACGTCGAGCAGCCGCGCCACACCCGAGCGGGGAAAGTTCAGCGCAAGGCCGGTGATGTCGACGGTGAGCCGGGGGGCCTCCCTGATCGGCTCTAGGAACGCCCGGGCCCAGGCCAGGGCCTGCCGCCGGGGGAGCAGGCCGGCGAGCGGCGGTCTGCCGTGGTGGTCGACGACCCGTTCGGGCGTGTGACGGGCGACGGCCAGGGCGTGGCGGGCCTGGTCGTAAGCCCGTGCGGTGGCCGGCAGGGGCGCGGGCGCGCTGATTCCCAGCGCGTAGTGAGGGTGGTCGCGCACCAGCTCCCGCAAGGGTGCGGCCAGGCCGCCGCCGGTGCCGTCGTCATCGTCGTCCGCGGGCAGCAGGCAGATGAGGTGGTCGTCGTAGACGGGGCAACGCACCATCAGGCCGCGACCGTGGTACCCGGACGCGTCCTGGTGGGCGTCGATGAGCCTGCCGCGGTCCGGGGGCGGACAGCGCAGCAGGTGGACGCGCAGGCGTTCCGCGTCGAGCAACGGCGGAACGGCACCGGTCGTCATCCTGCGGGCCAGCGTCGGCTCTCCGGTCATCAGGGCCATGAAGACCGCCAGGCGCAGCTGTGTCGCGGCCTGCCGGTGCCGGGACGCGAGGTCGTCGGCCTGCCGGGCGCGTCGCACCATCTCGGCCAGGGTGCCGACATGGGACACCAGCGTCATCGACGCCCGTGTGAGGGGGGACGGGCTGACCACCGTCAGCACCGGACGCGGCACCTGCCGTCCCAGTGCCTCGCACCGCACATGGACCGCGCCGACCTGCGAAGCCGCGGCGGCCAGGCGTCCACCGGCCAACTGCGTCAGTACCGGCCGGACGCCGGCGAGGACGTCCGGTGCGAACCGGGCGGTGGACAGGTCCACCTCGCCCGTACGGTCGACCAGCGCGACCTCCGCGCCGATCTGCCGGCCCAGCCAGTCGATCAGCGCCTGCAGTTCGCAGACGGCGTCCTGCCCGCCGCGCGGCCTCAGCCGACGCAGCAACTCATCGAGTACCTGAGGTGTCGGCACGGCTCCCCTCCGCCTGTTCCTCAAGCTCGTTGAGCCCTCGTATAGGGCCCGTTGATTCCCGACCCCTACGATCGCTCAGCCGACGACGTCCCACCACGGCATTGCGCTGCAGAGCAAAAACTCAGTCCACACGGGAGGAACGAGATGCTCCGCATCCATTTCAGCGACGCCGACTTGGGCAGAACCAAGATCGCCGCGGCCCCGGACCCCCTCTGGGAAGTCGCTGCCAGCCTGCACCGGCTGCAGACCCGGAGGGGGCGCTGGGCCTACGCCACCTGGTACCGCACGGCGCGGGAGCGGATCCGGGGGCAGGGACTGGAGCGCCTCGTACGCGGCGTGCTCCTCCCGCTGTACCCGAGGGCCGCGTACTTCCCGGACCTCCTGACGCCGGCCCAGGGCGTGGGCGACTGGGACTCCGGGGTCGAGGCCCTGCTGGCCACTCCACCGCGGCGCGTCCGGGAGGAGATGACCATCCTCGACCGGACCGTCGGAGCGCCTCCGTGGGCCGCGCGGCTGGCGGGGCTGGAGGAGCGCAGGGAGCTCGTGGGGATGCTGCGCGCGTACCACGAGGCCGTCGTCGTCCCGCACCAGGAGCAGATGTGGGCCCGTGTCGAGAGCGAGCGGGCAGTGCGCCGCCGTGGGCTGCTGGACGGAGGCGTGGAGGGCATGCTCGCCGGCCTCGGGCCGATGATGCGCTGGCGTCCTCCCGTCCTGGAGGTCAGTTACCCCAAGCAGGCGGCGGACCGCGACCTGTACCTGAACGGCCGTGGGATCACGCTCGTCCCCTCCTACTTCAACTGGGGGGAGCCGGTCGCCTTCGCGGACCCCGAGCTGCCGCCGGTGCTCCGGTACTCGCTGCTCCACGAACCGGCCGGGCCGGACGGGCCCGGCGACGCCGACGGTCCGGGGCGGTCCTTGAGCAACCTGCTCGGGCGCGCCCGTGCGGTCGCCCTGCACGCCGCGTCGACCGGCGCGACGACCGGTGAGATCGCGCGCGCCGCCGGCGTCTCGGCGTCCGCCGCGAGCAGACACGCCACCGCCCTGCGCGACGCGGGCCTCGTCACCACGATCCGGAACGGGCCGTCCGTGCTGCACACCCTCACCCCGACGGGTGCGGCGGTGCTGCGTGCCGCCCTGCGGAAGGCGGAGGAGGGCAACGGGAGCGTCACGGGCACGCCGCCGGCCTGAGCCGGTGGCCCCGGACGCGCCAGGGCCGTGTCCCCCTCGTGCGGGTGGGACACGGCCCTGTGGCGGTGAACGACGTGAATCCGCCCGTTCAGTACCTCGGCCGCTTGAACCATTCGGCGCTGGTCCGCTTCGCGGCGAAGACGATCAGCAGGATCGCGACCACCATGATGAGCAGACCGAGGCCGTACGCGGCGATCATGAAGATGCCGCTGACGATCGCGAACGAGCCGTAGACGATCGAGCAGACACGGATGCCGTTGCCGCCCTTGGCGTACTGCAGCAGCAGCACCAGGCCGAGGACCGCGAAGACGGCGGCCAGGCCCAGGAAGAAGACGACGACGCCCTTGCCCAGGTCGGCGAAGGCCTCGGCTTCGGAGTCACCCGTGATGCCGGCCTCGGCCATCGTCTCGTCCCACTCGGACAGCGCGTACCCGTACATCGCCGCGATGATGACGTGGGCCAGGGCGACGATGCCGAGCATGATCTGCGCGGCCCGCGTGATGCCGGGCATCTGGGTGAGGACGGGACCGCCGCCGTACGGCTGGGACACCGGCGGGGCGGCGGGGTAGCCGTAGCCCTGCTGCGGGACTCCGGGCTGCTGCGGGTAGCCGTAACCCGGGTGGCCGGCCGGCGGCTGCTGGGGCGGCTGACCCTGCGGGGCACCATAGGGGTTGTTCGGGTCGCCGAAACTCATGGCGGTTCTTCCTCCGTTGCGCTTCCGGTGCGGGGACGACGCGAGGCTCGGCACGGAGGAAGTTCTACAGATGCGGTCCGTCCCCCCGGTTCTGCCCGCGGCACTGTGCTCTCATCGTTCTCGACCGTTCCTTTCCCTGTCCAGGCGTAAGCCGTATGTGTTGTGCAAGTGCAACATCACGATCTTCGCCGGAAACGGGCGATACGTGATCCGAGGGTGCCGCGGCCGCCCGGAATGCGGGCGGATTGGAACCAGGGCCCGGTCATCCGCGAGGATGGGGCCATGACCGCCCAGATTCTCGATGGCAAGGCCACCGCAGCCGAGATCAAGTCCGATCTGACCGCCCGCGTGGCGGCGCTGAAGGAGAAGGGCGTCACGCCCGGCCTCGGCACGATCCTCGTCGGGGAGGACCCCGGCAGCCAGAAGTACGTCGCCGGGAAGCACCGCGACTGCGCCCAGGTGGGCATCGCCTCCATCCAGCGCGAACTGCCGGGCACGGCCACGCAGGAGGAGATCGAGACGGTCGTCCGCGAGCTGAACGAGGACCCCGCCTGTACCGGTTACATCGTGCAGCTGCCGCTGCCCAAGGGCATCGACGAGAACCGCATCCTCGAACTGATGGACCCGGGCAAGGACGCCGACGGCCTCCACCCGATGAACCTCGGCCGTCTCGTCCTCAACGAGCCGGCCCCCCTGCCCTGCACCCCCAACGGCATCATCACCCTGCTGCGCCGCCACGGCGTGGAGATCAAGGGCGCCGAGGTGGTGGTCGTCGGCCGCGGCGTGACCATCGGGCGCCCGATGCCCCTGCTGCTGACCCGGCGCAGCGAGAACGCCACGGTGACCCAGTGCCACACCGGCACCCGCGACCTGTCGGCCCACCTCCGGCGCGCGGACATCATCGTGGCCGCCGCGGGCAGCGCCCATCTGATCCGCCCCGAGGACGTCAAGCCGGGCGCGGCCGTCCTCGACGTCGGTGTCTCCCGCAACGCCGAGGGCAAGATCATGGGCGACGTCCACCCGGGCGTGGCCGAGGTGGCCGGCTGGGTCGCCCCGAACCCCGGCGGTGTCGGCCCGATGACCCGGGCCCAGCTGCTGGTCAACGTGGTCGAGGCGGCGGAGCGCAGTGTCGGCTGAGCGGAACACCCCGGCCGCCCCGGACATACCGGACACCGCAGACGCCACGGACAGCACGGACGCTCCCGAGGGGCGGGAGCGGGCCGAGGACATCACGGTCCTTGACCCCGTCAGCGCGCCCGACGCCGAGGGCAGGCCGCGCCGCACCACCCGCCGGTTCCCCCTGTTCACCAGGGACACCGCGCGCCCCGAGGGCGGGGGCCGGGCGGCCCCCGGCGACGCCCCCGCGCCCGCCCGGCAGTGGCCGATCCTCGCCGTGCTGCTCACGGTCGGACTGGGGCTGCTGCTGACCGCGCTGGACCAGTTCCGGCTGGGCACGCTGCTGGTCGGCGTGGCCCTGCTGGCCGGGGCCGCGCTGCGCTGGCTGGTGCCGGACGTCGGCATGCTCGCGGTGCGCTCCCGCTTCACGGACATCGTCACGTACGGCGGGCTGGGCCTGGTGATCGCGCTGCTGGCGCTGATGGTGCAGCCGAATCCGCTGCTGGAGATCCCGTTCCTGAAGGACACGCTGCACTTCACGGTCGACGGTTAGCCGGAGGCGAAGCGGCGTGGAGGCGGTCCGCCGGCCGGAGGCGGAGCGCCGTGAACGGCGGCCCGTCCTCACCCCCGTGAGAGGACGGGCCGCCGACGCGCACCACACTCCTGCACGGTGAAGGGCCTGTTCAACGGCTGTCCGGCCGCTGTGGCACGGAAGTGACCGTTCCGCTACGCCCCCGGAATCCCCGTACAGCCTTGCGACGACTCCGTATGTGACCGACCGGTGTCGATGTATTGACAAACACGCGCTTGTGCGACGAAGTAGTGGGACAGTGGACCGGCGTGCACAAACGGGACGGTCCGGATGTCCCGCGTGCGGGTGCCTGGTTCCGTTCGGCCGAGGGGGCGACCGATGGGACACTGGACCGCGAGTGAGCGGGCGTGCGACGGTGCCTGCCCGCGGCCCTGATGCTCCCGTGCGCCCCCGCCCCGGGAACTGAGACCCTGCCTGACGGCATCCTCGTGGGTAGCCACAACGGGGACTCGGCAAGGGGCACCATGCACGAGGGAACAACCAGCACCAACCGGGGGGAAGAGGGGGGAAGCAATGCCTCGTTGGAAGGCCTTGCCGGATGAACTCGATCCGCAGATCAGGGAGTTCACGAGCCAGCTCAGAAGGGTCGTGGACCGCAGCGGCCTGAGCGTCGCGTCGGTCTCCGACCGCACGGGCTACAGCAAGACGTCCTGGGAGCGTTACCTGAACGGCCGGCTGCTCGCGCCCAAGGGCGCGATCGTGGCCCTGGCCGAGGTCACCGGGACCAACCCGATGCACCTCACCACCATGTGGGAGCTCGCCGAGCGCGCCTGGAGCCGCTCGGAGATGCGTCACGACATGACGATGGAGGCGATCCGGATCTCGCAGGCGCGTGCCGCGCTCAGCGAGGTCGCCGGCCCGTCCTCCGGCTCGGGCGGCGGGCCCGCCCGCAAGGGCGGAGCCGCGGTCCGCCCGGGTGTCGCGGGGCCGGCCGGGGTCGTGCCGAGCGTGCCGCCGCAGCCGACCGCCTCGGACGTGCGTGACGCCACCACCGGCGGCGTGCGGGAGGACCGTGCGCGGGACGGTTCGTCCGGGACGAACTCCTGGGGGGTCGCCGCCCCCGCCGGGTCGCCGCAGCCGGGCCGCCGCGGTCCCGGAGCCGGGGCCGCACCGCCCCCCGCGGGCGAGCGTCCACCGGGCGCGTACGGCGCACCGCCCCCGGGCGCGTCCGGGCACGGCCGCCCGGGCGGCTCCGGACGTCCCGGCGGCAAGCGGCGGACGTCGACGTTCATCGCCGGAGCGGTGGGAGCGCTGGTGGTGGTCGCCGCCGCCTTCTACGTCACCGGCACCGAGGACGGCAAGGGCAAGGACGAGGCCCGAAAGTCCCCCTCACCCACCGCCACCGCCCGTGTCGACCTGCCCCCCGGCGTGAAGTGCAGCGGTGACAGCTGCGCGGGCAAGGACGCCGAGGTCATGGGGTGCAGTGGCGACCTGGTGACCACGACCGGGACCGCGACCGTCGGCGCCACCACGGTGGAGGTCCGCTACAGCGAGACCTGCGCCGCGGCCTGGGGACGCATCACCCAGGGCGCGCAGGGGGACAGGGTCGAGATCGGCGCGGGCGCGGCCAAGAAGCAGAGCGACAGCATCACCGCCGCCGGTGACACGGTGGCGTACACCCCGATGGTGCCGGTGGAGAACGCGGCGGACGCGAAGGCGTGCGCGGTACTGGCCGCCACCGGCGAGAAGGGCTGCACCGGGTAGCGTCCCCGCACCAGGCCCGGCACGCCGCGCGCACGGGTCCGTACGGGTCCGTACGCGTCCCGTACATGTGGGGAAAACGTGGGGACGCGCATGGTGCGGCGAAAGGCGGGCACGCGGAAAGTACCCCCACGGGAGTCCGGCACGGTCGGTCCCCGACGGCGGCCGCCCCGTCCCCACCTCTCCCGGACGGGACGGCCGCCCTTCACGTGTCCGCTCGGGCCGTCCGCGTACCGGGCCCGTCACTCTGTGGGGCGGGCCACAGGGAGCCCGGCCGTCCGTCCTCGTGGATGCGCGATAGCCTGACCGCTGGATCTCTCTTGACGCCAAGAGATCGATCATTCGAACCGATGATCGATCATCGTGGTGGACGCCGGTCACGAGCCGGAGCGGGATCCCGCACCCCGGGGCAGGGACCGCCCCACCGCCAGCTGTCATACGGAGAACGCCATGACCCGCACTCCCGTGAACGTCACCGTCACCGGCGCGGCCGGCCAGATCGGTTACGCCCTGCTCTTCCGCATCGCCTCCGGCCAGCTGCTCGGCGCGGACGTGCCGGTCAAGCTGCGCCTGCTGGAGATCACCCCGGCGCTGAAGGCCGCCGAGGGCACGGCCATGGAGCTGGACGACTGCGCGTTCCCCCTCCTCCAGGGCATCGACATCACGGACGACCCGAACGTGGCCTTCGACGGCGCCAACGTCGGCCTCCTCGTGGGCGCCCGCCCGCGCACCAAGGGCATGGAGCGCGGTGACCTCCTCGAGGCCAACGGCGGCATCTTCAAGCCGCAGGGCCAGGCCATCAACGCCCACGCCGCGGACGACATCAAGGTCCTGGTCGTCGGCAACCCGGCCAACACCAACGCCCTGATCGCCCAGGCCGCCGCCCCGGACGTGCCCGCCGAGCGGTTCACCGCCATGACGCGCCTGGACCACAACCGCGCGCTGACCCAGCTGTCGAAGAAGACCGGCGTCCCGGTCTCCGAGATCAAGAAGCTGACGATCTGGGGCAACCACTCCGCCACCCAGTACCCCGACATCTTCCACGCCACGGTCGCCGGCAAGAACGCCGCCGAGGCCGTCAACGACGAGAAGTGGCTGGCCGAGGAGTTCATCCCGACCGTCGCCAAGCGCGGTGCCGCGATCATCGAGGCCCGTGGCGCCTCCTCGGCCGCCTCCGCCGCCAACGCCGCCATCGACCACGTGTACACCTGGGTCAACGGCACCGCCGACGGCGACTGGGCCTCCATGGGCATCCCGTCGGACGGCTCCTACGGCGTTCCGGAGGGCCTGATCTCCTCCTTCCCGGTCACCGTGAAGGACGGGAAGTACGAGATCGTCCAGGGCCTGGAGATCAACGAGTTCTCCCGCGCCCGCATCGACGCCTCCGTCAAGGAGCTCGAGGAGGAGCGCGAGGCGGTCCGCGGCCTCGGCCTCATCTGATCGGGACCGAGTTCCCCGCGGGCCCCGTGCCGGTTCGTCCGGCACGGGGCCCCGCGCGTGCCCGGCCCCGTACGTGCCCGGCCTCGTACGTGCCCGGCCTCGTACGTGACCTCGCTCGGCAATCCGGTTCGCCGGCGCCTCCGCTTCCCCTATGCTGATCCCCCGTCACTTTGAGTGTCAGCCGCGTCGATTCGCGTATCGGGGGATTCGCGTGAGCACCGCATACGTGCCGCAGCAGCCACAGCACACCGGCGCGGCGTCGCCGTCCGACCCGCCGCCCGTACCACCGCACGCCAGCGAGGCCTCCCGCCTGCTGTGCGCGGGCGTCTACCTGGACTCCGGCTACCGCGACCAGGTCATCGAGCAGCTCTACCTCAACGAGCAGCGCGTCGTCGCGCCCTCGCTCGGCTTCGACGCCGCCCGCGTCCTCGCGCACGCGCTGCGCGCCCGGCGCCACGAGCTGCTGTGGGCGGCGGCCGTCCTCGGGCTGTGGGTGGTGGGCGGACCGCTCAGCGGCGGCCTGCTCGTCTTCTTCCTCTGGCCCAGCCTGCTGCTCGCCGCCGCGCCCCTGCTCCGCGGGCGGGCGGCGCAGCCGTTCTGGTACCGCTGGCTCGCCGCGTTCCTGGCGCGCTGGACCGGCCGTGTGCTCATCGGGCTCGCCCTGCTGACGCTGGGGACGGTCGCCTTCGGCGGCGGCCCGGACGACGACTCCGGATACGGGTCCTCGTACGACTCCGGCGGGAACGAGGCGCTGGAGTCGCTCACCGACTCCTTCGCGACGCTGGCCGAACCGTGGCAGGCCTGGTTCGGGATCGGTGTGCTCGTCTGCATCGGCCTGTGCACGGCGGCCCAGCGCAACCAGTTCGCCCGCGCCCTCGCCGCCGAACTGTCCCCGCGGCGTTTCCCGGACGCCGCCGGCGACCCCGCCGAGCGGGCCGACGGGCAGCGGCTGCGGCGGCTGGCGCACCGCATCCGGCTGGAACAGCACGCACCGCTGGTCATGTACCACGAGGCGCGTCCGTTCTGCGGGGCGGGCGCGGCGTACGACACCTGGGTGCTCGCCGTGGAACTGCGGCCGGACGAGGAGAAGAAGCAGCAGCCGCTCAGCAACCGCGCGATCCTCGACCGGATCCGGCCGCTGCTGGAGCAGTTGCGGGTGCCCGCCGAGTACGCGGGACCCGGCGTGCGGGACCGGCTGCGCCGCCTCGAGATCGACGAGTGCGTGTTCCTGCCCGTCGAAGGGCTCCTCAGCCGTGACCAGGCGCCCTACGGCCCGGCGGAGTTCGAGCAGCACCGGGGGCGGGCCGTCGAGGAGGGCGGCGAGAAGCGCCGGCACTTCCTGCGCGTCCGCGTCGGCGGCTGGGAGGAGGAACTGGTCGTCACGGTCTTCGTGCGCGTCCACACGCAGGGCCGGATGCTCATGCTGGAGATCGCCCCGCACGTGCTGACGCCGGTCCGCGCGGACTTCAAGGACGCCGACCGCACCTCGCACCGGTTCCTCCACGACAGCCCGGTCGGCCGGATCGCCGGCGCCGCCGTCCTGGTGCCCGGCTCCGCGGGCCGCTCGCTGGTGACGCTCGGCCGGGGCGCGGTCTACCTGTGGCGGATGCTGACCGGCGGACACGCGCACGCGCTGCCCGACGGTCCGGCCCTCTCGGTGCGGGAGCTGGCCTCGGTGCCCTCCGGGTCCACCTTCCAGGAGATGGACGTCGCCCGGTACCTCAGGAGCGTCCAGGA
Organism: Streptomyces sp. NPDC044984; assembly: GCF_040646935.1. NCBI lineage: Bacteria > Bacillati > Actinomycetota > Actinomycetes > Kitasatosporales > Streptomycetaceae > Streptomyces > Streptomyces sp. NPDC044984. The sequence goes on from NZ_JBEZBE010000001.1 coordinate 380,460, forward strand.
CCGCATCGGGCGCGGGGTGCGGCTGGCCCTGGCCGAGGCCGGCTACGAGACCGGCGAGTTCGTGCAGAAGATCGTCAACATCAGCAACGGCGCGGTGCACATCGGCCGCGCCGACAACTCCTCGTTCGCCTTCGGTGACCACGCGCGCGCCGAGACCACGACCGGCGGCTCCCAGCCGCAGAAGGGATCCGACTAGCGATGGCACCCAACGAGCCGAACGTCAGCATCGGCCGCGCCGACAACTCCTCCTTCGCCTTCGGCGACCACGCGCGCGCCGAGACCCGCAACAGCGCCCCCGCGGCGCGCGACGAGTCCGCCGAGCAGCTGCTGGCGGCCGTGCGGGAACTCCGCGGTGACCTGGCCCGGCTGCGGGAGAACGAGCAGGCCGCGCGGCTGGACGAGACCCTCGCCGAGACCGAGGAGGAGATCACCCGGACCGGAACGGCCGGTGAGGGCCGCCTCCGGCGGCTGCGCGAGGTGCTCACGGACGCCCAGAACATCGTGACGCTGTTCGCGTCGGCGGGAGCCGTCGCCGGCCTGCTGGGAATGTGAGAGGGACGCGATGAGCGGGGGACAGCGGTACTGGAACGAGGACGCCCAGCGCTGGGAGGACGGCGGCGGCGCGGCACCGGTCACCCCGCCGCCCCCGCCGCGCCCGGAGTTCCTGCCGCTCGGGCCGGACGCCCCGGCGGGCGCTTCGGACGCGCCGGACGACGTACCGACGGGCACCGTAGGGGCGGGCGGCATACCGGGGCCCGCCACGGGGCACGGAGCCTGGTCCAGCCCCGAACCGCCGCACGGCGCGACCTGGCCGTCCGCCGAGCCGGCGCCGCCCGTCGGCCGGGGCCCCGGCCGACGGCTCCTGTGGGGCGTGCTGGGCGGGGCCGCCGCGGCCGGGGTCGCCGCGGCGCTGCTGCTGACGCTGGTCGTCGACGACGACGCGGCGGACGGCGGGCCCGGCTCCCGCGACGACCACGCGGCCACCTCCGGCCCGGCGCCGACGTCCGACGTGACCCCCGGCCCGTCGGACGTCGGCACGGCCGCCGTCGAACCCACCGACGGCACCACCGGCTCCCCCTCCGGCCAGGCGTCCGGACTCCCCGCCGACTACGAGCTCCACACCGACGCCGAGGGCTTCACCATCGCCCGCCCGCTGGGCTGGACGCGCGAGGCGGTGGCCTCCCAGCACGGCATGGACGTCGTCAACTACCGCAGCGCCGACGGGTACCGCCGCCTCCAGGTGTACGAGGTCGCGGAGTCCTCCCCCGAGGAGTCCTTCGACCTGTTCCTGTCCGACAGCACGCCGAAGGCCGAAGGTTTCGAGAAGGTCTCCCTGGAGCCGGTCGACGAGGCCGGTGTCTCCGGGCTGCGGCTGGAGTACCGGGCCGACTCCCTGCGGGGCGAACCGGACGCCGGCAGCTGGCACGTCCAGGACGTGCGCTTCCGCGCTCCGGGCGACGGCAAGACGTACGCGATCGCCGCGTACGGCCCGCCCACCGACGGCATCGACCCCGAACTGCACCTGGCGCTGACCGCCGTCGCGCACTTCTGCCCCCCGGCCACCACCTGCGAACAGGGCTGACCCGGGGCTTCCCGGCCGCACCCGGGCCTTTCGTCCCGTCGCGTCGTCCCGTCGCGTTGTTCCGTCGCGTTGTTCCGTCGCGCCCCCGTGCTCCGTGCCTCCGTGCTCCGTGCCCCCGTGCTCCGTGCCCCGGAGCACTTCCGGCCGTGGACCGCGCACGCACCGGTGACCGGAGTTCACCACTCGGTGGAGCCCGGCGGGATCCGGCGGGCGACCATCAGCCGGTTCCAGCCGTTGACGGCGGTGATCAGCGCGACGAGGTGGGCGAGCCGGACGGCGTCGAAGTGCCCGGCCGCCCGTTCGTACACCTCGTCGGGCACGAACCCCTCGGTCAGCACCGTGACCGCCTCGGTCAGCTCCAGCGCGGCCCGCTCCCGCGCGTCGAAGACGTCGTCCCCGGCCTCCTCCCAGGCGTCCAGCAGATCGAGCTGCGCCTCGCGCACCACCCCCTCCTTGCGGGCGAGGGCGAGGTGCAGGTCGAGGCAGAACGCGCAGTGGTTGAGCTGCGAGGCACGGATCTGGACCAGCTCGGCCAGCCCCGGATCGCCGAGGCCCCTCTTGGCGGCGGCGCTCACCGCCCGCAGCGCGCTGCGGACACCGGCGTCGAGGCGGGTCGTACGAGCCGTCACCCGTGCTGTCCCGGCGTGTAGTGGCCCGGGGTCATCCGGCAGGTCACACCGAACCGGTTCCACGCGTTGATCACGGTGATCGCGGCGATCAGCTGCGCCAGCTCCGGCTCCTCGAACCGCTTGGCGGCCCGCTCGTACACCTCGTCCGGCACGAAGCCGTCCGTCAGCACGGTGACCGCCTCGGTCAGCTCGAGCGCCGCGAGCTCCTTCTCCGTGTAGAAGTGCCGCGACTCCTCCCACGCGCCGAGCTGGATGATCCGCTCGACGCTCTCACCCGCCGCGAGCGCGTCCTTGGTGTGCATGTCCAGGCAGAAGGCGCAGTGGTTGAGCTGGGAGGCGCGGATCTTCACCAGCTCGTACAGCTTGGCGTCGAGCCCCTTCTTGGCGGCGGTGTCCAGCCGGATCATCGCCTTGTAGACCTCGGGGGCGTGCCGGGCCCACTCCAGCCGGACGGGCAGCTCGGCGGCGTACTCGGTGTTCGTTTCCGTAGTGGTCATGCCTCGACCCTAGGAGCGAGGCAGCCCAGGAGTATGGTCCACTTCCATGGCGGAACGCTGGGCCACTTTCGGCATCGACCTGCACCTCGAACCGACCGGTCCCGGCCTGCGCCGCGGCCTGACCGAGGCCCTGCGCGAGGCCGTCCGCACCGGCCGGCTCACCCCCGGCACCCGGCTGCCCTCCTCCCGCTCCCTCGCCGCCGACCTGGGCATCGCCCGCAACACCGTCGCCGACGCCTACGCCGACCTGATCGCCGAGGGCTGGCTCACGGCCCGGCAGGGCTCCGGCACCCGCGTCGCCGACCGCGCGGTGCCCACCCCGCCGACCCGCCGACCGTCCCCGCGCCGGGCCCCCGGCCGGCTTCCGTACGACCTCGTCCCGGGCACCCCCGACCTCTCCTCCTTCCCCCGCGCCGAATGGCTCAAGGCCGCCCGCCGCGCCCTCGCCGCCGCCCCGCACGACGCCCTCGGCTACGGCGACCCGCGCGGCCGCCCCGAACTGCGCACGGCCCTCGCCGACTACCTGGCGCGCGTCCGGGGCGTACGCGCCGACCCCGAACGGATCGTCGTCTGCTCCGGTTTCGCCCACGGCCTCCGCCTCCTCTGCGAGGTCCTGCGCGCCCGCGGCGCCCGCACCCTCGCCGTGGAGTCCTACGGACTGGACACCCACTGGGACCTGGCCGCCCGCGCCGGCCTGACCACCGTCCCGCTCCCCTTCGACTCCCTCGGCACCCGCGCACAGGACCCGGGCGCCGCCGACGCGGTCCTGCTCAGCCCGGCCCACCAGTTCCCGCTGGGCGGCGCCCTGCGCCCCGAGCGCCGCGCCGCCGTCGTCGACTGGGCGCGCCGCACCGGCGGACTGATCCTGGAGGACGACTACGACGGCGAGTTCCGCTACGACCGCCAGGCCGTCGGCGCGCTCCAGAACCTCGACCCCGACCACGTGGTCTACCTCGGCACCGCCAGCAAGTCCCTCGCCCCGGGCCTCCGCCTCGGCTGGACGGTCCTGCCCCCGTCCCTGCTCCCGGACGTCGTCGCCCACGGCGGCGGCCACTCCGTCAGCGTCCTCGAACAGCTCACCCTCGCCGAGTTCCTCACCTCCGGCGCCTACGACCGCCACGTCCGCGCCGCCCGCCTGCGCTACCGCCGCCGCCGCGACTCCCTGGTCGAGTCCCTCGCCACCCGGGCCCCCGACGTCCGGATCACCGGCATCGCGGCCGGCCTGCACGCCGTCCTGCAACTCCCGCCCGGCACCGAGCGGTCCGTGGTCCAGGCCGCCACCTGGCAGAACCTCGCCGTCCACGGCCTCTCCCGCTTCCGCCACCCCGCCACCGGCGCCGCGGCGGGCGACGCCCTGGTGGTCGGCTACGCCACCCCACCGGACCACGCCTGGGCGAGCACCCTGGACGCCCTGTGCCGGGCACTGCCCTGACGCACCGGAGGTGCGGGGGTGCCGTCGGCGGCGATACGAGTCCTGGGGAGGAAGCGGACAGGTGGAGGTCACGCGGGGGCGCACCACGAGCCACGGAACCGGCCCATGCATGCCAAAGAGGGCGAAAAGGCGGCGGGGAGAAGGGCGGGAGCGGGGGCTCCTGCGCGCGCCCGCCGGGCGGTCTCTAGGCTGTCCGCCGCGAGCCGGGGAAGGTGACCCGGGGGAGTGCGAGGGGGAGTGAAGGGCATGGCGGAGTCACGGCGGCGGTTGCGGTCCAGCACGGTGGTGCTCGGGGGGATGGGTGTCCTCGCGGCGGCGCTGACCTCGTGCGGGTCGGATCCGGACCGGCGGTGCGTGGACCGGGACAGCTACGACCACATCAACGGCTACAAGGTCGTCGCCGACAAGAACTGCACGTCCTCCGGGACGACCTCCTCGGGCTCCTTCGGCAAGGGCGGCAAGTCCCGCGCCAACGCCGACTGGTACTACGACGCCGACGTCAGCAACGGCTACGCCGACTACGGCACCTTCAGCCGCAGCGAGGCCGTCGACCGGGGCGGCTTCGGCTGCTCGGGCTCCGGCAGCAGCGGCGGCTGAGCGGGTCATGGAACGGCGTACGACCGAGCCGCGCCCCGGCTGGCAGGAGACCGTCGAGGAGCAGGGGCTCATCTATCCGCTCACCCGCTACCCGGACGGCTCCCTGCGCCCCTACTGGGACGAGAGCGCCTACTACGTCTTCAGCCTGGGCGAGGTCGAGGCGCTGGAGGAGGTCGTCGAGGAACTGCACGGCATGTGCCTCGCCGCCGCCGAGCACATCGTCACCGCCGACCGCTTCGCCGACCTCGGCATCACCGACCCGCGCATCGCCCGCGTGGTCGCCGAGGCCTGGCACCGGCGTGCCGAACTCCCCTCCGTCTACGGCCGTTTCGACCTGCGCTACGACGGCACCGGCCCGGCGAAACTGCTGGAGTACAACGCCGACACCCCGACCTCCCTCGTGGAGGCCGCCTCCCCCCAGTGGTTCTGGATGGAGGAGCGCTTCCCCGGCGCCGACCAGTGGAACTCCCTCCACGAACGCCTCGTCGACGCCTGGAGGAAACAGGCCGCCCTCCTCCCACCGGGCAGCCCCCTGTACTTCGCCCACTCCTCCGCCGACGAGTACGGCGAGGACCTCATGACCGTCGCCTACCTCAAGGAGACCGCCGAACAGGCCGGCCTCGACACCGACTGGATCTCCATGGAGGAGATCGGCTGGGACCGCCTCTCCGGCCGCTTCGTCGACAACGGCCTCCGGTTCATCCGCAGCGTCTTCAAGCTGTACCCCTGGGAGTGGCTCACCACCGACCGCTTCGCCGACCATGTTCTCGCCACGCTCGACAACGGCGGCGGCACCGGCTCCACCCTGTGGATCGAACCCGCCTGGAAGATGCTGCTGAGCAACAAGGCCCTGCTGGCGATCCTGTGGGAGCTGTACCCCGGTCACCCCCACCTCCTCCCCGCCTATCTGGACGGCCCGCGGGAGCTGGCCGACACCACCGGCTGGGTCGCCAAGCCCCTGCTCGGCCGCGAGGGCGCCGGCGTGACCCTCCACGAGCCCGGCTCCGACCCCGTGCTCCGCGACGAACCCTGCTGCTACCAGCAGCTGGCCCCGCTCCCCACCTTCGACGGCAACCACGTCGTCCTCGGCACATGGGTGGTGGAGAACGAGTCGGCGGGGCTGGGCATCCGCGAGTCCTCGGGGCTGGTGACGGACGAGTACGCCCGCTTCCTGCCCCATGTGATCCTCTAGCGCCCCTGTCGCCCGCATGGTGGACGCCGGCGCCCGTGCCGGGACGCCGCCCGTTAGGCTGGCGCCGGGCCGTGACTGGCGTGCTGGGATGGGAGTAACCATCGGGAAGCGGCCCCGGACCCCTCGGGTCCGGAAACATGTGCCGTGCGCCTGGGCCGTACCGTGAACGCCGAACGCCACGTCTCCGGAGGTCCCGATGTCCGCCGAGCAGCCGCTCACCCCCGCTTCCACCGCCTTCCGCTCCGCCCTCGACGTGATCCGCGCCGTCGAGCCGCGCGTCGCCGACGCCATCGGCCAGGAGGTCGCCGACCAGCGCGAGATGCTCAAGCTGATCGCCTCCGAGAACTACGCCTCCCCGGCCACCCTCCTGGCGATGGGCAACTGGTTCAGCGACAAGTACGCCGAGGGCACCGTCGGCCGCCGCTTCTACGCCGGCTGCCGCAACGTCGACACCGTCGAGTCGCTCGCCGCCGAGCACGCCAAGGAGCTCTTCGGCGCCCGCCACGCCTACGTCCAGCCGCACTCCGGCATCGACGCCAACCTCGTCGCCTTCTGGTCCGTCCTCGCCGACCGCGTCGAGGCCCCCTTCCTGGAGAAGACCGGCGCCCGCCAGGTCAACGACCTCTCCGAGGCCGACTGGGCCGAGCTCCGCCAGGCCTTCGGCAACCAGCGCATGCTCGGCATGTCCCTGGACGCCGGCGGCCACCTCACCCACGGCTTCCGCCCGAACATCTCCGGCAAGATGTTCGACCAGCGCTCCTACGGCACCGACCCGGCCACCGGCCTGATCGACTACGAGGCCCTGCGCGTCTCCGCCCGCGAGTTCAAGCCGCTGATCATCGTCGCCGGTTACTCCGCCTACCCCCGTCTCGTGAACTTCCGGATCATGCGGGAGATCGCCGACGAGGTCGGTGCCACGCTCATGGTGGACATGGCCCACTTCGCCGGTCTCGTCGCCGGCAAGGTCCTCACCGGCGACTTCGACCCGGTTCCGCACGCCCAGATCGTCACCACCACCACCCACAAGTCGCTGCGCGGCCCGCGCGGCGGCATGGTGCTGTGCGACGACTCCCTCAAGGACCAGGTCGACCGCGGTTGTCCGATGGTTCTCGGCGGCCCGCTCCCGCACGTCATGGCCGCCAAGGCCGTCGCCCTCGCCGAGGCCCGGCAGCCCGCCTTCCAGGACTACGCCCAGCGCATCGTCGACAACTCCCGCGCCCTCGCCGAGGGCCTGATGCGGCGCGGCGCCACCCTGGTCACCGGCGGCACCGACAACCACCTCAACCTGATCGACGTCGCCACCTCCTACGGTCTCACCGGCCGCCAGGCCGAGGCCGCCCTGCTCGACTCGGGCGTCGTCACCAACCGCAACGCCATCCCGGCCGACCCCAACGGCGCCTGGTACACCTCCGGCATCCGCGTCGGTACCCCCGCGCTGACCACGCGCGGCCTGGGCACCGCCGAGATGGACGAGGTCGCGGGTCTCATCGACCGCGTCCTGACCACCACGGAGCCGGGCACCACCAAGTCCGGCGCTCCCTCGAAGGCCGCCCACGTCCTCGACGCGAAGGTCGCCGACGAGATCTCCCGCCGAGCCACCGACCTCGTCGCCGGCTTCCCGCTCTACCCGGAGATCGACCTCGGCTGAGGCAAGCCCGGCCCTGATCGACGGGCCCCGCGGCGGTCCGGTCACGTACCGGGCCGCCGTGTGCCCGTCATCAGGCGTCCAGCAGCTCCTGCCGCGGCCCCGGGTCGTCCTTCCGGCGGCGGACCGGCGGCAACCGCGTCACGTACGGGCGCAGCACCAGGGCCAGCGCCGCTCCGGCCACGGCCCCCGATATCGCCCACCACCAGCCGGTGCCGTCGCCCGCACGTGACGCGGCCCGTGCCCCCGAGTCCGCCGCCGCACCCTGCTCCGTACCGGAGTCCGGTGTGCCGGAACCGGCGGTGGAACCGGAGGCCTCCGTCTCCCAGGGCACCGGATAGATGTCGGAGGCCGGACCCGTCTCCGTCGTGTGGCCCATCACGCCCAGCTCGTACAGCAGCTTGTGCAGGTCGGTCGGGTCCTCGGCGCGGTGCCAGACGCCGTTCGGCGTCTCGGGGAGTTTCGCCGCCGTGTGTATCCACACGTCCTCCTCGATGCTTCCGAGGAAGACCCGGTCCACCCGCCAGGGCGTCACGTCGTGCAGCATCCACGACACGTTGACCAACCGGACCGAGGCCAGGTCGGCCTCCGGCAGCTTGTCCCGGGTGCCCCTGTCGGGCGGGCCGAGCAGCCGCTCCAGGGCGGCGTACTCCTTGTCGGAGTAGTACAGCGATGCGGTCTCCCCGCTCCCCGGCGAGACCACCAGCACGCTCGTCGGCCCTCCGGCGGAGGCCGGCGCCGCTCCCCACACCACCAGGGCCAGCGAAGCCGCCAACGCGCCCATCGCTGCCGTCAGTTGTCGAACCCTGCCCTTCCACCCGCGCATCCGGACCCCCACTCGGCCGGTCGATCCCCCTGCGACCCGCCCACGAGCCGCCTGTCACTTCTGGTACACCGGTCGCCCCGCCGGGGTTCCCAGTCGGCGCACCACGAATTCCACGACTCGGGGACACCCGGCTACCGGCCCGTCTCCTCGACCGCCTCCGCGATCTCCAGCGCCCGCGCCTTCGACGCCACCCCCTCCAGCCGCAGCGTCACTTCCTCCGCGCCCTTCCCCGAGGAGGCCGCACCGCCGTGCGGCCACAGCAGTGTCGGCCCCGCCGTGCGCTCCTCCCGGGTGAACCGGTGACCGTCCGCGTCCACCATCCAGAAGCTCAGCACGTGCGGTCGCGGGAACCACAGGGCCTGGTCGGGAGTCCCGCCCTCCCTGCCCAGCGGCAGCCACTCCGGCTGCTCGCGCACGCTCTTGACGAAGGTGACGTCCAGGCGGGCCGGGAACTCGTCGAGCCGGATCGTCCGCCCCTGCTCCCGCCAGCACAGACTCACCAGGAACCGCCCCCGCGGCAGCCCGTTCACCGTCACCCCGTCCGGAGCGCCCAGCGCCTTCGGCAGCAGCGGCCTGAACCCCGCCCGCCGCTCCGCCTCACCGAGCGACACCGACCGCCCGCAGCCCGGCACCTCCGCGCCCGGCGAGGGCACCGCCGACGGGTCGTACCGCACCTCGACCCCGCCGAAGCCGAACCAGTCGGTCACCGCCGCCCGCACCGGAGGCGTCAGCGCCAGTACCGTCAGCAGCCCGCACAGGGCCCCGACCAGCGACCGCCACCGCGCCCGCGTCCAGCGCCGCGCCGCCCGCAGCCGTGCGCCCGCGCCGGCCGGTCCGGCGACCGGCACCGGCAGTTCCTCGGCGAGTATCTGCCCCAGCACCCGCTCGGCCATCGACTCGGACCCCGCGGCCCCGTCCGGCCCGTCCAGGGACCGGCCGAAGGCCCGCAGTTCCTCCCGCAGCCGGGCCGCCTCACCGTCGTACCGCTCACTCACGCCTCTCACCCCCTTCCCCGGGCCGGAAGTCCGGCAGCAGACGCTCCAGCTTGCGCAGGGCGCGGTTCAACCGCGACTTCACCGTGCCCCGGGGCCAACCCAGGGCCTGGGCGGTCTCCCGCTCGTCCATCTCCAGCAGATAGCGGTAGGTGACGACCAGCCGGTGCTCCTCGCTCAGCTTCTCCAGGGCGGCCACCAGCGCCCCGCGGCGCTCCGTCCGCAGCGTCGCGACCGCCGGATCGGCCGACTCCGGTATCACCGGCTCCGCCTTCACGAACGCCGCCTCCCGGTCGGCGAGACCGTTCCGGCGCACGGCGGCGCGCACTGTGTTCCTCGTCTCATTGGCCACGATCGACAGCAGCCACGGCCGGAACGCCATGCCGTCCCGGAACCGGCCCAGCGCGCAGTACGCCTTGACGAAGGCCTGCTGCACCACGTCCTCCGCGTCCGCCCCCGCCCCGAGCGCGGCGGCCGCCCTGAGCGCGATGCCCGTATGGGCCCGCACCAGCTCCGCGTACGCCTCCGGCTCCCCGGCGCGTACGCGTGCGATCACCGCGGCCTCATCGACGATGCGGCCCCCCTCCCGCGTCCTCACGTCTTTGTTACACCGCCGGGGACGGATCGGTTCCCACCTGTTTCCGGTCGGTTCCGGACCGCTCCGCGGGACCTGAGAGAATAAGGGGCATGGCGACTGACCGACCCCGCGTGCTCTCCGGAATCCAGCCCACCGCAGGCTCGTTCCACCTCGGCAACTACCTCGGCGCCGTCCGCCAGTGGGTGGCCCTGCAGGAGACCCACGACGCGTTCTACATGGTCGTCGACCTGCACGCGATCACGGTCCCGCAGGACCCGGCCGAGCTGCGCGCCAACACCCGGCTGGCCGTCGCCCAGCTGCTGGCCGCCGGTCTCGATCCGGACCGCTGCACGCTCTTCGTGCAGAGCCACGTCCCCGAGCACGCCCAGCTCGCCTGGGTCATGAACTGCCTCACCGGCTTCGGCGAGGCCTCCCGCATGACCCAGTTCAAGGACAAGTCCGCCAAGCAGGGCGCCGACCGCGCCTCGGTCGGCCTGTTCACGTACCCGGTCCTGCAGGTCGCGGACATCCTGCTCTACCAGGCCGACGAGGTGCCGGTGGGCGAGGACCAGCGCCAGCACATCGAGCTCACCCGCGACCTCGCCGACCGGTTCAACGGCCGGTTCGGCGAGACGTTCACGATGCCGAAGCCGTACATCCTCAAGGAGACGGCGAAGATCTACGACCTCCAGGACCCGGCGGTCAAGATGAGCAAGTCGGCGTCCACGCCGAAGGGCCTCATCAACCTCCTGGACGAGCCGAGGACCACCGCCAAGAAGGTGAAGAGCGCGGTCACCGACACCGACACGGTGATCCGCTACGACGTCGTGGAGAAGCCCGGGGTGAGCAATCTCCTCACGATCTACTCGACCCTCACCGGAGCGGACGTCCCCGAACTGGAGCAGAGGTACGAGGGCAAGGGCTACGGTGCGCTCAAGACGGACCTCGCCGAGGTCATGGTCGAGTTCGTGACCCCGTTCAAGGAGCGCACCCAGCAGTACCTGGACGACCCCGAGACGCTCGACTCGATCCTGGCCAAGGGCGCGGAGAAGGCGCGTGCCGTCGCCGCGGAGACCCTCTCCCGGGCGTACGACCGGGTCGGTTTCCTGCCCGCCAAGCACTGAACGGCCGAGCTCCGGGCCGGCGCTGAACCGGCCCGCGGCCGCCGTCCGTACCACCGCACAGCGCTGCACATCACTCCGGTTGCGCCTGCCCGCATCCGGGTCGTGGTCGTACAGTCGATGACAGGGTGACCGTTCCGGCGGTCACCCGGTGCTCACCGCAGTTCCACCACCGCGCTTCACCACCACAACGACAGGAGACGACGTGGGGACCGTAACGATCGGTGTGTCGATCGCGGTCCCGGAGCCTCACGGCAGCCGGCTTCAGCAGCTGCGCGCGGGCTTCGGCGACGCCGCCGCTCACGGTATCCCCACGCACGTCACCCTGCTGCCGCCGACCGAGATCGACGACGCCGATCTGGCGGTCGTCGAGGCGCATCTCGGCGAGGTCGCCGCGGCGGGCCGCCCGTTCCCGATGCGGCTGTCCGGCACCGGCACCTTCCGGCCGCTGTCGCCGGTGGTGTACGTCCGGGTCGTCGACGGCGGTGAGGCCTGCACCTGGCTGCAGAAGCAGGTCCGCGACGCCTCCGGCCCGGTCGCCCGCGAGCTGCAGTTCCCGTACCACCCGCACGTCACCGTGGCGCACGGCATCGAGGAGGCGGCCATGGACCGCGCCTTCGAGGAGCTCGCCGGCTACGAGGCCGAGTGGCCCTGCACCGGCTTCGCGCTCTACGAGCAGGGCGCCGACGGGGTGTGGCGCAAGCTGCGCGAGTTCCCCTTCGGCTCCGCGGTGGTGCCCCCGCAGTCCGGGAGCGTGGACCGGGGATCCGTCTCCGCCCGCTGAGCACCCCCGGCCGGACCTCAGACCGGCAGCCGGCGGAACACCCCGCGCGGCAGGTGCCGCAGCGCCGACATCACCATCCGCAGCGCGCCCGGCACCCACACGGTCTCCGCGCGGCGCCGCAGTCCCAGCTCGACGGCCGCCGCGACCGCCTCCGGCGTGGTGGCCAGCGGCGCCTCGGGGAGTCCGGCGGTCATCCGCGTACGGACGAAACCGGGGCGTACGACCATGACGTGCACCCCCGTGCCGTACAGCGCGTCGCCGAGGCCCTGGGCGAAGGCGTCCAGGCCGGCCTTGCTGGAGCCGTAGATGAAGTTGGCGCGGCGGGCCCGCTCGCCCGCGACGGAGGAGAGCACCACCAGCGAGCCGTGGCCCTGCGCCTGGAGCGCGCTCGCGCACACCAGGCCCGCCGAGACCGCGCCGGTGTAGTTGGTCTGCGCGACCCGCACCGCGGCCGACGGGTCCCGCTCGTCGTGCGCCTGGTCGCCCAGGGTGCCGAAGGCGAGCAGCACCATGTCGACGTCCCCCTCGGCGAAGACCTTGCCGAGGGCGTCCTCGTGGGCGGCGGGGTCGAGCGCGTCGAAGGCGACCGTGCGCACCTCGGCGCCGAGGCCGCGCAGCTGCCCGGCGGCCTCGTCCAGGCCGGGGGAGGGGCGGCCCGCCAGCCACACCGTGCGGGTGCGGCGGGCGATCAGCCGCCGCGCGGTGGCCAGCGCGATCTCGGACGTGCCGCCGAGGACGAGCAGGGACTGGGGGAGGCCGAAGGCGTCCTTCATGACAGCTCCTGGAGGTTGTCTAGAGATGGAGACGGCGGGCCAGGTCGGAGACGAACACCCCGCGCGGGTCCAGTTCGGCGCGCAGCGCGCGGAAGTCGTCCAGGCGGGGGTACATGGCCGCGAGCAGCTCCGGGCGCAGCCGGGAGTCCTTGGCGAGGTAGACGCGTCCGCCGGCGCCGGCGACCTCCTCGTCGAGTTCGTCGAGGAAGCCGCCGAGGCCGGGCAGCGACGCGGGGATGTCCAGGGCCAGGGTCCAGCCCGGCACCGGGAAGGACAGCCATCCGGGGTCGGCCTCCCCGAAGCGCTTGAGGACGGCGAGGAAGGACGGGCAGCGGCGCTCGGAGATCCGGCGCACGATCCGGCGCAGGGTGTCCTCCCGGCCGTGCCCGACGACGAACTGGTACTGCACGAAGCCGCCCCGGCCGTAGACGCGGTTCCAGTGCGGCACGCCGTCCAGGGGGTGGAAGAACGCGGGGATCCGCTGGAGCCGGCCCATGCGCGCGCGGGGGGACTTGCGGTACCAGAGCTCGTTGAACAGCCCCACGGTGGTGCGGCTGAGCAGGCCCTCGGGGACGAAGGAGGGGGCGGCCGGGAGCCGGGGGGTGCGGAAGGAGAGGGGTTCCCCGCGCGCGCGGCTGCCCCGGGGCAGGGCGTCCAGGGGGGCGTGGTCGCCGCGCGTGAGCACCGCGCGGCCGGTGGCCCGGCCGCGGGCCAGCAGATCGATCCAGGCGACCGAGTAGCGGTAGCGGTGGTCGGTGTCGGCGAGGCGGGCCATCAGGTCGTCGAGATCGTCCGCGCGCTCGGTGTCGACGGACATCAGCGAGGTCTCGACCGGCTGGAGCCGGACCGTCGCGGTGAGGATCACCCCGGTCAGGCCCATGCCGCCCGCGGTCGCCTCGAACAGCGGCGTGCCCGGCACGACCGTACGGACCTGACCGTCGGCGGTGAGCAGCTCCAGGGACAGCACATGGCGGGAGAAGGAGCCGGAGACGTGGTGGTTCTTGCCGTGGATGTCGGCGCCGACCGCCCCGCCGACCGTCACGTAGCGCGTGCCCGGCGTCACCGGCACGAACCAGCCGAGCGGCAGCAGCACCTCCATCAGCCGGTGCAGGGAGACGCCCGCGTCGCACAGCACGGTGCCGCCGTCGGCGTCGATCGCGTGCACGCGGTCCAGGCCCGTCATGTCGAGCACGGCACCGCCCGCGTTCTGCGCCGCGTCCCCGTACGCCCGTCCCAGCCCCCGCGCGATGCCTCCGCGGGCCCCGCACTCCCGGACGGCCAGGGCGGCCTCCTCGTACGTCCGTGGGCGGATCAGCCGGGCGGCGGTGGGAGCGGTGCGGCCCCACCCCGTGACGGGAACGGTGTCGGCAGGCATGACGGCGACCGTATCGTCCCTATGTGACTTTTTAGTTTTGAAACGTCATCCCCATCCCTGAAACGGGTGATTAATGGGATGTCGCTCCCGGGGGACGGGAATTCCAGCCCGCCGGGCGTGAACAGTGGGTCCCCATGGACGACCTCCACGACCCCCACGCCCTCCCCCGCACCCGCGGTCTCCACGGCATGGACCACCGGATCGTCTCGGCCTTCAGGGCGTGCGGCGCGGACCCGCGCGTCGCCGGTGCCGCACGGGTCCTGTCCCGGGCGGGGGAGCACGGGGCGGTGTGGCTCGCCGCGGGGCTCGCCGGAGCCGTCGTCGACCGCCCCCGGCGCGGTGCCTGGCTGCGCGGCACCGCGCTCACCGCGGGCGCCCACGTCGCCGGCTCGGTGGTGAAACGGGTCGTGCGCCGTCCGCGCCCCGCGCACGTCGAACCCCTGGTCGACACGGTCGGCCGGCACTCCTTCCCCAGCTCGCACGCCACCTCGGCGGCGGCCGCCGCCGTCGCCTTCGGCGCGCTGGGCGCCCGTGCGGTGCCCCCGCTCGCCGCCGCCGTCTGCGTGTCCCGCCTGGTGGCCGGCGTCCACTACCCGTCGGACGTGGTGGCCGGCGCCGCCCTCGGCGCACTCACGGCCCGCCTCGGCGCCCGCTGGATGACGGGAGGCCCCGCGTGACCCTCCTGCGCGAGCGCTCCGACCGGCGGCAGACCGCACCGTCCGGCAGGGGCGGCCTGCTCAAGGGCCTGCTGCTGACCGCGCGGCCCAAGCAGTGGGTCAAGAACGTCCTGGTGATCGCCGCCCCGGCCGCCGCCGGCGAACTGTTCTCCGTCCACGCCCTGACCCGGCTCGCCCTGGTCTTCGTCCTGTTCACCGCCTGCGCCGCCGCCGTCTACCTCGTCAACGACGCGCGCGACGCCGACGCCGACCGCGCCCACCCCGTCAAGTGCCGCCGCCCGGTCGCCGCCGGCCAGGTCCCCGTACCGGCCGCCTACGCCGCCGGAGCCGCCCTCGGCGTCCTCGCGCCCGCCGTCGCGGCCCGGCTGTGCCCCCCGGAGGCCGCCGCGCTGCTGACCGCCTACCTCGTCATGCAACTGGCGTACTGCGTCAGCCTCAAGCACGTCCTCGTCGTCGACCTCGTCGTCGTCACCACCGGCTTCGTGATGCGCGCGGTGATCGGCGGACTCGCCCTCGGCATCCCTCTGTCGCGCTGGTTCCTCATCACCACCGGGTTCGGCGCGCTGTTCATGGTCGCCGCCAAGCGCTACTCCGAAGCCGTGCGGATGGCCGGAGAAGGGGGCGCCACGCGCGCGTTGCTCACCGAGTACACCACCGGCTACCTCCGCTTCGTCTGGCAGCTCGCCGCCGGTGTCGCCGTCCTCGGCTACTGCCTGTGGGCCCTGGAGGAGGGCGGCGTGCCGCACGCCAGCGTGCTGCCCTGGCGGCAGCTGTCCGTGGTCGCCTTCGTCCTCGCCGTCCTCCGCTACGCCGTCTTCGCCGACCGCGGGACCGCCGGCGAACCCGAGGACGTGGTGCTGGGCGACCGCGCGCTCGCCGTCATCGGCCTGGTCTGGGCGGCGATGTACGCCCTGGCGGTGGCCGACTGGTGAGGGACCGGCCGGCGGGAGACCGGCCGGTGGGAGACCGGCCGCTCCGCCACCGGCCGTGGAAGCCCGGTTCCGGGGTACCGGGACATGGGGGCACCAGGACACGGGGCTTCCGGGACGGGGGCAGGGTCGGATCATGGACTGGCTGAAAAGGCTTCCGGTCGTCGGGCCGTGGGCGGCCCGGCTGATGCTCACGCACGCGTGGCGGTCGTACGAGCGCCTGGACCGGGTGCACTGGACGCGGCTGGCCGCCGCGATGACGTTCACCAGTTTCGTCGCGCTGTTCCCGCTGCTCACCGTGGCCGCCTCGATCGGCGCCGCCACACTCAGCCGGGAACAGCGGGACACCCTCCAGGACCGGATCGCCGACCAGGTGCCCGGCATCTCCGACCAGCTGAACATCGGGGGCCTGGTGGAGAACGCCGGCACCGTCGGGCTCATCGCCGGTGCCGCGCTGCTGTTCACCGGCGTCAGCTGGGCCGGTTCCACGCGCGAATGCCTGCGCGCGGTGTGGGAGCTGCCCGACGAGGAGGAGAACCCCCTCCTGCGCAAGGGCAAGGACCTGGGCGTCCTCGTCGGCCTGGGCGGCGCGGTCCTGACCACCCTGGTCGCCTCCACCGTCGCCTCCGCGATGGTCGGCCGGATCAGCGACGCCAGCGGGCTCGAGAAGGGCGGCTGGGGCGGGATCGTCCTGCACGTCGCGGCGTTCGCCGTCGCCGTCGGCGCCGACTTCCTGCTCCTGCTGTACGTCCTCACCCTGCTGCCCGGCGTCGAACCCGCCCGGCACCGTCTGATCGTCGCCGCCCTCACCGGCGCGGTCGGCTTCGAACTGCTGAAACTGCTGCTCAGCGGCTACCTGCAGGGCGTGGCCACGAAGAGCATGTACGGGGCGTTCGGCGTCCCGGTGGCCCTGCTGCTGTGGATCAACCTCACCTCGAAACTGGTCCTGTTCTGCGCCGCCTGGACGGCGACGCGCAGCAAGCAGGACGAGGTCCCCGGGCTCACGGACGCGAGCGGCGGCGCACCAGGTCCGGCAGCGGCCAGCGTCGGTTGACCAGGAACGCACCGCCCGCGAGCAGCACGGCCACCCCGCCGGCGATGCCCAGCGCGACCCCGATGCCGTCGGTGCCACCGCCCGACGCGGCGGTCGCCACCGGCTTCGACCCGGCCACGACGGTGCCGTCCCCGACGCCCCCGGCCTCGCCGGGAGAGGCGGACGGGCCCGGCTGGGCACCGGCCTGCTCCACGCTCTTCGGCCGCACCAGCTCACCCACCGGCTCGACCTTGCCGGCCGCCTTGAAACCCCAGTCGAAGAGCTTCGCGGTCTCCTTGTAGACCTCGTTGTGCTCGTTCTTCGACGGGTTCATCACGGTGACCAGCAGCACCTTGCCGTCCCGCTCGGCGACACCGGTGAAGGTGGCGCCCGCGTTGGTGGTGTTGCCGTTCTTCACACCGGCTATGCCCTGGTAGACCGGCACGTCGGTGTCGCCGGCCAGCAGCCGGTTGGTGTTCTGGATCTCGAAGGTCCCGCGGACCTTCTTGCCCTTCTTGTTCTTCTTCGTCTCGCCGGGGAACTGCGTCCTGACCGTCGAGGCGTACTCCCGGAAGTCCTTCTTCTGCAGTCCGGAACGGGCGATCAGCGTCAGGTCGTACGCGGACGACACCTGCTTCGGGGCGTCGTAACCGTCGGGGCTGACCACGTGGGTGTCGAGCGCCTGGAGCTCCTCGGCGTGCGCGTTCATCTCCTTGACGGTGTCCTCGACGCCGCCGTTCATCGCCGACAGCACGTGCACCGCGTCGTTGCCGGACATCAGGAAGACGCCACGCCACAGGTCCTCGACCGTGTACGTCTCGCCCTCCTTCACCCCGACCATGCTGGAGCCCGGACCGACCCCGGCCAGGTCAGAGACCTCCACCTTGTGCTCCGTCGTCTTCGGCCACTTCGGCAGCAGCGTGTCCGCGAACAGCATCTTCAGCGTGCTCGCCGGGGCCAGCCGCCAGTGCGCGTTGTGGGCGGCGAGCACCTCGCCGGACTCGGCGTCGGCGACGATCCAGGAACGGGCCGACAGCTCCTTCGGCAGCACCGGCACCCCGCTCGCGAGGTTGACCTGCGTCCCCGGCTGACCGAGCCGGGCGCCGCCCACGACGGACATCTTCGCCGGGGGAGTGGCCGACGGACTCGTCGACGGCTTCGGGGCCGCGAGCGCGACGGGTGCGGTCAGCGCGGTGGACAACAGGACGGCGGAGGCGACCAGCAGCGATCGCCGGACGGTGTTCTTGGGTGCGGGCACGACCGGAAACGTACATGCCATATCTGACGAAGTCCCGGGCAGGCCCCCACCCCGGGCAAGGATCCGGACACCGCCCGGTGATACTGGACATATGAAGCTCAGCCGCCCCGTCTCCTGGTTCCTGCTCGCCTTCGGGGTGTGGAGCTGGGTCATCTGGGTCACTTTCGTCAAGAACCTGGTCAAGGACAGCAGCGGACTCGCGTTCGAGGACGGGCACCCGACGGCGTACTTCTTCGTTCACCTGACGCTCGCCGTCGTCTCCTTCGTATGGGGGACGGTCATCGGGGGCATCGGGTTGCGCGGACTGCGCGCACTGAGCCGGACGTCACGGACGTCCTGACCGGGAACAGGGGAACTCCGCCTCGTGGCCATCGTTTTCGTACTCATCGCGCTACTGGTCGTGGCCGTCCTGGTGACGGGCAACTGGTACGTGTGGCGGCGTCTGTTCCGGGACACCACGAAGGGCCCGGGCGCGGTGCGCCGCGCGGGCGCCGTGGTGATCGTCGGCGGCTGGGCGCTGACCGTCGGGGCCTTCGTCGCCGGGCGCGGAGGGGCCCCCTTCTGGCTCAAGCAGGTCCTGGCCTGGCCCGGTTACCTGTGGCTGGCCCTGGCCCTGTACCTGCTGCTGGCGGTGCTCGCGGGCGAGCTGGTGCGCCCGGTGCTGCGGCGGATCCTGGACCGGCGGGCGGGGACTTCGGAGGCGGCGCCCGCACCGGCGCGGCCGGAGCCGATACCGGCCGGGCGGGGCGCGGGGCGCGGTCCGGGCGGTGTACCGGGTGCCGGCGCGCCCGGGGACGGACCGGCGGCCGACGGCGATGCGTCCGGCCCGCAGGAGCCGCAGGAGCCGCAGGAGCCTCGGAACCCGCAGGTCCCGCAGGGAGTGCCCGCCGGCCCTTCCCGGCGGCTGTTCGTCTCCCGCGTCGTCGGCGGGGCCGCCGCCGCGGCGGCCGTGGGAACCGTCGGCTACGGGACGTACGGCGTGCTGCGCGGTCCGCGGGTGAAGCGGGTCACCGTGCCGCTCGCCAAGCTTCCCCGCGCGGCGCACGGTTACCGCATCGCGGTGGTCAGCGACATCCACCTCGGGCCGGTGCTCGGGCGCGGCTTCGCGCAGAAGGTCGTCGACACGGTCAACTCGACCCAGGCGGACCTGATCGCGGTCGTCGGCGACCTGGTGGACGGGAGCGTGAAGGACCTCGGCCCGGCCGCGGCCCCGCTGGCGCAGCTGAGGGCACGCCACGGCTCGTTCTTCGTCACCGGCAACCACGAGTACTTCTCCGGTGCCGAGCAGTGGGTCGAGGAGGTGCGGCGGCTCGGGCTGAACCCTCTGGAGAACGCCCGCACGGAGCTGCCGCACTTCGACCTGGCGGGGGTCAACGACGTGGCCGGCGAGGACGAGGGGCAGGGCCCGGACTACGCGAAGGCACTCGGTGACCGGGATCGGGGGCGGGCGTGTGTGCTGCTCGCCCACCAGCCGGTGCAGATCCATGATGCCGTCGACCATGGTGTCGACCTTCAGCTGTCCGGGCACACCCACGGTGGGCAGCTGTTCCCCGGCAACCTGATCGCGGGCCTGGCCAACCCCACCCTCGAGGGTCTGGAGCGCTACGGCGACACCCAGCTGTACGTCAGCCGGGGGGCGGGGGCGTGGGGGCCGCCCACGCGGGTGGGTGCGCCGTCGGACGTCACGGTGATCGAGTTGGCCTCCAGGCAGGCCTGACGGCGTGTCGGTGCGGGCCGGGGTGGGTTTCGCTCCCCCGCGCTCGCGGGGTGCCTCCCCCACTCTCGACTGCGCTCGAGCGGGAGGTACCCCCCTCGCCCACCCGTGCCGCCCCGGGGGTGCCTCCCCGGCATTCAAGGCACCGGGGAGGCACGACTGCCCGCAGCCAGGGGGGAACCGATGAGTCACGCTCGTACGGCGCTCGTGCTGATCGATCTGCAGCGGTGGATCGTCGACATGCCCTGGGAGCCGGTCGGCGGGGACGACGTCGTCGAGGCGTGTGGGCGGCTGCGTGACCATTTTTCGACGGTCGTCCTGATCCGGTACGTGCGTGCCGACGCGGCGGACGGCGGTCCGGACGCCGCCCCCAACCGGCTCGTGCCCGGCTGTACGCCGCGCCCCGGCGACCACCTGGTGACCAAGCACGGCCTCGACGCCTTCGAGGGCACCGGGCTGGACGGCGTACTGCGCCGCGAGCGGGTCACCGAGATCGTGGTCGCCGGTCTTTCCACCGCGCACGGCGTCGCGGCGACGGCCGGGACGGCGCTGCGCCTGGGCTACGGCGTGGTCGTCGTCGAGGACGCCACCGCGAGCCCCGACGAGGCGCAGCACCGCGCGGCCCTCGACCGGCTGACCGCGCTCGGCGCGCGCACCGCCCGGGTCGCCGACCTCACGGCCGCCGGGGAGTGACCCGGCCTCATGCCGTGCGGCTCGACGGGGCGGGTGCCGGCGCCGGCTCCGGGACGGTCGTCGTCGTCCCGTCGTCCGTCGGGCACGCTCCCGGCCGGGCCGGCAGCGTCACGGTCACCGCCAGCCCCTCGCCCGGCGCCGTCCGCACCGCCACCTCACCCCCGTGCGCCCGCACCACGCCCTGCACGATCGCCATGCCGAGACCGCTTCCCGCACCCCCGCCGGCGCGGAAGAAGCGGTCGAAGACGCGCGCCGCGTCCTCCGCCGCGAGCCCCGGCCCGTCGTCCGCCACGGACAGCCGCACCAGCCCGTCCGCGCGGACCACCCCGAGCCGTACCGCGACGTCCGCCGGAGTGTGCGTACGCACATTGCCCAGCAGGTTCCCCAGGACCTGCCGCAGCCCCGCCTCGTCCGCGTGCACCAGCACCGAGCCGTCCGCGTCCACGGTCACCGCCCGCTCCGGCTGCTGCACCCGCAGGTCCTCCGCCGCGTCCCGCACCAGCCGGCACACGTCCACGTTCCGCAGCCGCAGCTCGGGACGCTGGTCCAGGCGGGCCAGCACCAGCAGCTCGTCGACCAGCCGCCCCATGCGGTCGGACTCCGCCATCATCCGGTCCCAGGCCCGCCTGCGCTCCGTCGGCTCGCGCAGCATCCCCCGGTCGTACAGCTGGAGGTAGCCGCGTATCGCGGCCAGGGGCGTCCGCAGTTCGTGCGAGGCGTCGGCGACGAACCGCCGCAGCTGGGCCGCGCTGTGCTCACGCGTGCGGTACGCCGACTCCACCTGCTGGAGCATCGAGTTGAGGGCGAGCCGCAGTTGCTCCACCTCCAGGATCGTCTCCCGGCTGGAGGGCACCCGCCGGGTCAGGTCGCCCTCCGCGATCGCCGACGAGGTCTCCACCATGTCCTCCAGCGGCCGCATCCGCCGCCGCACGCTGACCATGGTCAGGCAGGCCAGCAGCAGCAACAGCAGCGTCCCGATGGCCAGGTCGAACTTGACCGCCTTGGCGATGGCGTGGTGCACCGCCTCGGTGGAGCCGGCGATCAGGATGTACGTGCCGTCCGCGAGCCGGGTGGCGGTGACGCGGTAGGCGGCGCCGCGCACGGTGACGTCGTGCGGTTCCGGGTCCTGGAGCAGGGTGCGCGCGTCGCCCACCGCGTCGGTCAGGGCGCGCTGGGCGTCGGTGGGTGCGAAGCCGAGGACGCCGACGGGCTCACCCCGGGGGTTCACGGCGGCGAAGATCGAGTTCGGGTCGTCCTCCCGGTTCCAGTCCGGATTCACCCGGTCGCGGAAGAAGCTCAGCACGCTCAGCGAGTCGATCTGCCGCAGCGTCATCTCCGTGCCGCCCAGCGAGTCCCGGGTGCGGGTCAGCTCCGTGTCGATCTGGTCCAGCAGGTAGTAGCGCATGCCCACCACGCTCACCGCGGTGGCCGCCACGATGCCGAGGGCCAGCAGCACCACGTTCGCCAGGGTCAGCGCCCCGCGCAGCGAGTGGACGCCCCGCCCGCGGCCCGGCTTCCGGATCGGGAGCCTCACGTCAGGCCGTACCCGACCCCGCGCCGGGTGGTGATCACCGGCGGGCCCAGGGTGTCGAGTTTGCGCCGCAGATAGCTGATGTAGGTCTCGACGACGGTCGACTCGGCCGGGGCGTGCTCGTACTGCCAGACGTGGCGCAGCAGTTGCTCCTTCGGCACGATCCGGCCGCCGTTGCGCACCAGGAAGCGCAGCAGCGCGTACTCGGTGGGGGTGAGCTCGACCGAGCGGCCCGCGCGGCGCACCGAGTACGTCGTCTCGTCCAGTTCCAGGTCGCCGTGGCGCAGCGGCGCCCGCTGCGGGAGGACGTCGGCGGGGCGGGTGCGGCGCAGTACGGCGGTGATCCGGGCGACGACCTCGTCGATGTTGAACGGCTTGGTGATGTAGTCGTCGCCGAAGCCGAGCGCGCCGACGACCTCGGCGGGCGCGTCCCGCGCAGTGAGGAACACCAGCGCCAGCTCCGGCCGCCGGGAGCGCAGTTCACGGCCGAGGGCGCGGCCGTCGCCGTCCGGCAGCATCACGTCGAGGAGGGCGGCGTCGGGGCGGGTGTGCTCGGTCAGCGAGAGCGCCTCGCGGACCGTGCCCGCGGTCATGACCTCGAAGCGGTGGTAGCGCAGGGCGATGGCGAGGACGTCCGCGATGCTCTCCTCGTCCTCCACGACCAGCACGGTGCCGGGAGCTGTCGTCATGCCCCCAGTATCGGCGGAACCCCCGCCGGTCGTACCGGTGTTCGCTTTGGAGTTCCTTGAGAGTCCCGCCCGAGTCGTGTCCCCGCGCGGGCGTCGCCGTCGATTCTGCTGCCCAGGACCTGGGGGACCGACCGAGCGACGAAGGAGCTTGAAGTGGCGGTATTGGCACGCTGGTGCTATCGGCATCGGCTGGTGGTCCTGTTGCTGTGGGTGGGGGCGCTGTTCGGACTGGGGGTTTCGGCGAGCGGCGCGGGCACGAACTACGCGGAGGTCTTCTCGCTGCCGGACACGGACTCCAAGCGGGCGTACGACCTGATGGAGCGGGCGTTCCCGGAACGCGCCGGCGACACCGACACCGTGGTGTGGAAGGTCGACGAGGGCTCCGTGCGCGACGACTCCGTACGGTCCCGGATCGAGCCGGCGCTGACGGAGATCGGGCGCATGGAGGGCGTCGGCGCCGTCACGAACCCCTACGGCGAGCAGGGCGCGGCGCAGATCAGCGAGGACGGGCGGATCGCCTACGCGCAGGTCACGTTCGCCGAGCAGGCGGACGCCGTGCCGAAGGAGCTGGTCCAGGACGTCGTCGACACGGCGCAGGACGCCGCGCGCGACGGGCTCCAGGTGGAGCTGGGCGGCCAGGCCATCACGCGCGTCCAGGAGCCGCCGACGGGCACGGCCGAGCTGGTCGGCATCCTGGCCGCCGCGGTCGTGCTGTTCGTGGCCTTCGGCTCGCTCTTCGCGATGCTGCTGCCGATCGTGGTCGCCGTCTTCGGCGTCGGCACCGGCATGTTCGGCACGCAGCTGCTCAGCCATGTCACGAACGTCCCCGAACTCGCCACGCTGCTGTCCACGCTGATCGGTCTCGGCGTCGGCATCGACTACGCCCTGTTCATCGTCACCCGGCACCGGCGCGGCATCCTGCGCGGCGTCGACCCGGAGGAGGCGGCGGTCACCGCCCTCAACACCTCCGGCCGGGCGGTGCTGTTCGCGGGCGGCACGGTGTGCATCGCGCTCGCCGGGATGCTGGTGACGAACCTGCGGTTCCTGGACGGCGTGGTCATCGGCACCACGCTCACCGTCGTGCTGAGCGTGCTCGCCGCCGTCACCCTGCTGCCCGCGCTGCTCGGCCTGCTCGGCCACCGGGTGCTCAGCCGCCGCCAGCGCCGCAGGCTCGCGGCGCAGGGCCCGCAGACCGAGGCGGTGAGCGGTCTCGCCGCGCGCTGGTCCGCCGGCGTCCAGCGCCGCCCGCGGTCCGTGGCCGTCCTGGCCGTGGTCCTGATGGCGGCGCTCGCGGTCCCGCTGCT
Organism: Streptomyces sp. NPDC044984; assembly: GCF_040646935.1. Classification (NCBI taxonomy): domain Bacteria; kingdom Bacillati; phylum Actinomycetota; class Actinomycetes; order Kitasatosporales; family Streptomycetaceae; genus Streptomyces; species Streptomyces sp. NPDC044984. The sequence continues at coordinate 404,310 of NZ_JBEZBE010000001.1, forward strand.
GTCGCTGCGCCTGGGCACCGTGGACCAGGGCAACGACGACGCCTCCATGACCACCAGGCAGGCCTACGACCTGCTCGCCGAGGGCTTCGGCCCCGGCTTCAACGGCCCGCTCCAGGTGGTCGTGGACGGCGAGGCGCCCGACGACCTGGTGACCGTCCTGGAGGAGACCGAGGGCGTCGCCCAGGTCGCCGCCGTGCCGCCCGCGAACGGCGTCACCGTCATCCAGGTCGTCCCCACCACCTCCCCGCAGGCCGAGGAGACGGACCGGCTCATCGACACCCTGCGCGACGACGTCATCCCTCAGGCGGGCGTCGAGGCCCACGTCGGCGGGGTGACCGCGGTGTCCAAGGACTTCGCGACGGTGACCGGCGAGCGGCTGCCGCTGTTCATCGGCACGATCATCGGCCTCGGCTTCCTGCTCCTGCTGCTCGCGTTCCGCTCCCTGGTGGTGCCGCTGACGGCCGCCGTGATGAACCTGCTCGCGGCGGCGGCCTCCTTCGGCGTCCTGGTGGCGGTCTTCCAGTGGGGTTACGGCCTGGACCTGCTCGGCCTCGGCACGGAGGGCCCCATCGCGTCCTTCCTGCCGATCATCATGCTGTCGCTGCTGTTCGGGCTCTCCATGGACTACCAGGTGTTCCTGGTGAGCCGGATGCACGAGGAGTGGGTGCACACCCGGGACAACGCCCGCGCGGTGCGCGTCGGCCTCGCGGAGACCAGCCGCGTCATCAACTCCGCGGCCCTGATCATGGTCTGCGTCTTCCTCGCCTTCGTCCTCAGCGGCGACTACGGCGCCGCCATGGCGGGCGTGGGACTGGCCGCCGCGGTCGCCCTGGACGCGTTCATCCTGCGCACGGCACTGGTACCGGCCGTGATGCACCTGCTCGGGAAGTCCAACTGGTGGCTGCCGGCCGGGCTGGAGAAGCGGCTGCCGCATCTGGCGGTCGAACCGAAGGAGGAGGCCGTGGCGGCCGGGCAGGACCCCGCCCGGCACGAGGGCCCCTCCTCGGTGGTCCACGGCTTCGTCCGCACGGCCGACGGCGAACCCGTCGAGGGCGCCGCCGTCACCCTGCTGACCTCGGGCGGCCGCCGGCTGGACCGCGTGGTCTCCCTCGCCGACGGCTCGTACATCGTCTCCGTACCGGCCCCGGGCACCTATCTGCTCGCGGCCACGGCGACCCCGCTCGGCTCCCGCGCGGCCCACGTGACCGTGACGGACGGTCCCCTGGTGCACGACGTGGAACTCGTGCCCGGTGAGGTGGACGCCGTCAACTGACGGTGCCGGGGCGCCCGTCGCCGGCGGGCGCCCCGTTCCCCTTCTTCGCCGGGTCGGGGAGCGCCTTCGTCATCCCGGGCAGGAACTCCGTGAACAGTTCGTGCACCTCGCGCACCAGTGGCCGCAGCACCCGGAAACGGGCCAGGGCGATGCCCCGCGCGGTGAGCCGGGCGCCGCGCTCGGCGAGCCGGTAGCTGCGCTCGCGGCCCTCGGTGCGGTCGAAGATCCAGTACAGGACGAGCCCCATCTGGGACAGCCACATCAGCTCGGGCAGGACGTCCCGCAGTTCCTCGGGCACCTTCGACCTCGTCCCGGCGAGCACCGCGCGGTGGACGCTGATCGCCTCCACGCGCGCGTGCTCCGACTCGGGGGAGAAGGGGCTGAGCGGGCTGTCCGGGTCGGCGGCGTTCTTGAAGAACTGCACCGCGAACTCGTGGTACGGCGTGGCGATGTCCAGCCACGTCTTCAGCACGCCCGCGAGCCGGGCCTCCAGGTCGGTCTCCCGGGCCAGGACCTCCCGGACGGCCGCCTGGTGCTCGGCGGCGATCCGGTCGTAGAAGCCCTGGATCAGGTGTTCCTTGCCCTCGAAGTAGTAGTACGCGTTGCCGACGGAGACCCCCGCCTCCTTGGCGATGGCCCGCATGGTCGTCTTGTCGTACCCGCGCTCCTGGAAGAGCCGCATGGCGGTCTCGAGGATCAGGGCGCGGGTCTGCTCGGACTTGCTGAGGGTGGCGCCGTCGCCGGGGCCGTCGTTCTTCGCGGACACGGAAGGAGCCTAACGCCAGGAAGGGCCCGTCCTACGGGGCGGTGCAGGTGCCTGCCACGCAGTCCGGCGGGGTGTGGCTCCAGCCGCCGTGCGGATCGTACGTCCACCCGTCACCCCGGCGGTACACGCCTCCGCCCCATCCGGACACCGCCCCGCGCCACTTGGCCGCGGCCAGCACCGCGCCCTTGGCGAGCAGGGCGCCGGACGGGGTGCTCAGCCGGTGGGCCAGCCGCCGGTACTTGCGCAGCGCCCACAGGGTGACGACCCAGGCGCCGGCCCCCCGGTACACCTGCCCGCCGTCACCCACGACGGTGATCTCCTCCAGGGTGGCCCCGTGGTCGAGGCCGGGGAACCGGGCCCGCGCCGCCTGCGACGCCGCCGGGACCAGCTCCAGGGGCACCAGCTGCGGCTGGCGCACCAGCCAGTCCCGTACGAAGGCGCACAGGGAGCACTCGGCGTCGTACAGCACGGTGAGCCGGCGGACCGGGACGCGCGCGGCGCCCCGGTCCTCGCGTGCGGCCGGCACGCCGCTCACGCCCCGGCCGTCGGGGCCGTCGGGGCCACCCAGCCCTGCGGCGCGACCGGCGGCAGCTGCTCCCGCTCCATCACCCCGCGGCGCCGGATCCTGTTGAGCACGTACACGTTGCCCAGGTGCATCACGCCGAGCACCAGCAGCACCACGCCGAGCTTGGTCGACAGGGCCTCGAAGATGCCGCGGGTGTCGGCGATCGTCTCGTCGTCGCTCAGGTACAGCGCGACGAACCCGAGGTTGACGAGGTAGAAGCCGACCACCAGGAGGTGGTTGACGGCGTCGGCGAGCTTCTCGTTGCCGTGCAGCACGTCGGCGAGGAAGACCCGTCCGTTGCTGCTGAGCGTGCGAGCCACCCAGACGGTCAGCCCAATGCTGACGACGAGGTAGATGACATAGGCGATGACCGTGCGGTCCATGTCCCCCAGCCCTTATTGAACACGTTCAAAACGCTGACGGGAGAGACTCTAGACCCCTTTTTTGAACATGTTCAACTCAGTTGTGAGTGGGGCTCGTCACGGCCGTCGCCCCGGCCCCGGACGGTGGTTGTCAGTGGTGGCCCGTACTGTCCTCGTCATGGGAGTCGTGACGTTCGTCGACGAGACGACGACGGGGGAGCGGCGCGCGGCCTGGGGCCTGGAGATCGCCGAGGAGCGGCTGACGGTGCGCGAGCTGATCAGGCGCCGGGTGTTCCAGGAGGTCGCCGAGTACAACGCCCGTACGCCGGAGGTGTTCCAGGGGCTCGTACGGCCGACGGACGCGGAGCGCGTCGTCGACGGCTACCGAACTTCATTTGCAGTGCATCGGGCTTCAGTCCGGTGGTGAAGCGAATCTCATGACTGCGGCGCGGAGCGCCGCGGTGTCGTTCCGGCGAAGCCGGACGGTGCGGTCGCCTGGAGTGAGATGGGGAACGGATGTTCCCGGCGACGGGTGATGAGGCTCGTTCGTATGATCCTCGCATGCAGCTTCGGTACAGCTTCCACCTGTACCCGGACACCGGCCAGCAAACAGCGTTGGCGAAGGCGTTCGGGTGCGCCCGCGTCGTGTTCAACGACGCGGTTCGCGCCCGCGAGGACGCCCGCAAGGCCCGGCAGCCGTTCCCGACGGCCGGGGAGCTGTCTGTATGCCTGATCACCCGGGCGAAGCGGACGGTGGAGCGGTGCTGGCTGGGCGAGGTCTCCGCGGTGGTGCTCCAGCAGTCCCTGCGGGACGCCGAGAGCGCCTACCGCAACTTCTTCGCCTCCCTCAAGGACACCCGCAAGGGGCCGAAGCTGGGCCCGCCCCGTTTCAAGTCCCGCAAGGATGCCCGGCAGTCGATCCGTTTCACCGCCAACGCGTGCTGGAGCATCACCGGCAGTGGCCGGCTGAACCTGCCGAAGATCGGCGCGGTGAAGGTCCGGTGGTCCCGCACCCTGCCCGCCACTCCGTCCTCGGTCACCGTGATCAAGGACGCGGCCGGGCGGTACTTCGCCTCCTTCGTCGTCGACACCGACCCCGCCGCCGACGCTGCCCGGATGCCCGACACCGACCGCACCATCGGCATTAACCTCGGTCTGACCCACTTCGCGGTCCTGCGTGCACGACGCCGGATGGTCGGCGTTCATCAGCATGCTGGAGTACAAGGCGGAACGCTACGGACGGACCTTGGTGAAGATCGGCCGGTTCGAGCCGACCTCCCAGACCTGCTCCACCTGCGGCGCCGTGGACGGACCCAAACCCCTGAATGTGAGGGAGTGGACCTGTAGGGCCTGTGGCACCGTCCACGACCGGGACCACAACGCCGCGATCAACGTGAAGACGGCCGCCGGACTGGCGGCGTCGGCCTGCGGAGCGCCGGTAAGACCAGAACCCGTTCTGGCGCAGCGCGAAGAAACAGGAAGCCACGGATTCCCGACCGGACCCCGTGCCGCGTAGCGGCACGGCAACGATCGAGAAGGCCAGAATCCCGGGCTTCGGCCCGAGGAGCAAGTCAACTGCGCCTGCGCACCGACCAGGTCCGCTTCTACCCGATCGACGCGCCCGGGAACTCGGCGCACTGCTACGGCGGCGGGTACTCGATGTGGCCGCGCGACGGACAGGAGCCCGTCGACCCGATCCCGCTGGAGGACGTACCGCCCCTGGTCCTCTCCGAAGTGCTGCGGGACGTCGACCTGTTCGTCGGCGTGGCCAGCGTCGGCAACGACCCCACCTGGCAGGACGGCGGTCCCGGCGGCCGCTTCGGGGCGTACTGGACGTCGTACGGCTTCGGCGAGCTGAACCAGAGCGCCCAGACCCGGCGCGCCCTGCTGGAGCGGCTGGTCCCCAGGCTGGCGATAGCCGACCGGTGCACCGTCGAGGGCCGCTTCCTGCACGTGCGGGGCGAACGCCACACCTACAAGATCCACCTGGGCTCGGGCAACATCCTCATGACCCCGAACGACCAGTACCTGTGCATCGTCCAGAAGTCCGACCCGGCCGCCCCGCAGGCCGGTCACCTCCCCTTCGAGGGGGACCGGATGCTGGCGGTGATCCTCAGCAGGGCGATGCTGCTGGCCGACGACACGGCCATCACGGACCCGACGATCCTGAGCCAGCTCTAGCCCTGATCGGGGGTCCGCTTCGCACGGCCGGCCTCGAGGATCTCGGCCACGTCCAGGGTGACCTTGGCGCCGATGGAGTCGGGGAGGGTGACCTGCTGGCCTGGGGAGTGGAAGCGGTGGGTGGCGTACTCACTCTCGACCGGGTCGGTCAGGACGTGGATGCGCTGATGCTTGCGGTCGACGACGACGTAGACGGGGATCTTCGCCTCGGCGTAGGCGGCGACCTTGGTCTTGAGGTCGGTCTTCCAGTTGCTGGAAGTGACCTCCAGGACGAGGCGGAAGCAGACCGGGTCGTAGGAGTTGTTCTCGATGAGGTGGTCGTGGAAGTCCGCGTCCACCACCGCGAAGTCAGGGATTGCGTAGTCTTCGGTGTCGGTCGGCAGCCAGAGACCGATGCCCTGGACCACCTTGGAGTCCGCGCCGTGCAGGCCGGCGGTTGCGAACGGCAGAATGAGGTCGGTCAGGACTACGGCGTGCGGGCCGTCCGGTGGCGGGGTTACGAGGAGCTGGTCTCCGATGATCTCGACGCGGTAGCCCGGAAGGCGGTCCATGAGAAGGTTCGCCTCCGCGATCAGCGGACGCTCGTCGTGGAACCGCTCGTAGTGAGGCCGCTCGACGGATGCTGCGGACATCGCGTGCCTCCTAGGGGCTGGTGTCGAGACCATCATCGTAGGGCGGAGGACGCCCTCACGTCCGTCGCAGGCACGTTCACCCAAAGGTGTGGCATATGCCAGAGGGCCCCGTCTCCAGCGGAGACGGGGCCCTCACGGACGTACGGCGAGCTACCTCAGTAGCGACGCGTGATCAGCGCGCGCTTCACTTCCGCGATCGCCTTGGTGACCTCGATGCCGCGCGGGCAGGCGTCCGTGCAGTTGAAGGTCGTGCGGCAGCGCCAGACGCCGTCGCGGTCGTTGAGGATCTCCAGGCGCTGCTCACCGGCCTCGTCACGCGAGTCGAAGATGAAGCGGTGCGCGTTGACGATGGCCGCCGGGCCGAAGTACTGCCCGTCGTTCCAGAACACCGGGCACGAGGACGTGCACGCGGCGCACAGGATGCACTTGGTCGTGTCGTCGAAGCGCTCGCGGTCCTCGGCGGACTGCAGCCGCTCGCGCGTCGGCTCGTTGGTCTCCTTCGTGATCAGGAAGGGCATCACGTCCCGGTACGCCTGGAAGAACGGCTCCATGTCCACGACCAGGTCCTTGAGGACCGTCAGGCCCTTGATGGCCTCGACCGTGATCGGCTTCTCGGGGTTGATGTCCTTGATCAGCGTCTTGCACGCCAGGCGGTTCTTGCCGTTGATCCGCATGGCGTCGGAGCCGCAGATGCCGTGGGCGCAGGAACGGCGGAAGGTCAGCGTGCCGTCCAGGTCCCACTTGATCTTGTGCAGCGCGTCGAGGACACGCTCCTTGGGGTCGATCTCCAGCTGGAAGTCTTCCCAGACCGCCTCGGCCGCGACCTCCGGGTTGAACCGGCGGATCCGCATCGTGACGGTGATGTACGGGGAGTCGGCGAAACCGGGCCCGGGGGAACCGGCCGCGTCCGCCTTGTCCAGAACAGGGGTAGCCATCAGTACTTACGCTCCATCGGCTGGTAGCGGGTCTGGACGACCGGCTTGTAGTCCAGACGGACGGTCTCGGTGCCGTCGGCGCCGACCTCGCGGTACGCCATCGTGTGGCGCATGAAGTTGACGTCGTCGCGGTTCGGGTAGTCCTCGCGGTAGTGACCGCCGCGGGACTCCTTGCGGGCCAGCGCGGAGACGGCCATGACCTCGGCCAGGTCGAGCAGGTTGCCCAGCTCGACGGCTTCGAGGAGGTCGGTGTTGAACCGCTTGCCCTTGTCCTGGATGGCGACGTTCTTGTAGCGCTCGCGCAGCTCGGCGATCTTCTCGACCGCCGTCTTGATCGTCTGCTCGGTGCGGAACACCATGACGTTGGCGTCCATGGTCTCCTGCAGCTCACGGCGGATGGTGGCCACCCGCTCGTTGCCGGTGGAGGACCGCAGCCGCTCGATCTGCTCGACGACGAAGGACTCCGGGTTCTCCGGCAGCTCGACGAAGTCGGCCTTCTGCGAGTACTCCGCCGCCGCGATGCCGGCCCGCTTGCCGAACACGTTGATGTCCAGCAGCGAGTTGGTGCCCAGGCGGTTGGCGCCGTGCACGGAGACACAGGCGACCTCGCCGGCCGCGTACAGGCCCGGGACGACGGTGGTGTTGTCCGCGAGGACCTCACCCTCGACGTTGGTCGGGATGCCGCCCATCGCGTAGTGCGCGGTCGGCTGGATCGGGATCGGGTCCGTGTAGGGCTCGATGCCGAGGTAGGTCCGCGCGAACTCCGTGATGTCGGGCAGCTTGGCGTCCAGCTGCTCCGGCGGGAGGTGGGTGAGGTCGAGGTAGACGTGGTCGCCCTCGGGACCGCAGCCGCGGCCCTCGCGGATCTCCGTGTAGATGGAGCGCGAGACGACGTCACGCGAGGCGAGGTCCTTCATGACCGGCGCGTACTTCTCCATGAAGCGCTCGCCGTCCTTGTTGCGGAGGATGCCGCCCTCACCGCGGGCGCCCTCCGTCAGCAGGATGCCCATGCGCCAGATGCCGGTCGGGTGGAACTGGAAGAACTCCATGTCCTCCAGCGGCAGCCCGCGCCGGTACACGGCGGCCTGGCCGTCACCGGTCAGCGTGTGCGCGTTCGAGGTCACCTTGAAGAACTTGCCGGTGCCGCCGGACGCGTAGATCACGGCCTTCGCCTGGAAGACGTGGATCTCGCCGGTCGCCAGCTCGTACGCCACGACGCCGGCGGACTTCTTGACGCCGTCGACCTCGGTGATCAGCTGGTCCAGGACGTAGAACTCGTTGAAGAACTCCACGCCCTCCTTGACGCAGTTCTGGTACAGCGTCTGGAGGATCATGTGGCCGGTGCGGTCGGCCGCGTAGCAGGACCGGCGGACCGGGGCCTCGCCGTGGTTGCGGCTGTGACCGCCGAAGCGGCGCTGGTCGATGGTGCCGTTCGGGGTCCGGTTGAACGGCAGGCCCATCTTCTCCAGGTCGAGGACGGAGTCGATGGCCTCCTTCGCCAGGATCTCGGCGGCGTCCTGGTCGACCAGGTAGTCACCGCCCTTGACCGTGTCGAAGGTGTGCCACTCCCAGTTGTCCTCCTCCACGTTGGCCAGCGCGGCGGCCATGCCGCCCTGCGCGGCGCCCGTGTGGGAGCGGGTGGGGTAGAGCTTCGTCAGGACGGCGGTGCGGCTGCGCTTGGTCGACTCGATGGCCGCGCGCATGCCGGCGCCACCGGCGCCGACGATGACGGTGTCGTACTTGTGGATCTTCATGATTCTCGCAGCCCCGTGCCTAGCGGATGTTCGGGTCGAAGGTGAAGATCACCAGCGTGCCCAGCAGGATGGTGAACACCGTGGCGGTGTAGAGCAGGCCCTTGAGCCACAGCCGGGTGTTCGGCCGCTCCGCGTAGTCGTTGATGACCGTACGCAGGCCGTTGGCGCCGTGCAGCATCGCCAGCCACAGCATCAGCAGGTCCCAGACCTGCCAGAACGGCGAGGCCCAGCGGCCGGCCACGAAGGCGAAGCCGATCTTGGAGACGCCGCCGTCGAGCACCAGCTGGATCAGCAGGTGGCCGATGACGAGGACGACCAGGACGACGCCGGACAGGCGCATGAACAGCCAGGCGGCCATCTCGAAGTTGCCGCGCGTGCTCTTCGGGCTCTTCTTGGTCCGCTTGCGCGGGGGCTCGATGACCGGCGCCGGGTTGTCGACGGAGTAGATCGAGCCGCCTTCGACGGGGCCGATGCCCGAGGCGGTGGTGTCAGTCGTGGACATGGGTGTCAGCTCCCGAACAGTTCACGAGCGGCGTGGCCGAGCACGGGGTAGATCGCCCCGATCATCAGCACGAGCCACAGGGCGACGACGGTCCAGAGCATCTGCTTCTGGTAGCGGGCGCCCTTGACCCAGAAGTCGACGGCGATGACACGCAGGCCGTTGAGCGCGTGGAACAGGATGGCGGCGACGAGGCCGTACTCCAGCAGCGCGACGATCGGCGTCTTGTACGTGGCCACGACGGTGTCGTAGGCCTCGGGGGACACCCGCACGAGAGCGGTGTCCAGCACGTGAACGAACAGGAAGAAGAAAATGAGGACGCCGGTGACTCGGTGAGCCACCCAGGACCACATTCCTTCCCGGCCGCGGTACAGCGTTCCAGCCGGCACGGAAGTTTCCTCCGGGAGCGGGGTTCGGGGCCGCGCCGGCTTTCCTTGTCGGTCGGGCCCGGCCGGGTACGGTCCACCGGCCCCCAGCATCGTAGCGAGCCGTCGGCGCCGGGCATCGGCGGGGTCGGGGGGTGTGATCAAAGTTGCACCCGAAGGGGTGCGTGTCGGTTCTTGGCGGCTACCCGGGCGGGGCTTTGTCGCGTTTGCCGGGCATGGGCCCGTCGGTGGCCGGTCGCGCCCCCGTGGCGGATCCGTACATGTCGCGACCCCGCGTCCCCAGCAGGGCGAGCAGCCGCTCCCTGGCCAGGCGCCGGAGTTCTTCCGCCGCCACCGCTCGTTCGTCGTCCGGATCGTTCGCCAATCGTGACCGGATGCTCTCCAGGACCCGGTCCAGGGCCTCCTCCTCGGGGACGCCGTCCAGGCAGATGACGAACACGTGGCCGAACTTGGTCTCGTACGCCGTGTGGGCCGCGTTCAGGGCCGTGTGGGCGGCGGAGTAGGTGCCGTCGGGGAGGGCGGGGCGGGATTCCGCGGCCAGGGCCTCCGTCAGTTCCTCGGGGGAGAGGTCGTACGCCGCCTCGTCGGAGGCGGCCAGGAGGGACGGCAGGTCGGGGTAGGGGCGGTGGCCGGAGAGGCGCAGGGCCCAGCGCAGGCTGCGCAGGCAGGCCAGGAGGGCGCGCTCGGCGTCCTCGGCGGGAGCGGTGTTGAACCGCTCGAGCGCGGGCGGGGCGCCGGGTGTGCCGCGGGACTGCCCGGGTATGGCGACTCGGCCGGGGAGGTCTGGGAGACGGTGCGCAGGCAGCGTGGGTCCTCGTGGGCGTCGCGTGTGTATCGATGGAAGATGCTGTGAGAGTTGTGACGACACGTTATCGAGTGAGGCCGAGACGTGTCCGATCGGTACCCCGAATTCACCCGGACGGCAGAGTTTGAAGGCGGCTCATCCGCGCCCTTCACTCGTTCGGGTCGTACGTTGGCTGGGTGAGTCAGCACAGGCGGCACAGGCGGCAGGGGCACCGCGCGGTGGCGGGGGCGGTGCGGCGGCGAGGGGTGCCGGTCGTGGCCGTCGCCGCGGGCGCGCTGGTGGCCGCGTCCGGCGTGGGCCTCGGCCTCTGGGCGGCCTCGGACGGCGACGGCGCGTCCGCGGGCCGGGCGGCGGCCTCCCCCGCGGAGAGCCCGAGTCCGAGCCCCAGCCGCACCTACCCGCTGTCGAAGGCGCCGCGCACCATACCCGCCGTACGCGACCACACCGCGGAGCGCGGCCCGGGCTGGCGTCCCGCGAAGGACCACCGGGTGGTCGTGGACGATCCCGCGCTGGCCGACGAGGGGCGCCTGATAGCCGGTGAGCTGGGGCTGGCGTACGCGGGGGAGAAGGGCGACCGGCGGGCCGGGGACCTGCGGCTGGAGCTGAACCGGGACGCGGGCGCGAACCCCGAGTCGTACACGATGACCGTGCGGGACGGGCGGGTGACCGTCAGCGCTCCCGGCGAGGCGGGCGCGTTCTACGGCACCCGCACCCTCAAGCAGGAGATCAAGGGGGCCGGCGCCGCACCCGAGGGCGTGGTGCGCGACGAGCCCGCCAAGCCGCGGCGCGGGCTGATGCTGGACATCGCGCGCAAGCACTACAGCGCCGGCTGGATCGAGGACCGGATCCGCGAGCTGGGCGATCTGAAGTTCAACGAGATCGGCCTGCACTTCTCCGACGACCAGGGCTTCCGCGTCGAGTCCGACTCGCACCCGGAGATCGTGTCCGCGGACCACCTGACCAAGGCGCAGGTGAAGAGGATCGTCGACCTCGCGGAGAGCCGGCACATCACCGTCGTCCCCGAGATCGACTCGCCCGGACACCTCGGCGCGGTCATCGCCGCCCACCCGGACCTCCAGCTGCGCGACGTGAGCGGGGGCGCCGTGCGCGGCGCGATCGACATCTCGAAGCCGGAGTCCGCCGAGATCCTCGACGACCTGCTGGACGAGTACGCCGGACTCTTCCCCGGCGGGCAGTGGCACCTGGGCGGCGACGAGTACCAGGCGCTGGTGGTCCCCGACCCCGAGGCGTCGTTCCCGGGCCTGGCCGCCGCCGCGCGGGAGAAGTACGGCTCCGGCGCGACCGTGGAGGACCTGACCACCGGCTGGCTCAACGACCGGGCGGCCACGGTCCGCGCCCACGGCCGCACGCCCCGCGCCTGGAACGACGGCTTCTTCCGGGGCGGGTCGGTGCGGGCCGCGGAGGACATCCGGGTCGCCTACTGGACCGGCAAGGAGATCGGCGCCCGGCAGCCCGCGGAGTACCTGGGCGAGGGCCGTGAGGTCGTCAACTACAACGACGAGTTCCTCTACTACGTCCTCGGGGAGCCCCTGACCTTCGTCTATCCGACGGGCGAGCGGATCTACGAGCAGTGGACGCCGCTGGTGCTGCGCGGCACCACCGCCGTCCCGGAGCGGTACGACGACCGGATCCTCGGCGGGTCCTTCGCGATCTGGGGCGACATCCCCCGGGCCCAGACCCAGGAGCAGGTCGCGGACGGGATCAGGATGCCGCTGCGGGCGACCGTCCAGAAACTCTGGGACCCGGACGAACCGGAGCTGTCCTGGGCGCAGTTCCGGGACCTGGCGGACAGGCTGGACTGACCGGCCCCCGGGCCGGCCCGTGCCGCGGGCCGGATTGCCGCATACGGCTGCGGACTCCCGTACGGCTGTGGTGGTGTTCTGGACAGGACGGAGAACCGACACACCGGGGGAACGGCGGCACATGGGCTACTGGGGGTATTACGTCGTGGGCCGCGGGGAGCGGCCGCTCGTCGAACTGGACACGCTGGCCGGTGCGGCCGGGGACATGACCCTGCACACCTCGGCGCCCGGCGGCTGGCAGGTGTGGGAGTACCCGGGCGGCCGGGGCGACATCGGGAACATGAACGACCTGGCCCGGGAGACCGGTGCGCCCGCGCTGTTCGGATACGTCATGAACAGCGACTGCGTGGTGGTGGAGGCGGCGTCACCGGAGAGCGGGGCGTGGACGACCTGCCTGGCGCGGGCCCGCATGGCCGGCTACCTCGAGGGGCAGCGGGAGGGGCTCACGCTGGAGGACTACTTCCTGGATCCCTCCGACGCCGCCGAGCGGGCCGTCTTCTGGGCCGAGGAGGCGGGGCACACCGCGTCCGTCGAGGACCTGGCCGAGGTGCTGACCGCCGACCCCGGCCCTCCCCCACTCTCGACTTCGCTCGAGCGGGGGCACCCCCAGGCCGAAAACCTCCTCTTCCGCCTCCTCGACCGGCTCGGCGTGGTGCCCCTGTGACACTCCCGGCCCGTCGCACGCAGTAAGGGGAGGTGCGGGCTCCGTGAGGGATGGGGCACGTGAGGGCCTCGTCCGGGGCCCGCGAACCCCCCTTGAGGAGGCGTGGATGAGCCTGGTGGAACTGATCGCGCGGGCCGACGAGCGCGGGCTGGCCGTGAGCGGGCTGGCTTGTTTGGATCGGTGCGTGCCGCTGCTGGGCGGCGACGACGAGGTGCTGCGGCCGCTGTGGGCGAGCCTTTCCCAGGCGGCGCCCGCCGGTGACTGGGCACAGCGGCTGGAGCAGGTCCGGGGCACGCTCGACGCGGCGGACGGGGGCGCGGACGAGAACGTGACGCTCGCGCACCGGATGCTCGCCGACGCCCCCGCCGAGTGGTCCGCCGCCGGGCTGCGGGAGTGGGCCGACGGCTGCTCCGTCGCCGCGCTGCGGATCCACCGGCTGCTGGACGGCGCCGCCGACGACTCCGGCCTCGCCGACGCCCGCCGTGACGGACGCTCCGACGGTCTGTCACCGCTGCTCGCCGCCGAGCTGCGCCGCCAGCTCACGGTCCTGGAACTCCTCGCCGCCCACGGCCCGGCGGGCCTGCGCGGAGCCCTCGAGGTCTCGACGGAGGGGCGCCGGGTCCTGCGCGCCGCGGTGTCCCGCCGCAGCCGCCGGGACGCCTAGCTCCGCGATCCCGGCACGATCCGAACGGCAGTGACGAAACGCTTCGCCGGATCGCTTACCAGGATGTGACGACTGCGACGACTGTGACCACACAGCAGGAGACCAGGCCCTCGGCCGCGACCAAGCCGGTCCGCTGGGCGGCGGACGCGGTGGCGGCGATGCGCGAAGGGGCACGGCTGCGCCTCGACTACTCGGCGCGCAGTCTGTGGAGCGTCGACCGGATGATCGAGGACATACGCCAGGAGGCGGCCCCGTTCGCCGCCGTGGAACTGGTGCTGCGCGGATTCGGCGCCTACGCAGGCGAGGTGATCGCCCGCCAGACCGGCGGCGAGTGGTGGTCCTCCGGCGGCGACCACTGGGTCCGCACCCCCGACGGTCGCCTCTGGGACCCCATCGACGAGGCCCGCCGCTGCTACACGGGCGGCGGCTCCCTCCGCCTGCTGTGCCGCGACGCGACGGACGGCGCACGGGCCTGACGCCTGCGACGGCCGGGGCCCGTACGGCGCGCGGGTCTGACATGCACGACGGCCGGGGCCCCGCACGGCGCGCGGGCCTGACACGTGCGACGGCCGGGGCCCCGCATGGCGCGCGGGACCCCGGCCGTCGGCGTGCCGGGTGCGGGTTACGGCGTCAGGGTCCGGCCCAGCCGGACGTCCGCCGCCAGGCCGAGGGTGCCCTTGCCGAAGGCGTACGAGTCGCCGTAGCCGAGGCCCGAGCCGTTGCTCGGCAGGTACAGGAGCACGCCGTCCGAGGTGTCCTCGCCCTCGGCCCCGACCGTCAGGTCCGCGCGGCCGTAGCCGGACAGGTCCGTCAGGGACACCGCGGAACCGAACCGGTCACCGGACTCCGTGGAGCCGGCGATGCCGGAGGTGTCCTGGGAGACGCCCACCGCGCCGGAGCCGGTGAGGCCGGAGGAGCCGCCGCGGAACAGGAGCACCTGGCCCGCGTCCTTGCGGCTGCTGCCGCTGCGGGTGAGGTCCTCGCCCGGGGCGCCGGCCAGGACGTCCGCGTAGCCGTCGCGGTTGTGGTCGCCGGCCGACACCGAGGTGCCCAGCGCGTCACCGGACTCGTTGGAGCCGGGGACGCCGGAGGTGTTCTGGTGGAGGGTCCGCATGCCGGTGGTGGTGAACCCGGTCGACGTGCCCAGGACCATGGCGATGCGCCCGCCCGGCGTCGAACCGCCGGACTCGGCGGCCACCGGCTGGCCGATGACGATGTCGTCGTAGCCGTTGCCGTCGAAGTCGCCCGCGGCGATGGAGCGCCCGCCCTTGACGGAGAGGACGCCCGCCTTGGTCAGGCCGGACGCGGAACCCGCGAAGCGGACGACGCGGCTGACGCCGCCGGTGTCGCGGTAGTTGAGGGCGATGTCCGCGTAGCCGTCCCGGTTGAAGTCGCCGCTCGCGGCGTCCAGGTGGGAGACGGCGCCGGTGGAACCGGTGAGGGTGCCGTACTCGGTGGCGCCGCCGGTGTGCCGGGCGTTCCAGTTGCCGCCCCGGCCGGTGCCGGCCGCGAACACGTCCGCCTTGCCGTCACCGTCGAAGTCGCCGACGGCGACCGTGGTGCCGAGCTTCGCGCCGGTCTGTGTGACGCCCGAGGTGGAGTACGAGAAGCCGGTGTTCAGGTCCGGGCCGTGCATCACCACGACGCCACCGCGGTCGGTGTCGCCGTCGGTGTCGTCCTCGCCGGGCACGCCGACCGCGAGGTCCGCGTGGCCGTCGCCGTCGACGTCGCCCCAGGCGGTGGAGGTGCCGAAGCCGTCACCGGACTCGTTGGAGCCGGGGACGCCGGCGCTGCTCTGGGTGAGCGTCCTCTTCGCTCCGGTGACCGGGCCGTTCAGTCCGCCGGGGATCACGGTCACGCTGCCGCCGCCGGAGGCCGTCGGGGTGCCGGCGACCAGGTCGGCGAGGCCGTCCCGGTTGTGGTCCGAGGTGGCCAGGGCGTGCGAGACGCCCGGGGTCTTGGCGAGCGCGGCGATGAGGGACAGCTTCGGGTACAGGTTCGCGCCGGGGCAGGCCGTGTAGTTGGTGTCCCGGTGGCCGAGGACCCGCGGCAGGGTGACCGACTCACCCTTGTCGATCTTGTTGCCGCTGACGCCGGCCTCCGTGCCGGAGGTCAGCGTGACCTTGCCGGCCGGGTCGATGCCGTACATGCCGAACTTCCAGGCGACGACCCGCGCGATCGAGTCCAGCGCGGCCCGGCTCGGGTGGGCGCTCTCGAAGTTGCCCAGGTACGAGATGCCGAGCGTGTCGGTGTTGAAGCCGACGTCGTGCGCGCCGACCACCGGCAGGTCCATGCCGCCGCTGCGGCCCTCGAAGATCTGCCCGCAGCGGTCGACGACGAAGTTGTATCCGATGTCGTAGTAGCCGCGCGCGAAGTGCTCCTGCTGGATGGAGCGCATCCGGGCCCGCGAGTCGGCGCAGGAGACGCCGTTGTCGCTGTCGACGCCGGTGTGGTGGACGACGGCGGCCTTGATCCCGGTGCCGTAGCTCGGCGTTCCGTCGTAGTCCGTGGACGCGCCCCACTCGGCCTGCGTGATGACGGGCGGCTTCACGACCGTCGACGGGCGGGGCTCGGGGACGGTGGGCGTCGGCTCGGGGGACGCGGTGTCCGTGGCCGTCTCCGACGGGGTGCCGGTCGGCTCCGCGGACGCCGTGTCCGTGGGCGTGGCCGTGTCCGTGGCGGGCGGCTCCGCGGGCGTTCCGGTGGTCTGGGTCTCCGTCGGCCCGGCGGTCTGCGTCTCCGTCGGCTCCGTGGTCACCGGTGCCGTGGTCTCCGCCAGGAACGCGGCCGGTTCCATGGCCGCGACCGTCGGCGCGCCCTCGGGGTCCGTGCCCGGGTCGAGGAGCTTGACGTCCATGCCGGCCGGCTGGCCGCCCGCCTGGGTGCCGTCGGCGTTCACCACGCGGACCTCGACGCCGTCGGAGTCGTCGGTCCACACCGACGCCGTACCGCCGCGGGTCGCCGCCCGCTCGCCCTCCGCGCCGTCGGCCTGGTTCGGCTCGTCCTCCAGCTTCCGCCAGCCGGACCACTCGCCGGTCTCCACGTCCCGGGTGCGCACCTCGGGCGTGCCCTTGGCGTCCGCCTCCGGGTTGTCCCAGGTCACCAGCACCGCGCTGAAGCGCTCCGTGGCCTGTCGGTCGAGCCCCCGGCGGCCCGCGCCCCGGTTCTCCAGCTCCAGCGTGTGGACGCTCGGCTCGCGGGCCTCCTCCCGCGGGTCGGCCGGTGCGGACGACTGACCGGCCACCGCGTACGTGACGGCGCCCGCGCCGCTGAGCACGACGGCCCCGACGGTCAGCCAGGCCCGCCGTTTCAGGCTGAGCGGCCTGTACGCATGGGTCCTGCGAGGACTCAATTACCCCACCCCTAGAAAAAGCACATGGACACCACCTGTCCCACAGGTGGCACTCCTCCAGCGCCGAGCGTGGGCCAAACGTCACACGGGGAGTAACCGGTGCCGTGCGTGACCCGATGGACCCCCACAGACGTACGAGAGGCTGAAAGGCCGTACGAATCCCGTGAGTTGACTGTGCGGTGACCGCTCCCGCCCGCGGCCCGTGGCGTTCGCCGCCCGACGGCCGCCCGGCTCCCGTGGATCGCGGGGGGACCGGCCCGCTCGCGCGTGCCGCGTGAGGCGTGTGACGAGCTGTGACACTTTCGTGGCGCCGGACGCTGATGACCGTGGGGGTGTGGGCACCGTCAGACGTGCTCACGCCAAGCGACAGCGGTGCGCTACGCGCCCGGTACGGACGAGGACGGTTCTTGGGCCACGGAGGGGAACCCCGCCGCGCACAGGCGTACGACGGGGAACTGGGCGCGGCCGTCGCGCGGGCCCAGGAGGGGGAAGAGGCCGCCTTCGCCGTGGCCTACCGGCTCGTACAGCCCGGCCTGCTCGCCTATGTGCGCGGGCTCGTCGGGGACGACGCCGAGGACGTGATGTCGGACGCCTGGCTGGAGATAGCCCGCGACCTGGGGAGGTTCAAGGGCGACGGGGCCGGGTTCCGGGGCTGGACGGCGACCATCGCCCGGCACCGGGCGCTGGACCATCTGCGCCGGCAGCGGGTACGGCCCCGGCCGTCGACGCTGGAACAGGACGTCCTGGACCTGCCCGGGCCGCAGAGCACCCACGACCAGGCCATGGAGGCCATGTCCACCGAGTACGCCCTCGAACTGGTCGGCGGGCTGCCGCGCGACCAGGCCGAGGCCGTGCTGCTGCGGGTGGTCGTCGGCCTCGACGGCCCGGCCGCCGCCCGCGTCCTCGGCAAGCGGCCGGGCGCGGTGCGGACGGCCGCGTACCGGGGTCTGAAGCGGCTGGCGAAGCAGCTCGGCGTCGAGAGTGTGACGGATGAGGCGTCGCGGACGCTGGGTGAGTCGACATGAACGTCGGCCGGGACGGCGGACACGGCGGTCGGCGCGGCGACGCGCGACCCGGGCCGTCCGCACCCGGCGGTCCACGACGGCCCCCCAGGGCCGCCGGCTGAACGGGCCGGACATGCGGAACGTATCCGTCGGTCCGGGAGGTACCGCCCACACATCCGGCCCGCACGGGCGCGGTGGGCCGGACGGGCCGCGTCGGCAGCGTGTATCAGGTGGAACGAGCAGGAACGGGATCGGACATGGGTGAACGGCAGAACGACGACGGGCCGGCCGGCCGTCGGCGTGTGCACCCTGAGGGCGCGCCGTCCGGGCACATCGGTCCGGATCCCGTCACCGGTGGGCGCCGGGTCGTCGACGCCGCCGACCTGGAGGCGCTGCTCGCCGCCGCGCTGATCCGGCGCGACGTGGACGCCGGGGCCGAGCAGCGGGCCGTCGCCGCGTTCCTGGCCGCCCGGGACTCGGGGGCGCACGGCGCGCGCACCCGGAACCGGGACGACTGGCGGCCCCGGCGGAGCCGGTTCGGCCGCCACTCGCTGAAGGCCACGCTCTCCGTGGTGGTCGCCGGTCTCACCCTGAGCGGGGTCGCGGTCGCCGGCATCGGCGCGACGGGCTCGTCCACGGACGGCCCGGCGGAGGACGGCAGGCGCACCCACGCCCCCTCGCCCGGCACCACCGGCCCGTCCACCGGAGGCTCTCCGGGCCCGGGCGCCGGCACCGGCCGGCCGGACCTCCCGGAGGCCGCCCGGGAGACCGAGGCCCGCTGCCGCGCCTACGAAGAGGTCCGGGAGCGCGGCAAGGCGCTGGACTCGACGGCCTGGGAGCGGCTGACGGAGGCGGCGGGCGGTGCGGCGAACGTCGACGCCTACTGCGCCGAGCGGCTGGGAGGGGCGACGGGGACCGAGGAGCGGCCC
The DNA here is from genome assembly GCF_040646935.1 of Streptomyces sp. NPDC044984. NCBI lineage: Bacteria > Bacillati > Actinomycetota > Actinomycetes > Kitasatosporales > Streptomycetaceae > Streptomyces > Streptomyces sp. NPDC044984. The sequence continues at coordinate 422,904 of NZ_JBEZBE010000001.1, forward strand.
GTCGGCACCCGGGCGCCGGAGAAGAAGGACGACGGTTCGGCCGGCCGGTCCGGGAACGGCCCCTCCGGCGTCCCGGGGGGCGACGTCCCGGGCGACAACGCCCCGCGCGACGCGGGCAACGGCCCGGGCGCCGCGGGCAGCCTTCCGGACGCCGTGGGCAACGGCCCGGACGCCGCGGGCGACGTCCCGGACGGCAGCACGGGGAAGCCCGTGAACCCGGGCGGCGACCGCCCGTAGCGCACCCGGGCGACCCGCCGTCGCGGTGCACGGCCGCGCCGGACGCGCGTGGGCGGCGGATCGTGTGATCCGCCGCCCACGTCACCACTCCGTCAAAGGTCCGTGTCCTACGGGGCCCCTGTGGTCGGATGTCGGTTTTGAGACCAAGGTTATCGGTTTCAGGCCGAAAGGCATTCGACGGTTTACGGATGTAGCCACCACTGATCGAGGATGAGTTCGGAAGTAGAACATCCGATTCATTGCGTGGTGGTACTGAGTACTCCGCTCACGTTCAGGACCTCGTGGCACTCCGACGCCTGACGACCCGTGGCCGGTGTACCGGGCTTCGCGCAGGTCACATTGATGGTCACCGTGTCGTTCTCGGGGATCTTGATGGGGGTGACCCAGTGGTAGTCCTGGTTGCGGAACGTCTCCAGCGCGATCGTGGTGATCTTGCGGTCGCCGAAGCTGATGGTCAGCACGCCCTCGTCGCCCTGGAAGTTGGCGACGACGATGTCGGTGACCCCGAAGACGCTGTTCTCGGGCACCTTGTAGGTACCGGTCCTGGTCGCCCCGGCGCCCGTCTTCAGGTCGATGGTCGCCGAGCTCTGCTGGCCGCCGGCCGTGGTGCCGCCCCCGGCCGGGGAGCCGCTTCCGTCGCCGCCCGACCCGGCGGCACCCGCCTCCGCCCCCGACTCCTGGCCGCCGCCTCCGGGCCGGCTGTCCGCGCCGGTGCCGGGAGACTCCCCGGCGGCCCCCTGCTCCCCGGCCGGTGTCGGCCGCGGCTGGACCGCCTCGGTGGCCGCCTCCTCGGCGGCGCTGCGCACCGCGGGACGGACCAGCGTGAACCAGGCGAGCAACAGCGCGAGCAGCGCGGCGAGCAGCACCAGCAGCCACTTGGGGAAGATCGGGATCTGGACGAACTCCGCGTCCAGCGGCGGCCGTACGACGGGATCGTCCCAGCGGTCCTCCGCCGGCTCCTCCTGGTCGCCGGCCTCCGTGGTGTCCACGGTGAACGGCCACACCACGGGGTCGCCGAACCACACCGGCTTGGCGGTACGGACCCGCAGCCCGACCTCCGCCGACTCGCCGGGCTCCAGCTTCGGCTGCGCCGGGGCGAAGGCGAACCCCAGCTCCTCGCCCGCCTGTCCGGGAGTGAAGCGCACCTGCACGGCGGTGTTGCCCTGGTTGCGCACGGCCAGCCGGTAGCGGCCCCGCAGCCAGCCGCGCCGGCGGCGCGGGGACAGCTCGGTCTTGAGCTCGTGGAACTCCCCGATGTGCACGGTGGTCTCGAGGACCCGCACCGCGTCGGGGTGCTCGTTGGGCAGCACCCGCACGCCGAGGGGCATCTCACCGGCCCGGATCTCCGGGGAACGCGGTGGCTCCAGACGGAGCGTCACCGTCTCGGAGGTGCCGGGGTACAGGGAGACGCGCGCCGGTTCCACCGTGGTCCAGGCGGCGCAGTCCCCGACGACCCTCAGGTCGTACGCCTCGACGATGTCGCTGTCGTTGCGCACCGTCAGGGTGGTGGTGGCGATGTCGCCCGGAGTCACCGTCACGGCCGGGATGTCGAGGCCGGGCGCACCGGGACCGGAAGAGGCTGTGGAAGGCGTCACGCCCTCACCGTAGGAGCGCGCCCGGAAGCGCGGCCAGGAACGCGAGGGCAACGCGCGGGCAGTGACGCTGCCCGGTCGGCCAATGTCAACTCCCCTGTAACGGCGGCTCCTTAATGTGGCGAGCCGCCTCCCGCGCACCCCCTGTCCCGTGATCGCCTCACCTTGCATTCCTTACCCCCCACCGACTCATGAAACAGGTAGCCATGCTCCGCGTAGAAGAGAACAGGTCTGCCCTGTCCGACACCGCACCCCGTGACCCCGTCCGGGCCGGCTCGGTCCTCCGCAGCTCTCGCTCCGAGCGCCCGACCCGAACGACCCTGGCCGTCTACGCCGCCGATCCCGTGCTGCGCACGGGCGTCGTCCAGCAGTTGCGGCACCGCCCCGAGATCGACCTGGTCGACGTCGACGACGCCGACTCGGCCCAGGTGTCACTGGTGGTGGTCGACACCGTCGACGACGACGTGGCCGCCCTGCTCAACCGGCTGCGGCACAACAGCGCCACCCGCACCGGCCTGGTGATAGGCACCCTCGGGGCCGGCGGACTGCAACGCGTCATCGAATGCGGTGTGGCGGCCGTGCTGCGCCGCACCGAGGCCGATCAGGACCAGCTGCTGCGCCTGGTCCTGGCGACGGGCAACGGCGAGGGGATGCTCCCCGGCGACCTGCTCGGCGAACTGCTCAACCACGTCGGCAGCCTCCAGCGCTCCGCGCTCGACCCCGGCGCCCTGTCCCTGTCCACCCTCACCACGCGCGAGGCGGACATGCTGCGCCTGGTGTCGGAGGGACTGGACACGGCGGAGATAGCCCGCAAGACCTCGTACTCCGAGCGCACCGTGAAGAACGTCCTGCACGAGGTCATCACCCGGCTGCAACTGCGCAACCGGGCGCACGCGGTGGGCTACGCGCTGCGCAACGGGCTGATCTGAGGCCCGGCCGGGCGACCCCGCCGACGACGCCGGGGAACCCCGCACTGCCCGAAAGCACACCCCGCGCTTCCCCCGGGTGCGGCCCCACCGCCCTGCCGCCGTGCGCGCGGCCGGTGCACGGTGGCGAGGGCACATCCAGATGCCGCACCAGACTGCGAAGGGGACCGTGATGGAAACCGCTGGCTCCGGCGGGCGGTACCGCCTGGGGAGACTCGGCATGTCGCTGCTGCTGGTCGTCCCCCTCCTCGGGGTGACGGCGGCGGCCGGTACGGGCAGCGCCGAGCCGCGGCCGACGGCCGCGGCGGACGCCGCTCAGACCCGGATCGTGTACGCCGGTACCGGGCACCGCAGCCTCGGCCAGGCCACCACCACCACCTCCAGCACCCCACTGCCCGGCAAGGGTCCGGCCCCCTCCGAGGAGGGTCCGGCCCACTACGACGTGCAGCCGTCCGCCCTCGGCGACCAACTGGTCTTCGCCAGCCGCCGCGACGAGAAGAACCCGCAGATCTACCTGCGGGCCGCCGACGGTTCGGTACGGCGGCTCACCACCGGCATGGACGCGGCGCACCCCCAACTGACTTTCGACGGGCGGTTCGTGGTGTTCGACGCGGCCGAGTCCGCCGCGGGCGGCGGGACGCAGCGCGACCTGTGGCTGGTGCGCACCGACGGCACCGTCGGCACCGGTCTGTCCCGGCTGACCAACACCCCGGACGCCGACGAGGAGGACCCGACGGTCTCCCCCGACGGGAAGCGCATCGCGTACGTCTCCGACGTCGACTCGTCGGCCGGCCGGCAGATCTACGTACGGAACCTGGACAAGGGCATCGCCACCCGGATCACCGACCCCGCGAACGGCACCGCCTCCGAACCGGCGTGGAACCCGGTCGACGACGACGACAACCGCGACTGGATCGCGTACACCGTCACCACGACCGAGGACGGGGAGTCCGTGCGCCGGTTGCGGATCACGAACCGGACGGTCGACGAGCCGCCCACGAACGGGGCGGCCGACGAGCCGCTGTTCGGGGGCGCGAGGGCCGGCTGGCGTGCCCACGGGGCAGCGTGGCTGCCCGACGGGGACGGTCTGGTGTTCCTCAGCCCCGAGAACACCTGTGAGTGCCAGAGCGACTGGGACCACGTGTTCCGGTCCACCGCCCACTCCGACCGGGTCCCCTCGCTGGTGCTCAACGAGAACCGGGACGTCCTCTCGCCCACCTGGCTCGGCCCCCTCGACGGCGGCAGGGCGGTGGTCGAACGCACTTCCGCGGCCGGCCCGCACGTGGTGACGCTCCAGGACGCCCGGACGGACGGCTCCGACCCCCGCGACCTGGGGCTGACGATCCTCAACGAGGATCCGGAGGCCGACACCAACACCAACGCCGCCAAGGACCCGCTGTTCGATCCCCGGCCCGGCTACGACCCGTGGACCGAACGGCAGAGCTACACGCCCGACGGCCGCCGGATCGTCGTCACCCGCTTCGAGACCAACGCCGAGGGACGCCGGAAGCAGCGGATCTGGATGGTGGACGCCGACGGCTCCAACCCGGCGCCCATGAAACTCGAGGGACGCGCCGACACGGACTGGGACACCGACCCGGCGTTCTCCCCGGACGGCAAGTACCTCGCCTTCACCCGGACCTCGCCCGGCGGCGTCGGCGGAGACAGCCACATCCTCATCGCGGACGTCGCCAGCGGCGCGATCACCGGCAAGGTCGTCCCGCCGGACGGAGAGCTCACCGGTCGGGACGCCCAGCCCACCTGGTCCCCCGACGGCACCACCCTGGCCTTCACCCGCGCCGAGGAGATCAACGGGGTCGGCGGCAACAAGCACGTGTGGACCGTGCCGGTGGACGACCTGTCCCAGCAGGACGACCTGAGCAAGGAGAACTGCCCGGACGACTGCGAGGTCATCGACGACAGCCCCGCGTTCTCCCCGGACGGCCGCGGCATCGCCTTCAACCGCAAGAACGGCGCCGGCCTGATCGATGAGGAGAACGGCATCCTGCTGACCTCCCTGACCGGCGACACCTGCCGGGTCCTGCTGCCGACCGCCGCCCGCGGCCTGCCCGGCGCCTGCGGCCGGGAGCTGCCGGACACCTCGGTCACCGGCCCGCACCAGCCCCGCGACGCCGCCTGGACCGCCGACGGCAAGGGGCTCGTGTTCAGCTCCCGCGCCGCGGTCGAGGTCAACAGCCCCGAGAAGCTGAGCCGCCTCGACATCGCCTCCGGCGACGTCACCGCGCTCACCGGCGACCTCGCGGGCCGGCAGAAGGAACCCGCCGTCCAGCAGTCCGTGGACCTCGCCGTCCGGGTACCCGGCACCGCCCCGCGGGTCACCGTCGGCGACACCACCACGGTCACCGTGGAGGTGGTCAACAACGGCCCCGCCGCCTCCCCCGGCACCCGTCTGACCATCGCCCCGCCGGCCGGCGTGCGGGTCACCCGGATCAACCGTCCCGGCGGCACCTGCGACGCGGCCTCCCTCCAGTGCGACCTCGACGTGGTGGAGCCCGGCCGCACCGTCCCGGTGGACGTCACGCTCACCGGAGTCGTCCCCGGCGACGCGCCGGTCGACTGGTCGGTCGCCGGTACGGTCATCGACCCGCAGCCCAGCGACAACGCGGGCCGGACCGTGGTGCCGGTGGCCGAGGCCACGCCGACGCCCACGCCCACGCCCACACCTACGCCGACCCCGACGCCCGCGCCGCCCGCGCCCCCGACTCCCACGCCGCCCGCGCCCCCGGCCCCGACGCCGACTCCCACGGTGCCTCCGGAGCCGGCGGAGCCCGAGGCCGGTCCCGGGGTACGGGTCACCGCCCAGCCGAACCCCGGCTACGTCGGCGGGCGCGTCGTGGTGACGTACACCGTCCGCAACGGCCGCAACGCGCTCGCCACCGGACTGCGGCTGCGCATCGGCCTGCCCGCCGGCCTGCCCAACAGCGGGCGCCCGGCCGGCTGCGACCGGAGCTGGGTGTGCGCGCTGCCCGACCTCACGCCGGGCGCGAGCACCGTCGTACGGGTCGTGCTCAGCCCGGACAAGGCGATGACCGGCCAGGTCACCGGCGTGCTCACCACCACCGGCACGGACGCCGACAGGAACGACAACACCGCCCGGCAGCGGCTGCGCGTCCTCCAGCCGCGCATCGTCGCGGTGCCGGAGATCGGCAAGCCCGGCTTCGTCACCTCCGTGCGCGGCAAGGACTTCCCGCCGGGAGCACCGGTGCGGTTCAAGTGGAAGCCGGGGATCACCGCGGCGGCGGCGCCCACCGTCCCGCTGGCGAACGGCACGTTCACCGGCCAGCTGCTCATCCTCGCCAAGGACCAGACCGGACCGCGCGTCATCACGGCCAGCGGCCCCGGATTCTCCCCGGTGAAGACCGACTTCCTGGTCGTCAGCGGCAGCGTGCAGCCGCCGGACGAGGTGACCCGCCGGTGATCCACGAGGTCGACGAGGGGCTGCGCCGGCTGCTCGCCGGGAGCGGACTTGAGGCGTCGGGCGTCGACGTGGTCTTCGACGCCCCCACCCGGGACTGGGCGGCGCGGCGCAGCGCCCCGACCGTCTGCGTCTTCCTGTACGACATCCGGGAGGACGCACTGCGGCGCGGCACCGGCGCCGGGGAGGTGTACGACGAGGACGGGCACCTCGTCGCCCGGCGCTCCCCGCCGCGCTGGTTCCATCTGACGTACCTCGTCACGGCGTGGGCGAGCCGCCCGCAGGACGAGCACCGGCTGCTGTCCCAGGTGCTCGGCACCCTGGTGGCCCACGACGTGCTGCCCCCGGGGCTGCTCACCGGCTCGCTCGCCGAACTCGGCCTGACCGTGGGCCTGGACACCGCCGGGACCGGGATGGACGCCCCGGCCGCCGCCGACGTGTGGTCGGCGCTCGGCGGGGAGCTGAAGGCGTCCCTCGGGGTCCGGGTACGGGCACCGCTCGCCGGGGTGACCAAAGCCGTCGCGCCGCCGGTCACCGAAGGCCTCGTCGTGCGCTCCGCTGCCGCGCGCGAGGGCGCGGCGGCGAGCCCGGGACGCCGGCTGCGCTACACGGAGGCGAGCGACCCGGGCCCGGACGGCTTCACCGGCCCGCGCGAACGCCCGCCGGCCCCGGCCCGACGCCGCCGCAAGGGAGACCGCCAGCCGTGACGCACACCGTGGAACCCGCGCTCGACGACGACCGCGTCGGGGGAGGGGACGGCGGGACCGGCCGGGACGGTGACGCCCCTTCCGCCGGCCCCGGCACTCCCTTCGCCGGCCCCGACGCCCTCTGGGTGCGGCTCGGGGCGGTCGAGAGGCGGGTGCGGGAGGCCGTGGCGGTGCGGCGGGACGCCGATCCGGATCCCGACGACCCCTACCGCGGCCAGTACCTCACACCGGAGGCGGTGGCGCGGATCCTGGACGAGCCGGGTGGGCTCGACGCGCCCGCGCAGGGGCCGTGGCAGCCGCCGGACCGTTCCGTCCTCGGCACGCTCGCCCGGCGGTTCGGGCTGTCGCCGCTCGACCTGGACCTGCTGCTGGTCGCCCTGGCGCCCGATCTGGACGCACGGTTCGAGCGGCTCTACGGCTACCTCAACGACGACCTGACACGCCGTCGGCCCACGGTCGGGCTCGCGCTGGAGCTGTGCGGGCTCGGCGGCGCGTCGCCCGCCCGGTTCCGCCTCGCCCCCGGGGCCCCGCTGGTCGCGGGCGGCCTGGTGGAGGTCACCGAACCGGAACGGCCCCCGCTCTCCCGCGTCCTGGTGGTCCCCGACCGGGTCACCGGCCACCTCCTGGGCGACACACAGCCCGACGCCCGGCTCACCGGTGTGCTCGGCGAGGTCCGGGAGGACCCCACCGCCGAGGCCGCCGAGGTCCACCGGGCGGCGGCGGCCGGAACCGGGGCCGGCCTCGTCCATCTGCGCAGCCGGGGCGGCGACGCCGAGGGACTGGCCACCGCGGCCCTGCGCCTGGCCGGTCTGCGCCCGCTCGTCCTGGACACGGCGGCGCTCGCCCGGCGCCCGGCCGACGTGCCGGCGCTGGCCCGGGTGATCGCCCTCGAAGCCCGCCTGACCGGCGCCGGTGTGGTGCTCGGGCCGCTGGCGGCACTGCCCGGGGAACCCGCCGAACGGTCCCGTACGCTCAGCGCGCTCTGCGCCGGACTGCGGGGCGTCCCCCTGTTCACGCACGGCACGACGAGCTGGGACCCGGAGTGGGCGGCCGACACCCCCGTCGTCCTGACCGTGGGGGCACCCTCCCCGGACCGCCAGGCCGCCCGCTGGCGGCACGCGCTCGCCCGGGCGGCCGGGGGTCTCGCCGTGGCCGGTGCGGCCGAGGGTCTCGACGGGGCCGCCGGTGCGGCCGGGCTCCTCGACCGGGCGGCCGGCGAACCCGCCGTGAGCGGAGCCGCCGGCCACCGGGGCCCCGACGCCGTCGTCCCGGTCGGTGACGTCGAGGAGCTCGCGCAAGCCGTCGCCGCGCACCGGCTGGACGCCGGGCAGCTGCGCCGGGCCGCCGACGCGGCGGTGCGCACGGCCGCCCTCGAAGGCCGCCCCGTCGGGCCGGACGACCTGCGCGTCGCCGTACGCGCCCAGAACGGCGCGGGACTGGACCGGCTCGCCCGCCGGGTGGAGCCGGGCGTCGGCTGGGACGACCTGGTGCTGCCGCCCACCACCCACCGGCGGCTGCGGGAACTCGCGCTGCGCGCCCGCCACCGCGAGCAGGTGCTCGGGCAGTGGGGGATGCGGCCCGGCGGCGGCCGGGGACGCGGCGTCATCGCGCTGTTCGCCGGCGAGTCCGGCACCGGCAAGACCATGTCCGCCGAGGTCGTCGCCGCGGACCTCGGCATGGACCTGTACGTGGTGGACCTGTCCACGGTGGTGGACAAGTACATCGGGGAGACCGAGAAGAACCTGGAGCGCATCTTCACCGAGGCGTCGGCGGTCAACGCGGTGCTGCTCTTCGACGAGGCCGACGCGATCTTCGGCAAGCGCTCGGAGGTGAAGGACGCGCACGACCGGCACGCCAACATCGAGTCGGCGTACCTGCTCCAGCGCATGGAGTCGTTCGACGGGATCGCGGTGCTGACCACCAACCTGCGGGCCAACCTGGACGAGGCGTTCACCCGCCGCCTGGACGTGGTGGCGGACTTCCCGATGCCGGACACCGGCCAGCGCCTCGCCCTGTGGGAGCGGTGCCTGGGCGACCGGCTGCCCCGGGCCGACGACCTCGACCTCGCCTTCTGCGCGGACCGCTTCGAACTGGCCGGCGGCTCCATCCGGGCCTGCGCGGTCACCGCGGCCTACCTCGCCGCGGAGTCCGGCGAACCGCTCACCATGCGGCAGACGGTGACCGCGATAGCCCAGGAGTACCGCAAGCTCGGCCGCCTGGTCCTGGAGAGCGAGTTCGGGCCGTACCTGGCGGACGCCGTGAGCGTGTGAGGTCCCCGGGCCCGGTCAGAGACTGGCGGTCTTGAGGATGTGGGTGGCGACCAGCTGGAACTTCCGCAGCTGGGTCTCGATCTCGGTGGCGTAGTCCGGGGCGTCGACGGTGACGGGGTGATCGGTGTCCTTGGCGCGGTAGTACGCGGTGATCTGCCGGTTCCCGGCGAACCTCAGCGCGACGCCCTTCGGCCAGTCCCGGTCCATCAGAAGGGGCGCGTACGGTTCGAACCACCGGGGAAGCACCAGGGAGGTGAACCCGCCCGGGCCGGGCGGGATCCGGTCGGACGGCACGTCGGACTCGTAGGATCCCAGGTCCGGTCCCCTGGTGGCGATGTCGGCCCCCGGCTTGCCGATGATCGCCATCGCCGTGTTCTGGGTCCGGTCCTGGAGCAGTGACCGGTACTGGGCCACCGTGTCCGCGTGGGCCTCCGTGAGCAGCCCGGCCTTCTTGCTGTTCAGTACGGCCGAGGCCAGCATGTGGAACATGCTCTCGTCGCCCGCGGCGTTCTCGCGGATCTCGGCGAGCTCCGCCTCGCTCAGCGCGGCGCCGGGAACGTCCCCGGCCATCTCGCCGAGGATCATGTCGTCGTCCACGGGACGCTCCATGGCCACGCTGAAGCTGCCCCGGTCGCGTGCCGTCAGCGACTCGTCCACCACGTCCCGGACGTCCGCGTCGGAACCGCCCGCGCGCATGTCGAGCACGTTCACCGCCAACGCGGTCCTGTTCCCCTCGTCGTTCGAACCGGTGAAGGCCATCCCCTGGCGGGACAGGGTCCTCCGCCCCAGGATTCCGCTGCTGTTGATGGAGTGGACCAGGTCGATCATCGCCGCGATGCGCTCGACCTCGAGGACGAGCTCCTCGCCGTCCTTCACCCGCAGGGGCACGTCGGCGGTCAGCTGCGGCGCGTAGCGCAGCACCTGTCGGCCGGTGTCCGTGAGGAGATCGTCCAGCCCGGCGTCCTTGACGAGGCGGGCCGGATCGGCCACTTCCGCGCCGTCGACGAGTACCGCCCGCTGGACCGCCGTCTCCCCGCCGCCGGCGACAGGGTGCTCCGGGACGGCGGTGCGCACCGGAACCGGCCCGGCCATCACCCGGCGGGCGTTGGCCTCGGCCTCGCGCTCGAAGCGGTCGCCGGGATCGCTGACCCGCAACCCCGCGCCGTTGTCGGCGCCGGCGACCGGCCCCCGGCGCTGCTGGACGACGTGGGTGAGCTCATGGGCGAGGGTGTGCTTGTCCGTTCCGCCCCGGCCGAGGACGACGTGGCTGCCCGAGGTGTACGCCCGTGCCCCCACCGAGTCCGCCGAGGCCGCCGCCTCGGGGCCCGTGTGCACCTGCACGTCGTGGAAGGACTCGCCGAGCCGGGCCTCCATCTCCGCCCGGAGCGAGGGCTGGAGCGGCCGGCCGGACCTGCTCAGGACGTCGTGCACCGCCGAGCGCTGGACCGGCGCATCGTGACCGCAGTCGGCGCTGTGCTCGTGCCGCTCCTCTTCCACCATGCGCGCCACCACCGCATTGCCCACGGCACGTTGCAGGGCCGGCATCCCCGCGGGGGACGGACCGCCCGGGAGGGCGGACCGTTCGGCGGGCGGCGCGGTCCGGGCCTGCGGACGGCCTGCCCGGCCGGCCGCCTGCGATTCTTCACGGGCACGCATGCGCTGTCCTCTCCACGGATCCCCGGCCCACCAGTGGAGCGCGCGGGCCGGTGGGGTGTCCAGGGCCGGGAGGGCAGCGTAGGGGCAAGGGTGGGTGACGTCCGGACGGTCAGTGGGGGGCGCCCGGAAAGGCAGACGTCTTGCCCCCGGGCAGGTCCGCACGTCCCTGCCGCCCCACCCGGCGCACCGCGCAGACTCGGCCTGGACACAGGTGACCGCAAGGACGTTAAGGAGCGAGCATGCCGACGTACCTCACCCCGGGCGTGTACGTGGAGGAGGTGCAGTCCGGTGCCCGGCCGATCGAAGGGGTCGGCACGGCCGTCGCCGCGTTCGTCGGCTTCGCCGAGAAGGGCCCGTTCCACGCGCCGACGCTGGTCACCAGCTGGGACCAGTACTCCCAGCTGTTCGGCGGCTTCACCGAGGGCACCTATCTGGCCCACGCGGTCTACGGGTACTTCGCCAACGGCGGCGGCGCCGCGTACGTGGTGCGCATCGGCGGGTCCGCCGAGGACACCTCCGCCCCGGCGGCGGGCAACGGCCGGCCGAGCGGAGCCGGCCGGGCCGCGCAGCCGGTGGAGCTCGGCGGCTTCCTGATCGCGGCCAGGCCGGGCGTGACCGGGGTGTCGGTGGAGATCGCCGACGCGGACGGCGAGAACCCGCCGGAGGACCGCTTCAAGGTCCTGGTCCGCCGCGGCGACCAGGTGGTGGAGACCTACGAGGCCTCCACCCGCAAGAACGTCAAGGGGTACCTGGTCACCCAGGCCCGTGCCTCCGCGCTGATCGAGGTCACCGAGCAGCGCGGCGCCGGCCAGACCAAGCCCGCCGCGCAGACCGTGGCGGTCCCCGACGCCCCGGGCGTCCCGGCGGTGAACGGCTCCGGCGAGCCGGCCCGCATCGACCCCGCCGAGTACGTCGGCGACGCGGCGGCCCGCACCGGGTTCGGCGGCCTGGAGACCATCGACGAGATCACCATGGTCGCGGTGCCGGACCTGATGGGCGCCTACCAGCGCGGTGACATCGACGCCGAGGGCGTGCGCACCGTGCAGCTCGCCGTCATCTCGCACTGCGAGCAGATGGGCGACCGGGTGGCCGTGCTCGACGCCCCGCCCGGGATGTCCGCCCAGCAGGTGCGCACCTGGCGCAACGACGAGGCGGGCTACGACTCCCGCTACGCCACCCTGTACTACCCGTGGGTGCGGGTCTTCGACCCGGCCCTCGGGCGCAACACCACCGTCCCGCCGAGCGGTCACGTCGCCGGTGTGTGGGCGCGCAGCGACGCCGAGCGCGGCGTGCACAAGGCGCCCGCCAACGAGGTGATCCGCGGCGCGGTCGACCTGGAGCTGCGGCTCAGCAAGGGCGAGCAGGACCTGCTCAACCCGATCGGCGTGAACTGCATCCGGGCCTTCCCCGGCCGCGGCATCCGGATCTGGGGCGCCCGCACCCTCTCCTCCGACCCGGCCTGGCGCTACCTGAACGTGCGCCGTCTGTTCAACTACCTCGAAGAGTCCATCCTGCTCGGCACCCAGTGGGTGGTGTTCGAGCCGAACGACGACCGCCTGTGGTCGAGCATCCGGCGCAACGTCACCGCGTTCCTCCAGGAGGAGTGGCGCCGGGGCGCGCTGTTCGGCCGGACCGCCGCCGAGGCGTTCTACGTGAAGTGCGACCGCGACAACAACCCGCAGGAGTCCATCGACCAGGGCCGGGTCGTCTGCGAGATCGGCGTCGCGCCGGTCAAGCCCGCGGAGTTCGTGGTGTTCCGGCTGGCCCAGTTCTCCGACACCACCAGCCTCATCGACGAGTGACCCGCGGGTCCGCAAGGGAAGGTTGACAGACAGACATGGCAACGGGCGACGCTCTTTCCACCCACGTCTTCGGCGTGCAGCTCGGCGGGTACCTGGTCGAGTCGATCCAGGAGATCAGCGGGTTCACCGTCGAGGAGGATGTCGTCGAGGTCAAGCAGGTGACCTCGGAGGGCAAGCAGATCATCCGCAAGCAGCCGGGTGCCCGGCAGGCCGGCGAGATCACGATCACCCGGGGACTCGACCAGAGCAGCGAGTTCACCAACTGGATCAAGGAGACCCTGAACAACGGGGCCGTGAACTCCGCGCGCCAGAACCTCACGATCGAGATCAAGGACACCGAGGGCACCACGGTCCGCCGGATCCAGCTGCTGCAGGGCTGGGCCTCCAAGTGGGAGGGCCCGTCCCTGAAGGCGGGCGAGTCCTCCCCGGCCACCGAGTCCGTCACGATCGTGTTCGAGGAGATCGTCGTCGAATGAGGCGTCGTACGGTCACGGCGGGCAACCTGGAGGAGCTCCTCCAGGCGACGGCGCCCGCCCAGGCGTCGGAGCAGGCGGCGGCCGCCCCGGCCGCCGCCGCCCCACCGCGCCGGGAGGACCACGGACTGCGCACCGAGTTCGAGTTCGAGCTGCCGCGCGGCTACGTGGACGACGAGGGCACGGTGCACCGGCACGGCACGATGCGCCTGGCCACCGCCCGCGACGAACTGCGGCCCCAGATCGACCTGCGGGTCAAGGAGAACCCGGCGTACCTGAGCGTGGTGCTGCTGAGCCAGGTGATCACCCAGCTCGGCTCGATCACCGATGTGCACGCCGGGGTCGTGGAGCGGATGTACGCCACCGACGTCGCCTTCCTCCAGGACTTCTACCGCCGCATCAACAGCGAGGGCCACACCCGCGCGGCGGTGACCTGTCCGCACTGCGAGGGCGGCTTCGAGGTCGACCTCTCGGGTGGGCGCCTGGGGGAATCGTGACGTACGCGCTTCCCCGGCTCCGGGAGGAGATCGCGTACGTCGCCTACCACTTCCACTGGCAGCGCGAGGAGATCCTCGACCTGACCCACGGCGAACGCCAGCAGTGGGTGGCCGAGATCGCCCGTATCAACACCCGCATGAACGAAGGCGGTTGAGCACATGGCATGGCGGGACAGGCTGCGCCGCCGGGCCGCGGGGCCGTCGGCGGGCGGCCGGTCCGGCGCGTCCGGCACGGGCGTGGACCGGGGCGCGAACGGCGTCCCGGCCGCCGCCGTGCCCGGCGACGGCCCGGGTCCCGCCGCGCCCGGTGGTTCCGGTCCCGCCGTGCCCGCCGACTGGGACGGTGGCTGGCGCCGCACCGCCGCGCCACGACTCACCGTCTCCCGCGCCCCGCTGGGCGTGAGTGACGGCCTCTCCTTCCGCTCGGGTCTCGCCGCCTGGCAGAACCCGTCCTTCGACGGCGGCCTCGGCCACGCCCTGCTGCCCGACGCCCCGACCGGCCTGGTGCGGGGGGTCACGCGTCCGGCCGCCCCGCAGGCCACCGGCACCGGCGGGGGGCCGCTGCTGCTCCGTGCGGTACGGACGGAGGGGGACGACCCGCAGGGCGGTGCGCCGGACGTGGTGCGGCCGGACGCGGTGCGTGCGGATACGGCGCGTGCGGGCGGTGCGGCGTCGGCCACGCCGGTCGCGCGCCGGATGCGCTCGTCCGGTTCGGAGTCCCCGGGTTCTGGGTCTTCGGGTTCGTCGTCTTCGGGCTCTGGGTCCTCAGGTTCAGCGTCTTCGGGCTCGTCGTCTTCGGGTTCGTCGTCCCCGGGCTCTGTGTCTTCCGGTTCCGGGGCCTCCGGACCCAAGCCGTCCGGTCCGGCATCCTCCGGTCCGGGGGCGTCCCACGGCGGCTCAGGCGGAGCGCGGGCGGCGGGCACGGGTTCCGGGGCGGAGACCGTGGTGGCCCGTTCCGCCTCCACCGACGGCACCGACGGCGATTCCGGCACGGGGAGGCCGGGCGGCGCCCCGCAGACCCGCGGCATCACGTCCACGACGTCCCCCGCCGTGCTCTCCTCGTCGGCTCCCGCTGTGCAGCGGGCCGTGGCACCGGGCGGCACCCCGGTCGTGGCCCCCTCCGATTCCGGCCGCCCGTCGACCACTCCGCCGATTCCGCTCGTACGACGTGTCTCCGTGGTCCCCGGTGCGTCCGCCGGGGGAGCCGGTGCCCGGCCCGCTTCCGGCGCCCCTTCCTCTTCCTCGCGGCCATCCTCCGGGGGGCGCGGTGCGAACCCCGGGTCCGCGTCCGGGCCGTCCGTGCAGCGCACCGCCACGGGGGCGTCGCCCGAACGGAGCGGCGGCCGACCGGAGGCGCCCCGGACCCCCGGCACCGAGGCGTCCCGCCCGGTCGCCCGGCCGCGGCCGGTGGGACCCCGGCTGACCGTCGCCCGCCGCGTGGCCGTGCCCGTACGCCGTGTACCCGCCCTGCGCCCCGCCGCTGCCCCCGCCCCCGCCCCTGCGCCGGGTGACGCCACGACCTCCGACCCGTCCGGCTCGGCCGCCCCCGCCCCGGCCGGTCCCCAGGCACCCCCGGCCGCTCCCGTCCAACGCGCGGGCGGCCGACCGCCACTGGGCGCCCCGCTCACCGAACTGCCGCACACGGCGACACCGTTGGCGAAGGACGCTCCCGCCGTACCCGCGACGGGGCCCGCTTCCGGCCCCGCGCTTCCCGTCGTCCAGCGTCAGGCCGAGGACACGGCCGGCACCCCGTCCGCCAACGGCGTGCGGGGGACAGCACCGAGCACCGGCCCCGACAGTCCTGCCTCGGACCCGAGCCCCGTCCCCCGGCGATCCGGTGCCCGCGCCCGCGGCGGTCTGGGCGCGCCCCTGCCCGCGCTGCCCCTCAGCGCCGACCTGCCCGGCGCCACCGCGTCCGGCGCCCGGGGCCCCCGTACGACGTCCGGCGCCCGGACGCCCGCGGAGGCGTCCCCGGCACGGGGAGGGGGTGCGGCGGCCGCTCCGCTGCTGGGGACCGTCGGTGTCCAGCGCAGCCTCACGGATCAATCCGCCACATCGAGCGCGCCGAGCGCACCGAGCACCCCGTCATCCGGTCCCGCGGGTCCTCACGGCAGCGGGCCGGCCACGCCGCTGGTGACGCCGGCTCCGTCCGCCGCGTCCCCGGGTCCGGCACCGGAAGGCCCGGCCGGGAACGCCGTACGCCCCACGTCGGCTTCGGCGTCGGCGTCGGCCGGACCGGGCCCGGGTCCCGTCGTCGCCCGTGCCATGAGCCCTGCGACGGTGAGCCCTGCCGCGGGCACGACCCCCACGGGCGCCCGCACCACGGCCGGGGGCACGGCCAGCGCAGGCTCCACGGTCAGTGCCGGGGGCACGGCAAGCGCAGGCTCCGCGGCCAGTGGCCCGGGGGCCACCCGTCCCGCGGCCAGGAGCACCGCGGCGGCCCGGCCCGCCGCCACAACCACCCCCCGCACCACCCCCGCGGCCCCCCGCACCCTCGCGCTGCTCCCCGCCCGCCCGCTCAGCCTCAACACCCGGGCCCCCGAAGGCGCGGCACCGGCGGCCGCGTCCCGCAGCGGCGGTGGCCGTCCCGTCGTGGCCGCGCGCTGGACCACGGCCCCGGCCGCCTCCGGCACCGGCCCCGCAGCGTCCACCGGTGCGCCCACGCGCCCGGCGCCTGCCCCGTCCCCGGGTTCCCCGGCGACCCCGCCGCACGTCCAGCGGGCCGTGACGACGCACCGGCCGCAGGACCCGGGTGTGCGGCGACCCGACCCTGCGGTACGGGCCGGCGGACCGGCCGGTCCTCGGAGCACCGCCACCGGTCCTCGAAACACCGCTACGGACCCTCGGGGCACCGCTACCGGCCGACGCGTCCCCGTCGTCAGGCCCGAGCCGCCCCGCACGGCTCCCGGTACGGCGGCCGCCCCCGCACCGGCGCGGTCCCTCCCCGTGACCGCCCTCCAGACGGCACCCCTCGCCCACGGCCCGTCGGCCACGACGGCACCGGCGCCGGTGGGCCCCGTCCCCGTGGTCCGCCCGAGGACCGTGCCGCCGGGACCGGCGGCGGGCGGCGGAACCGGCCGCGCGACGACCCCGGTCCAGCGCGACGCCTCCCCCGCCGGTGACCTCGCCGTGGCCAAGGGCGTACCGGTCAAGGGCGTACCGGCCAAGTCGGGCTCGGAACGCGCCCGTTCGTCGTCGGTGTCCGCCGCCGGCGACCTCGCGGTGCCCGAGGGCCACGGCAGGGGTGCGGACCGGTCGGCCGATTCCCCGCAGAACCCCGGTGCCGACCTGGACGACCTGGCGCGCCGCCTGATCGACCCGCTGGCCCGCCTGCTCCGCACCGAACTGCGGCGCGGCCGGGAACGCACGGGCCGCCCCTACGACGGACGCCGCTGAGGGCACGGCACGGAACGGATGACGGACTGATGACGGACAACATCTTCGCGAGCAGCGTGTTCTTCCAGCTCACGATCGGCGGCAACGACCTGGGCGCCTTCAACACCTGCTCCGGCATGGGCGCCGAGGTGGAGATCGAGAGCTACGCGGAGGGCGGCAACAACGGCTTCGCCTGGCAGCTGCCCGGCCGCGTGACCTGGTCGAACATCACGCTCACCCGGCCGGTCACCGCCGACACGGCGAAGATCGGCCGCTGGCTGGACGAGACGCTGAAGCGGGTGCAGCCCAAGGACGGCGAGATCGTGGCGCTGAGGCCGAACCTCAGCCGGATCATCAGCTGGCAGGTGTTCGGGATCGTGCCGGTGCGCTGGCAGGGCCCGTCCTTCGACCCCAGCAACTCGCAGGCCGCGGTGGAGACCCTGGAGATCGCCTACGAGGGGTTGCGCCCCTCCTGACCCGGTCCCGCCGACCGCCCCGCACCACCCGCACCCGCCCCACCCGCACCCGCCCCGGAAAGGAAGTCCCGGCATGTCCACAGTGTTCCGCTCCAGTCGGGCCAGGGCCCAGCTGACGCTGAAGGAGCCCCCGGCCTCCGTCGGAGCGAAGCCGGGCGGGACGATCGCGCGGCTGAACCTCCAGTTCAACCCCTCCACCCTGCAGTTGCAGAAGACCACCGAGTGGCGGCGCACCCCGTCCCGGATGGCGGGGCAGTCGGCACTGCCCGAGTTCGTCGGCAGCGGCCCGCGCACGCTGAGCCTCGAAGTGTTCCTGGACGCCACCGCCAAGCACGACAACTCCGTGGAGCAGGCGGTGGAGAAGCTGATGAAGGGGTGCGTGCCGACCCCGGCGAGCATCGGCCGCAAGAAGCCGGCCAGTCCGTGGGTGCGGTTCGAGTGGGGCACCGCGCGCACGACCTCGTTCGACGGGGTGCTCTCCAGCCTGTCGGTGTCGTACACGCTGTTCGACGTGGACGGGAAGCCGCTGCGGGCCACCTGCCAGCTGTCGATCGAGGAGGCGAGCGTCGACCCGGCGGGCCAGAACCCGACCTCGGGCTCCCGCACCGCCCGCAGCACGCACACCGTCGTGGCGGGCGACAGCCTGGCCCTGCTGGCCTGGCGGGAGTACGGCGACGCGACGGCCTGGCGGGTCATCGCCGAGGCGAACGGGATCGACGATCCGATGGCCCTCGTGCCCGGCACCGAACTGGTGGTGCCGGGGCTGCGGGACGCGGACGGTGAGGAGGAGCAGTGAGCACTGCCGTGGAACAAGGCGGCCGGTCCTTCGCGGCGGACCCGATCGTGGAGACGCCCGGCGAACTCCCGCAGGTCTGGGCCGCCCAGCTGGTGAGCTGTGTGGTGGACGAGAACGTGGGCCTGCCGGACGCGGCGGTGCTCACCTTCCGCGACCCCGACCACGAGTTCCTCCAGAAGACCGGCATCACCATCGGCACCCCGCTGAAGGTGTCGGTGGAGACGGTGTCCGGGCAGGCGCGCGAGCGGCTGTTCAGCGGCGAGGTGACGGCCCTGGAACTGGACCGGGACCGCACCGGCTCGTTCACGGTGGTGCGCGCCTACTCCAAGGCGCACCGCCTCCAGCGCGGCCGGAAGGTGGTGGCGTACCGGAACATGACGGCGGCGGCCATCGTCCGCAAGGTGGCCGCCGGGGCGGGCCTGGCCTGCGGCACCGTGCAGGCCGCGCCGGTCACCTACCAGCAGCTGTCGCAGGCGAACGTGTCCGACTGGGACTTCCTCCAGTTCCTGGCCGCCGAGAGCGGCGCGCAGGTGCGCGTCGACGACAAGGGCCTGCTCCAGTTCACCAAGCCGGAGAAGGCGTCCGGCGCGCCCTCGCCGTCCACGTCGGCCACCCGGAACCCGATGGTGCTGGAGTACGGGCGGAACCTGCTGGCGATGCGGGCCTCCCTGTCGGCCGCGGACGGGGCGCAGCAGGTGGAGGTGCGCGGCTGGGACGTCACCACGAAGCGGCCGCTGGTGGCCGCCCGGCCCTCGGTGGACAGCGACGTGGTGATGCCGGGACTGAGCCCGGCGTTCGCCGCCCGGTTCGGCAGGGCGAAGCTGACGGTCACCGACACCCCGTACCGCACCCAGGCCGAGACGAAGGCGGTCGCGGACGCGGTGGCGGACCAGGTGAGCGCGGGGTTCGGCGAGCTGGAGGTGCTGGCCGAGGGCAACCCGAAGCTGCGGGCGGGCAAGCCCGTGGCGCTCGGCAACGTGGGCCAGGCCTTCTCCGGCAAGTACACGGCGACGGCGGTGCAGCACGTCCTCGAACCGCACGGCGGATACCGTACGACGGTGTGGGTGAGCGCCAGCCCGGACCGCTCCCTGACCGGCCTGGTCACCGGCGCCAACGCGCCCTCCCGCGGCCCGCGCATCCCCGGTCTGGCGATCGGTGTGGTGACCGACGTGCGCGAGCCCGGCGGTGCCGAGAACGGCGCCGTGAAGCTCACGTTCCCCTGGCTGGACGACACGTACGTCACCGACTGGGTGCGCACCGTGCAGTGGGGCGGCATGGGCGGCGGGGGAGTGGTGAGCCCCGAGGTCAACGACGAGGTCCTGGTCGGCTTCGAACAGGGCCTGCTGGACAGCCCGTACGTCATCGGAGGGCTCTACAACGGCGTGGACAAGCCCTCGCCGCACGACGTGCCGCTGATCGACAAGACCACCGGGAAGGTCAACCGACGTTCCGTCGTGTCGCGTTCGGGGCACCGGGTGGAGCTGTTGGACGCGCGGGCGCCCGGCCGCTCGGGGGTGCGGCTGATGACCGCCGACGAGCACATGGAGGTGTTCCTCGACGACCGCCGGGACCGGATCGAGCTGACGGTGTACTCCGGCAAGGGCGGGGCCCGTCAGCCCCTCAGCTCCGTCGTGCTCGACGGGAAGGGCATCACCCTGGACGCGGGGCGGGGGGACGTGAGCGTGTCCGGCCGCAACGTGGACATCCAGGGCCAGGCCGACGTGAAGATCGGCGGCCGCAACGTGAACGTCACCGGAGGCTCGGGCGTCACCGTCGACGGCGGTCTGCTCGGCGTCCTCAAGGCCAAGCTCATCCGCATCAACTGACCCCGCCCGCAGTCGTCTTCCGACACCCTCCGAGGAGAGCCGCATGCCAGCCGCAGCCCGTACCGGTGACCCCACCAGACACGGCGGCCGGATCACCGCCCCGCCGCCCGCCGCCGCGCGGGCGGTGGCGACCGTCCTGATCGGCGGCCGCCCCGCCGCCGTCGTGGGCAGCCTGCACGTCTGCGCGATCCCCGCGCACGCGGCCCTACCGGTCAACGTGATCCTGCCCGACCCGGCCGGGCTCACCTCGGACCAGGTCCTCATCGGCGGGCTCCCGGCCGCGCGGGCGGGCGACCGGACGACGTGCGGCGCGACGGTCCTGCCCGGCGCCCTGAACGTCGTGATCGGCGGTGAGGTGTGAGCGAGCGGTTCGTCGGCCGCGGCTGGGGGTTCCCGCTGCGGGTCGGGCCCACCGGCGGGATCGCCCTGGTCGAACGGGAACGGGAGATCGAGGAGGCGATCCGCCTGGTGCTCGGCACCGCGCCCGGCGAGCGCCCCATGCGCCCGGAGTTCGGCTGCGGCATCCACGACTACGTCTTCGCCCCCGGCGACGGCGCCACCGCCGGACGCATCGCGCAGCAGGTGCGCGAGGCCCTGGAGCGGTGGGAGCCGCGGATCGCGGTGGACGACGTGGTGGTCGCCTTCGACGCGGTCGAGGACGGCACCCTCTACATCGACGTGCACTACACCCTGCGATCCACCAACGACCGGCGCAACCTGGTCTTTCCCTTCTACACGATCCCCTCCGAGGAGGGGGCCGAGGAAGCGGGCGCGGACTGATGGCCCTGCCCTCCCCGAACCTGGACGACCGGCGGTTCCAGCAACTCGTCGACGAGGCCAAGCGGTACGTGCAGCAGCGTGCCCCGGAGTGGACCGACCACAACGTCTCCGACCCGGGCGTCACCCTGATCGAGACGTTCGCCTACCTCGTGGACCAGCTGCTGTACCGGCTGAACCGGGTCCCGGACAAGAACTACACCGCGTTCCTGGACCTGCTGGGCATCCGCCTGTTCCCGCCGACCGCGGCCGGCGCCGACGTCGACTTCTGGCTCTCGGCACCGCAGCCCGACACGGTCGCGCTGCCCCCGGGCACCGAGGTGACCACCGCGCGCGGCGAGTCCGACGAACCCGTGGTCTTCACCACCACCGACGAACTGCGCATCCTGCCCAGCGAGTTGACCCGCCTGGTCACCGCGCCGAGGACGGGCGAGCAGAGCGACCGGACCGGCATGCTCGCCGACGGCCTCGACATCCCCTGCTTCCAGACGAGGCCCGAGCCCGGCGACGCGCTGCTGTTCGGCCTGCCGACGGCGGTGCCGCGCTGCATCGTCGCGGTGCGCCTGGACAGCCGCGTCGAGGGCATCGGCGTGGACCCGCGCCAGCCCCCGCTGGTGTGGGAGGCCTGGGACGGCGGCGGCTGGCAGCCGTGCGAGACCGGCGACGACACCACCGGCGGCCTGAACCGGCCCGGTGAGGTCATCGTGTACGTACCGGCCGGGCACACGGCGTCGGTGATCGGCGGCACCCGGGCCGGCTGGCTGCGCTGCCGGGTCACCGAGGCGGAGCCGGGCCAGCCGTTCTACTCGGAGTCCCCGACGGTGCGCGAGGCGGCGGTGTTCACCGTCGGCGGCACCATGTCCGTCGAGCACGCCGAGACCGTGACCGACGTGCCGCTCGGCACCTCGGAGGGGGTCGCAGGACAGACCTTCCGGCTCGGCCGCCCGCCGGTCCTCCTGGACGCCGGGCCGCCCGTGGTGGAGGTCTCCTCCGACGAGGGGTGGCAGCGCTGGGAGGTGGTGGAGCACTTCGGCCGCTCCGGACCCGCCGACCGGCACGTCCGGGTGGACGCCACCACCGGCGAGTTCCTCTTCCCCCCGGCGCTGCGCGAACCCGACGGCACGCTGCGGCAGTGCGGCGCGGTGCCGCCCAAGGGCGCGCGGATCCGGGTGGCCCGCTACCGCACCGGCGGCGGCCCCGCGGGCAACGTGGCCCGCGGCGCGATCTCCGTGCTGCTCAGCTCCGTGCCGTACATCGCCCGGGTCGTCAACCGGGAGGCGGCGCGCGGCGGGGTGGCCGGGGAGACCGTGGAGAACGCCAGGCGGCGCGCGCCGGAGGCACTGCGCATGCAGGACCGCGCGGTGACCGCCGAGGACTACGAGATCATCAGCCGCCAGGCCGCGCCCTCGGTGCGCCGGGTGCGCTGCCTGCCGGCCGCGGACGCGCCGGGCGCGGTACGGGTCCTGGTGGTGCCGGACGCGGTGGCCGACGAGGGCGACGACCGGCTGCGCTTCGAGCAGCTGATCCCCTCGGACCAGGTGCTCGCGGCGATCACCGCGAGCCTCGACGAACGGCGGCTGATCGGCACCCGGCTCGTGGTGGAGCCGCCGGTCTACCAGGGCGTCACCGTGGTGGCCCGGCTCTCGGCGGCCCCCGGCGACACCGACCGGGTCCGCGACGCCGCGCTCGACGCGCTCTTCGCCCACCTCAACCCGCTCGTCGGCGGCCCGGACGGCACCGGCTGGCCCTTCGGGCGGCCCGTCCAGTACGGCGAGATCTTCGGCGTCCTGCAACGCGCCACCGGCAACGCGCTGGTCGAGGAGATCCGGCTGTTCCCCGCCGACCCCGTCACCGGCCGCCGCGGCGCCCCCACGGACCGTATCGACCTGTCCGCGGGCGCGCTGGTCTTCTCGTACCAGCACCAGGTGGTCGTGACGGCGGTCGGGGCGGAGGGGCGGGGATGAGCCGGGCCGCGATACCCGGTCTGCCGAGCAGGTACCCGATCGGCGGGCAACTGCCCGCGCTGTACGCCGACGACGACTTCGCGCAGCGGTTCACCGCCGGGCTCGACACCGTCCTCGCCCCGGTGTTCTCGACCCTCGACAACCTGCCCGCCTACCTCGACCCCCGGGTGACGCCGGTCGACTTCCTGGTCTGGCTGGCGTCCTGGGTGGGTGCCGGGGACGACCCGCAGTGGCCGGTGGAACGGCGCCGCGAGGCCGTCGTCCGCGCGGTGGAGCTGCACCGGTGGCGCGGCACCCGGCGCGGCCTTGTCGAGGCCCTGCGGCTCGCGCTCGGCGTGCACGCCGACGTGAGCGGCGACGGCGGTGCGGTGTGGTCGCGCACCGCCGGCTCCGGACTGCCGCCGGAGCCGGCCGCCGAGGCGCTGGTCCGGGTCTGGCCGGCCGACGGCACACCGGTGGACGTGGACAGGGTCCACGAGATCGTCCGGGCCATGTGCCCGGTGCACACGGCGTTCCGGGTGGAGGTCCTGTCCGGCCCGCCCGCCGAGGAAGGGAACTGACGCATGCGCGCATGTCCCGCGTGCGGGGCGTCCAACGGCCCCGCGGACGACTTCTGCGGCAACTGCGGCACGTACTTGGGCTGGTCGGACACACCGCCCGCGACGAGCCGCGCCACGACACCGACGGTGCCGGCGGCACCGGCGTCGGACCCTCCGGCGGCCACGGAGCCCGCGGACCCTCCGGCGGGCCCGGCGCCCGCGGAGCCCCCGGCCGGCTCGGTGCCCGCGGAGCCCCCGGCCGGCTCGGTGCCTCCGGCGGGCCCGGACTCCTCGGCCGTCCCGGGGCGGCCGGCCGCCCCGGCGGGTCCGGGCCGTCCGGCTGCCCCGGGGGGTCCGGGCCGTCCGGCCGCCCGTCCGACTGCCGCGGAGCCCGAGGCGGACCCGGCCCCCACCGACCTCTCGGCGGCCGTCCCGGCGCTTCCCGCGCTCCCCGCGTCCACGGACCCTCCGGCCGTCCCGGCGCCCCCGGCCCTCCCGGACGTCACCTCGCCGGAGGCGTCCGCGGCGGCCCTCTCGGAGGGCGGGCCCCTGTCGGCCGCGCGTGCCTTCGGAGCGTCGCTGCGTTCCCGGCTCACGGGCGGTGTGCTCGACGGGGCGAGCGTCCCGGACATCCCGGCCGCGCCTGCGGACCTCTTGGCCGCGACCGTCCCGGAAACCCCGGCCACGGATACCGCGGCCTCCCGCACCGACGCCGACGACAGGCCCGACGCCGACGACAGGTCCGGCGTCGACGGCAGGTCCGGCGTCGACGGCAGGCCCGGCGTCGACGGCAGGCCCGGTACCGATCAGGGGCCCGGCACCGCCGAGGGCCGCGGCACCGCCCCCGCCCACCCGGTGACCACAAGCCCTCCGACCCCCTCCGCGCCCGGCGCTTCCCGCACCGGCTCCCCGGCTCCCGTTCCCGGCGAGGAGGCCGCGACCCCCTCGCCGGAGGCGCCCGCGGCCTCCTCGTCACCCCCCGTGGCAGCCGCTCCCACCGTTTCCCCGACCGCTCCCCGGCCCCCCGCCGCCCCGCCCTCCCCGACCGCCCCCCGCCCCCCGACCACCCCGGCCGCGTCACCCGCCGACTCCGATCCCGATCCCGACCCCGTACGCCCCGTCCTCCCGGCGAAGCCGGTGGCCCCCCGTCCCGTCGTCCGTCCCGCGGCGGCGGTGGAGGACGACGTGGCGGGCCGGCCGTGTCCCGCCTGCGGTACGCCCAACCCGCCCGAGCGCCGGTTCTGCCGGCGCTGCGCGGCCGAGTTGAGGCCCGCCGAGAAGCCCGCCCCGCTGCCGTGGTGGCGGACGGTGTGGCCGTTCCGGCGCCGTACGCGGGCCGGCTCGGGCTCGGCGTTCCGGTTCTTCGTGATCCTGGCCGTGGTGCTGGCGCTGTGCGCGGCCGGTTTCCTGCTGCTGCCCGCCGGACGGGCCCTGATCGAGGACACCCGGGACAAACTGGGCAAGGCCACGCCCGTGACCCCGGCGGACATCGAGGCGAGCGGCGCGGTGCCCGGACATCCGGCCACGGACACCACGGACGGCCTGAACAACCACTACTGGGGCGCGCCCGGACCGGGCGCCTCGGTGACCTACACCTTCCGCAAGCCGTTCCGGCTGGTCGACCTGATCATCACCAACGGGGCGTCCGCGTCTCCCGAGGAGTACGCCCGCCAGGCACGCGCGCTCCAGGTGGACCTGGAGGTGACGGCGGAGGACGGCACGAAGCACGACAAGGAGATCACCCTCAGCGACAAGCCGGGCCCGCAGACGATCCCCACCGGCATCAGCGACGTGAAGACGATACGTCTGGTACTGCGTTCACCCGTCGACCTGACCTCGGGACGTCACCTGGCCCTGGCGGAGGTGGAGTTCTTCCAGCGGAGTTGACGAAGCGGCGTCCCGGCCGGGCCCGTCCTCTCGGCGGAGGGAAGAGAGGCCAAGGCAACGGCCGGGGCCGCCACCCCCCACAGGAGAGGCCCCGGCCGTCGCGCGGCACGGGCCGCGCGGCGGCCCGTACTTCCTACAGCGCCACGAGTGCGTTTTCTGTCACACCCTCCTGTGTCACGGGTTAGTTGCATCTTGGACGGATGTGGACGGGGAGAGGATTCAGGCCGTAACGTGCCTTTCGCGCCAGGCCACGACGGACACATGACCACGAACCGCCCGCGGCCTCGAGGCCGCAACCACTGATCGAACAACCACGACGGCGAGAACCCGGTCCGCGAGAGCGGTGCCGGTTGAGGCGCAGAAGGGCGCGCGCGTGCTGGGGGACGACGCGGAGCTGACCGCCGCGGTGCGCGCGGCACAGGACGGGGACGAGACCGCGTTCCGGACTGTGTACCGCGCCGTGCACCCGCGGCTGCTGGGATACGTACGGACGCTGGTCGGTGAGCCCGACGCCGAGGACGTGACGTCCGAGGCGTGGCTGCAGATAGCCCGTGACCTGGAGCGGTTCACCGGCGACGCGGACCGGTTCCGCGGCTGGGCCGCCCGTATCGCCCGCAACCGCGCGCTGGACCACATACGCATGCGCGGACGCCGCCCCGCGATCGGCGGCGACGAGACCGAACTGACCGGGCGGGCCGCCGAGTCCGACACCGCCGGCGAGGCCATCGAGGCGCTGGCCACCGACGGCGCGTTCTCCCTCATATCCCGGCTGCCGCAGGACCAGGCCGAGGCCGTCGTCCTGCGCGTGGTCGTGGGCCTCGACGCCAAGTCCGCCGCCGAGACCCTGGGCAAACGGCCGGGTGCCGTACGGACGGCCGCGCACCGGGGTCTGAAGCGCCTGGCCGAGCTGATCGGTGGCGATCCGGAAGCCGGACCGGAATCCACCGGGGTGCTCGACGCCCTCCCTCCCCAGAGAGAACCACGCCGTCGTACGGTGACGTCCGCGAGTGTCGCGCAGACGCGAACGCGGACGCAGAAGGACATGTGATGGCCGACGAGCAGCACAGGTGGCTGGACCGCGGGAACGCGGAGCGTTTACTGAGCGGAGAGCCTCCGGAAACTGCCGATCCCGTCGCCCGTGACCAGGCCCGACGGCTCGCCGGAACACTGCGCGCGCTCTCCGCGCCGCCCCCTGAGGACGGTGTGGAACTCCCCGGGGAGGCGGCCGCCCTGGCTGCCTTCCGCACGTCGCGCGAGGACCGGGAGGGGCGGGCGGAGGCGGCCCACGGAGCGGGCCAGTCGGCCGGAACGCGGCCCTCCGACATCGGGCCGATCCGTATCGGCGCCCCGCACGGTGATCGTTCCGGAACCGCGAACGGACCCCGGCGGGAGCGTCCCCTGTACCTCGGGCTGGCCGCCGCGCTGGTCGCCGGCATGGCCGGGGGCGCCGCGGTCCTGACCGGAACCGGAGTCCTGTCCCCGCCCGACGGCTCCCGGTCCGACCCGGCGGCCTCCGTCACGCACCCCGAACACCCGTTGGTGTCCCCTCCGCCGGAGGACGGCGCACCGGGCGGAGCCACGCCCGGGAGCCGGCGCTCCGAGAGTGCTGCCGGGGACGCCGACGGGTTCCGCACACCGGAGGAGCCCGGTGCGGACACGGGTGACGGCGCGGCCCGTTCCGGCCGCGGCGGGAAGCAGATCGCCGCGGCCTGCCGCGCGTGGCGCGACGGCAAGGCACTGAACGGCGAGCGCGAGCACCTCCTCGAGGACGCGGCGGGCGGCTCCTCCCGGGTCGGCCCGTACTGCGAGGACGTGCTGTCCCCGTCGGACACGTCCGGTGCGTCGTCCGGTGCGTCCGGCACCGACGAGGGAGCTCACCAGGGCGACGGCGACGGGGGGACCGGCGGCGAGAGCAGGGGCCAGGGTCAGGGGGAGGGCCAGGAACAGGGCCGGGGTCAGGAGCAAGGCCGGGATCAGGGTCAAGGCCGGGATCAGGGTCAAGGCCAGGAACAGAGCCAAGGCCAGGGCAACGGCGGCAACAGCGCCGAGCAGGGCGACAGCGGTGAGAGCGGCAAGGGCGGTGAGAGCGGCGAGGGCGGCAAGGGTGGCAACAACGGCACGCCCGGCGAGAGGAACCCGTGAAACCGCCCCTGACCTGCCTTTTCGTTGACCGCTAAATTTTTTCCCCGACAGGTGTGACACTTTCGGCCCTCGTGGCGCAGTAATGAGTGAGCCGACTGGTCATCGGCTGTCGCACGGAGCCGGGGTTCCCCCCGTACCCACGGCTCGTGCATTCGGCGCGGGCGGGACACGTTCCCCCGGTCCCGCCCGCGCCCCGTCTCACCAGTGCACGACGACCTTGTCGCCGTTCCGCACCTGCCCGTACAGCCGGGCGATGGCCTCCTCGTCCCGTACGTTGACGCAGCCGTGCGAGGCACCGGCGTACCCCCGCGCGGCGAAGTCGGCCGAGAAGTGCACGGCCTGGCCGCCGCTGAAGAACAGGGCGTACGGCATGGGCGAGTCGTAGAGCGTGGACACGTGGTGCCGGGACTTCCAGTAGATGTGGAAGACACCCTCACGGGTCGGTGTGTACTCGGAACCGAAGCGCACCGGCATCGTCGACACCGTCCGCCCGTCGATCATCCAGCGCAGGGTGCGGCTCGACTTGCTGATGCACAGCACGCGGCCGGTCCGGCAGCGCGGGTCGGGCGCGTCGGCCGGCTGGCCGCCCATCAGGTACAGCTCCCACCTGCCCGGTTCACGCGTCATGCCGAGCAGCCGCTGCCAGGTGACGGAGTCGGTCACCCCGGTCCTCGGCAGTCCGCGCTTGCCCTGGAAGCCCCGGACCGCCTCCGCCGTCAGGTCGTCGTACGTCCCCGTCGGCCCGTGGAAGATCCAGGCGACCTGCCGCAGCCGGGCCTGGAGTTCGCGTATGTCGCGCCCGGAGTCGCCGGGGGACCACAGCACGCGCGGTGCCGGGGCGACGGGACGGGAGGGCTTCCCGCCGTCGTCCGGAACCCGTGACCTCGGGGCCGGTGACTCCGGCGCCGGCGCGGAGGGCGTCCGGCTCGGCACCTCGATGCGCACCGGCGACCCGGGCTTCCCGTCCGCCCCGGCCGGCTGCACCGTACAGCCGGTCGCACCTCCCGCGAGGGCGGCCAGCGCCGCGAGACCCGCGATCCCTTTCCTCCCCATGCCCCTCCTCCGCACACCGGCTCCCCGTCGCCCCACCGGCAGCGCCCGGCCGTCACCTGAGATGTTCCCCGGATGTGACCACCGGCGAACAAGGGGGCATGGTGGTGAGTGACCGGAAGACGACCGCCGAGGCGGTGCTGTGAGCGGGGTCCCGCCGAGGCTGTGAGGAAGGTCCCAGCGTGCGCCCCTCCACCGGACCGCACGCGCACCGCTACAGTCCGTCGAGGGGTCGGCCTGTACTGACGAGTAACCGACGGGTACCGGGCGACCGAGTCGAGCAACGCCGCTCAGCGGGAGGCATCACACCATGGCGCGCGAGTCGGGCAGCGCCCGATCCACCGAGAGTGGACTGCCCATCGAACCGGTCTACGGGCCGGAGGCCCTCGAGGGCTGGGACCCGGCCGAGAAGCTGGGCGAGCCGGGGGCGTACCCCTTCACCCGGGGCGTGTACCCGTCGATGTACACGGGCCGGCCCTGGACGATGCGTCAGTACGCCGGTTTCGGTACGGCGACGGAGTCCAACGCCCGGTACAAACAGCTGATCGCCAACGGGACGATGGGGTTGTCGGTCGCCTTCGACCTGCCCACCCAGATGGGGCACGACTCCGACGCGCCGATCGCGCACGGCGAGGTCGGCAAGGTGGGCGTGGCGATCGACTCGGTGGACGACATGCGGGTGCTGTTCGGCGGCATCCCGCTGGACAAGGTCTCCACGTCGATGACGATCAACGCCCCCGCCGCCCTGCTCCTGCTGCTGTACCAACTGGTGGCCGAGGAGCAGGGCGTGAGCGCCGACCGGCTGACCGGCACGATCCAGAACGACGTGCTGAAGGAGTACATCGCGCGGGGCACGTACATCTTCCCGCCCAAGCCCTCGCTGCGGCTGATCGCGGACATCTTCAAGTACTGCCGGGCCGAGATCCCGAAGTGGAACACGATCTCGATCTCCGGCTACCACATGGCCGAGGCGGGTGCCTCGCCCGCGCAGGAGATCGCCTTCACCCTCGCCGACGGCATCGAGTACGTGCGCACCGCGGTCGCGGCCGGGATGGACGTGGACGACTTCGCGCCGCGGCTGTCGTTCTTCTTCGTGGCCCGTACGACGATCCTGGAGGAGGTCGCCAAGTTCCGGGCGGCGCGCCGGGTCTGGGCGCGGGTGATGCGCGAGGAGTTCGGCGCGAGGAATCCCAAGTCCTTGATGCTGCGTTTCCACACGCAGACGGCCGGGGTGCAGCTGACGGCCCAGCAGCCCGAGGTGAACCTGGTACGCGTGGCCGTGCAGGGCCTGGCGGCGGTCCTCGGCGGCACCCAGTCGCTGCACACCAACTCCTTCGACGAGGCGATCGCGCTGCCGACCGACAAGTCCGCGCGGCTGGCCCTGCGCACCCAGCAGGTCCTCGCCCACGAGACGGACGTGACCGCGACGGTCGACCCGTTCGCGGGCTCCTACGTCGTCGAGAGGATGACCGACGACGTCGAGGCGGCGGCGCTGGAGCTGATGGCCAAGGTCGAGGACCTGGGCGGCGCGGTCAACGCCATCGAGCACGGCTTCCAGAAGAACGAGATCGAGCGCTCCGCCTACCGCATCGCCCAGGAGACCGACTCCGGCGAGCGCGTCGTGGTCGGCGTCAACCGCTTCCAGCTCGACGCCGAGGAGCCCTACGAGCCGCTCCGCGTCGACCCGGCCATCGAGGCCCAGCAGGCCGAACGCCTGGCGAAACTCCGCGCGGAGCGCGACCAGCAGGCGGTCGACTCGGCGCTGGCGGCCCTGAAGAAGGCGGCGGAGGGCGAGGACAACGTCCTCTACCCGATGAAGGAGGCGCTGAAGGCACGGGCGACGGTGGGCGAGGTGTGCAACGCGCTGCGGGAGGTTTGGGGAACATATGTGCCGAGCGATGCCTTCTGACCTGGGGCATTGGCCCGTATGAGTGATCATGCGTGGAATGCGTTCGTCGCCGGTTACGCTCATTGCAGAGTGGGCCCCTAAGGAGGACGCCATGGCCGTACTGCAGAACGAACTGCAGCAGGAGCTGACTCTGGGCGAAGCTGCCGATTGGCTCGCCCATGCACTGCCTGGCCGTCGCGTGGAGATTCTCCTGGGGAGGCTCGTCGTGACACCACCGCCGGACGGTTCGCACGCATTGTCGTTGACCTGGCTGATTGAGGCTTTCGCAGGGGCGGGAGCCAGGAAAGTCGGGCTCAGATACGTCCAAGGCATCGGCCTTTGGCTCCCCGACTTGCCGGATGACTTCGCTGTCCCGGACTTCTCAGTCGTGGACGAGGACTTCCGCGACGCCCTCGTGCGGAAGAATTGCTACGCCCCCAACGTCTTCCGCCTGGTCGTGGAAATTACGTCGTCCTCCAACTGGTCTGATGACCTGAACGCGAAGGTTGAGTGTTACGCCCGGGCGAGTATTCCTGCGTACCTCATCGTCGACCGCAAACACGACGAGGTCCTCCTCTACATCGACCCGGTCGACGGCAAATACCCCGACCCTCAGCGCTTCAAGCGGGGCCAGTCCGTCCCCGTCCCCGAGTCCGTCGGCCTGACCCTCGACCTCTCCGTCGACACCCTCCTCGACGGCGACGACTGACCGAAACCCCGTGGAGGGAGTGCCGTACCCCCGTGCGACACTCCCTCCATGTTCGGCGTCATCGACCTCCCCACCTACCTGGCAGGCCTGGTCCTCATCGTCCTGCTGCCCGGCCCCAACTCCCTGTACGTCCTCTCCGTCGCCGCCCGCAAGGGCGTCCGCACCGGCTACGCGGCGGCGGCCGGTGTCTTCACCGGGGACGCCGTCCTGATGACGCTGGCGGCGCTCGGCGCGGCCTCGGTGCTCACCACGACGCCGTTGCTGTTCCTGGTGGTGAAGTACGCCGGTGCCGGCTACCTGGCGTGGATGGCGTACGGCATGCTGCGCTCGGCGTGGAGCATGTGGAGGACGCGGGACGAGTCGGCGCCGGCCGAGGCGGCCGATGCCACACCATCCGCCGAGGAGCGCCCCTACCGCCGCGCCCTGGTGGTGTCGCTGCTCAACCCGAAGGCGATCCTCTTCCTGATCTCCTTCTTCGTGCAGTTCGTCGACCCCGGCTACGCCTACCCCGCGCTCTCCTTCGTCGTCCTCGGCGCCCTGCTCCAGACGGCCAGCTTCCTGTACCTGTCGCTGCTGATCTTCGGCGGCACCCGCCTGGCCGACGCGTTCCGCCGCAGGCGGCGCCTGGCGGCCGGCGCCACCTCGGCGGCCGGCGCCCTGTTCCTGGGCTTCGCGGCGAAGCTGTCCCTGGCGAGCGCGTAGCGGTCAGCGCCCGCCGAACCGGGCCAGGTACTCCGGGAGCCCGGCCGGCGTGTCCCCGGCCCAGCCCACATAGCCGTCCGGCCGGACGAGGAACAGTCCCGTCCCGTAGGTCCTGTGCGCCGGGCCGTGCACCAGTCGTACGTCGGCGGACGGCGCGGGGGCGGACGTGCCCAGTGCCAGCAGCGTCCAGTGCGGCCCCCGGAACGCGTCGAAGAGCCGTACGCCGTCCACCGTGGCGTCCGGGGCCCGGTCGCCCGCGCGCACCGGGCCGGGCGCCGTCCGCGTCTCCGCGGTGAGCGTCGACCCGGGGTAGCCGAGGTCCAGTTGCCGGGTGGCCCCGCCCCGCCGCGTCTCACCCCGGTGGATGCTGGTGGACAGGCCCAGCATCCGCTCGGCGATCGGCCGCCGCTCCTCCTCGTACGTGTCCAGCAGCGATGCCCGAGCCCCGTCGCCCAGCACCGCGCCCAGCTTCCAGCCCAGGTTGTAGGCGTCCTGGACGCTGGTGTTGAGGCCCTGGCCGCCGGCCGGGGAGTGCACGTGCGCCGCGTCGCCCGCGAGGAAGACCCGGCCCACCCGGAACCGGTCGGCGAGCGCGGCCCGCGGACGGAAGTCCGAGACCCAGCGGACCTCCGTGACGTCCTCGGCGGCGAGGTGCGAGCGGGCGGCGACGACCCGCCGCACGCCCTCCGGGGAGAGGTCCACCTCCGTGCCCTCCGCGAACCGGGCCATCAGCTGGAAGTCCTCCGTCCCCGCCAGCGGGCAGATCGCCAGCAGGTCCTCGGCCCCCTCGCCCTGCGGGAAGAAGTGCCAGTTGTCCCGGTCCAGGCCGGTGATCCGCACGTCCGCCACCAGCGTGGGGAGCGGGTCCACCACCTCCCCGGTCATGCCGACGCCGACCGCCCGACGCACCACGGAACGGCCGCCGTCCGCCGCGACGAGGTACCGGGCGCGCACCGGCTCACCGGAGGCGAAGCGCGCGGTCACCCCGTCCTCGTCCTGGGTCACGCCGGTGACCTCGCGGCCGAAGACGACCTTGCCGCCGAGCTCCTCGAGACGCTCCAGCAGGATCCGCTGGGTGCGCCACTGCGGAACCATCCAGGGCTCGTTGTACGGCGAGTCGTCGCTCGCCTCGGCCGGGTCGGCCATGTGGTGCTCGCCGATCCGCTCGCCGCCGCGCCAGATCATCCCGACCGGGTAGCCGCCACCCGCCGCGTGGATCGCGTCCAGCACGCCCAGGTCGTCGAAGACCTCCATGGTGCGCGGCTGGAGCCCCTTGCCGCGCGACCCCGGGAACAACTCGTCCGCCCGCTCCACCACCAGCGCGGGGACCCCGCGCCGGGCCAGGTCGATGCCGAGGGCGAGGCCGGTCGGTCCGGCGCCCACGACCAGCACGTCGATGTCGCTCATGACCACTCTCCTTAACGTTGTTAAGTTCCGTGTCTCCAGAGCGTGTCCCTAACGGTGTTAAATTGTCAAGCGTGAGTTCGGAACGACGCACCCCCCTGGACCGCCGACGGGTCGCCGACACGGCGCTGGAACTGCTGAACGAGGTCGGCCTGGACGGCCTGACGCTGCGCGCGATCGCCAGGGAACTGGACGTCAAGGCGCCCGCCCTCTACTGGCACTTCAAGGACAAGCAGGCGCTGCTCGACGAGATGGCGACGGAGATGTACCGCCGGATGGTCGCCCGGGGCTCGTTCGCCCCGGACGACACCTGGCAGGAGCGGCTGCTCAAGGCCAACCGGGGGCTGCGCACGATGCTGCTCGCCTACCGCGACGGCGCGAAGGTGTTCAGCGGCTCACGCTTCACGGGGATCGAGCACGCCGAGCAGATGGAGGACGTCCTGCGCCTGCTCACGGCCGCCGGATTCACCCTCGCGGAGGCGACCCGCGCGCTCACGACGACGCAGCTCTACACCCTCGGGTTCGTCACCGAGGAACAGGGCGTCCAGCCGCTGCCCGGCGAACGCCGGGAGGGCTTCGACGCGGCGGAACGCGCCCGCGTGATGGCCGCCTACCCCCTGGCGGCCCAGGCGGGCAGGGAGATCTTCGAGAACTACGACCAGCACTTCGAGGAGGGCCTCGCCCTGGTGATCGCCGGGATCGAGGCCCTCCGTGCGGCGCGCTGAGGTCAGGAGGCGCGCAGGAACGCCGAGAGTGCCGCCTTGCCGAGGTAGGTGAAGCGAGTGGTGCCCGTGAGGTGCTTGTCCAGCGCCTCCTTGATGCCGGGCCACTTGGGGTCGCCGAAGTCGTCCAGGACGACGATCGCGCCCGGGGCGGCGATCTCCTCCGCCCATTCGAGGTCCTTCGCGACGCCCTCGGCCGAGTGGTCGCCGTCGACGACGATCACGCCGTAGGACCGGTCCGAGACGGCCGCACGGGTCTCGGGGTCCTCGGAGAAGCCCTTCCGGATCCGGGCGGCCACGCCCGCCGGACCGGCCAGCGCGAGGTTGGTGCGCACGGCGTGCTCGTCGACCGGGGTGCCGGAGGGGTCGGAGCGCCGCGGGGTGCCGGGCTGGAGCTGCACACCGGCGAACGGGTCGACGATCGTCACGCTCGGGCTGCGGCCGTCACGCTCCATCATCCGGATCAGCCCGGTGGAGAACATGCCGTAGAGGGTGCCGATCTCCAGGATCTCGTCGTTCGGCGGGTCGAGCAGCGGGATGGTGCCGAGCTTGCCGCAGATGTTCATGGTGCCGCCCGCGATCCGGCCGGCCCCCAGGGACTCCAGCGCGATTAGCAGCCGGTACGCGGTGGCGACGTTGCGGACGGCGGCGTCCCGGTCCCCGGCCAGCTCCGCCACCTCGGAGTGCAGCCGGTTCAGCGGGCCGGGGCTCACGATCCGGGACAGCCCGCGGCCGGACGAGCCGAGCAGCAGGTCGAGGGTGAGCTGCTGGCGCTTCACCGCCTCGACCGTGTCCCGGAGTTCCCCCTTGTCCGCCGCGTCGGCGGCGGCCGCCGCGCGCAGGCGCCGATCGATGCGCTGGTCGATGAGCTCGGCGACCGGGCGCAGCAGACGCCGGGAAGCGGAACTGGTCAGCAGAGCACGGCTGTTCATGAACCGGAGACCTCAATCCGTCGGGAGCAGGGTGAGAGTGGTGCGGTTCGCGGTGGGGAACAGGCTAGGCACGGGGCCGCTGTGGGCAGGGGGTACGGAGTCGAGCGGCGCGCAAACAAGTGGTGAACTCCGCATGGAGCCCAGAGGTGCGCGCGCCGGCCGGGTCAGCCGAACAGCCGCCGCAGGTTCAGCTTCCCCCACAGCAGGCTGGTGGCGAACGACAGCGCCATGACCGTGGCGACCAGACCGACCAGCAGCAGCCCCGCCACCGGCCCGCTCAGATCCGGCGACACCAGCGGGCGGACGAGCTCCTCGACGAACAGCACGTGCACCATGTACGCGCCGAGTGCGGCGTCGGCCAGCCTCTTCAGCAGCGGCTGCCACTTCTCGGGCACCCGGACCCTGCTGATCAGAAGCAGGACGCAGACGCTCATGGCGGCGACGAACAGGTGCGCGTTGGGCATCACGTAGTGAACCTGGGTGTTGTACCAGAGGGCGCCCGCCATGGTGAGCGGCAGCACCGCGTACAGCGGCCACCGCTTGCGCACGACCCCGGCGGGGAGGGCGAACAGCAGCGCGCCGCCGACCGCGTACACCAGCGAATAGGTGCCGAAACCCCAGGCCACCGGCGCCATCTCGCGATCCGTCAGCTCGGTGATCGTGGTCAGCGCGCTGGGCAGGACCGCCATGCCGAGCAGCGCCGCTCCCAGCCCGTAGGGCCGCTTCCCCGCCTTGATCAGCATCGCGAAGGCGAGCAGCATGATGATCGGGATGTAGGTGTACATGAACCACAGGTGGTACGCGGGCTGCACGGAGCCGAAGAGGGAGTGCTCCGCCAGCTCGGCCATGGGACGGTCGTTGCGGTTCCGCAGCCACGCCCAGACCAGGTAGACCGCCGTCCAGGCGAAGAGCGGGACGACATTGCGGACGATGCGCTGCCACATGCGGGCGCTGTCGCGCGGGGGCGCGCCGACCAGTACGGCCCAGCCGGCTATGGCGAAGTACAGGGGGACGGCGAAGGGGTTGATCGCCTCGGCGATGTGGCCCGCCCAGTACGAACCCGCGCCGTTGTCCGGGTCGTTGCCGGTGGCGAGGATGAACTGGGCGCCCACGTGGCCCAGCATGATGGTGGCGGAGCAGACGAGCCGCATCAGATCGATGTCGAAGCGGTGTTCGCGCGCGGGGGCGGCGGTCTGTTCCTGAGCGGGGCCGCCCTGTTGCTGCGGCAGGCGTACGGCGATGTCGTTCGGCACCGCGCAACTGTCGGACGATGTGGTGTACGGGAGTTGAAGGGCGGGTGGCAGTGTCGTGTCCGGTGCGTCTCGGTTGGCCTCCCGGGGCGGTTGCGGCCCGGCGTTCGCGGAGCGTTTTCCGGGGCGGTCGCGGCCCGGCGTTCGCGGAGCGTTTTCCGGGGCGGTCGTGGCCCGGCGCCCGCGGAGTGCCTCCCGGGCCCTCGGGGCACCGGGGAGGCACGACCGCCCGCGGTCACGTGCGGGGGTGATGCGTCACTTCCTGCGCGTGCCCCGGCGCACCGCTCGGCCCACCACGCGCTTCGCGCGGCCCGCCTGGACCCTCGCCCGGGCGCGGGGACTGCTGCCGGGGAGGCGCAGTTCGGCCAGGCGCGGTGCGGGGAAGTAGTAGGCGGGCGTGCCCGCCAGGTGGGTGCGCAGCCAGTCCGCGGTCGCGTCGCGCAGGGCCGGGTACGTCTTGGGCTGCATGCAGAAACCGATCGCCCGGACCAGCGGCGACAACGTCTCCGGAGCGGCGCCGACGACCGTCGGGGTCTCCTCGCGCTCCAGGTCGGGCACCAGGTGGTCGACCACGGCCAGCGGGACGCGGTTGCTGTTCGGGTAGGGCTTCAGACGCTGCATCACCAGCGCGGTCCCGACCCGGGCGACGGGCACGTCGTAGTAGGCGGAGGCGGTCACCATCGCCGTCGAGAAGCAGCCGACGACGAGCTCGGGCCGGCAGCGGTCGTACAGCGTCTCGGCCAGCAGCGGGGCGTCCAGCACGGTGAGCCGCACCCCCGCGTCCGCCGCCGCCTTGCTCAGCGCCGCCGAGTAGCCGGCGGGAGCCGTCGGATGCGGCTTGAAGACGATGGACCGGTGCCCGGCCCGCACGGCCCCGGTGAGCATGCGGACGTGCAGGTCCTCCTCCTCCTGCGCGCTCAGGATGTTGATCGCCGCCAGGTACTGGCCGAGCAGGACGGCCGTCGGCGCCTCGTCGAGGACGGGCGCCAGCCTCGGGTCGTCCGCCGCCTCCAGGGAGATCTCGTCGAGCACGCCCCGGAACGCCTCGTCCGGGACGATCTCGGGCTTGACGCCGTACTCGGACAGCAGCAGCGGCCGCAGACCGGGGATCAGGTCGAGGTGCAGCAGCCGCCGGATGCGGCGCGCGATCGTCAGCGGCAGCTTCTCCCGGGTCGGGCCGTAGCTCATCAGCCCGTCGGCGTACACGTCGACGGCGGCCTCGGAGAAGATCGCCGCCAGCGCGCGGGCCGGGTTGACCTGGATCGACTCGACGGCGAGCTCGATCGTGTCCCGCTCGTCGATGTCCCACTGCAGACGGAACGCCCGCTGCCACAGCACCGTGTCGTTGCCGCGCGGACCCCAGGTGCTCGGGTGGTACGGGCTGATCGCCTCGTTCCAGCTGATGACCGAGTCGAACCGGCCGGCTATCGGCCCGTATCCGTGCATCTCGTCCAGGCGCAGCGCCGTCTCCGGCAGGGCGGCGTTGTTGGAGACCAGCAGGATGCGCCGGGCTCCGCCGCGCGGTCCGTAGCGGCCCGCGTCCAGCGCCGCGGCGAGGGTGGCCGCTCCGTAGAGGGTCGAGACCTGGAAGATCTGGGTCGTGTGGGGCATGGATCAGGCAGCCTTCCGCCCGTCGCGCAGGCGGCTGAGCAACCTGCTCCGTGTGCTGTCGATGGTCTTGAGTGTCTCCTCCAGCGCCTGCTCGGGCATCCGCTGGAGCGCGGCCCGCGTCTCGCGCCGCAGCCGCTGCGCCGCCGCGGGCTCGTACTCGTTCGCCTTGCCGATGTGGAAGGCGATCATGGCGCAGTAGGTGCGCACGGCCTTGAGGAGGAACCGGTCGGCCTCCCGGTCCTGTTGCACGTCCCGCAGCAGCGCGTCGTACGCGGGGATGAAGTCCAGCTGGCGGTCGTCCTTGATCTGGGTGAGCGAGGTCGCCACGCCCCGCCGGTAGAACACCCCGTGCAGCCCCAGGGACGCGTACGTACGGGCCTTCAGGTGCAGCCGCCAGATCCACAACCGGTCTTCGGCCGTGCGCAGTTCGGTCGCGAAGCGCATGCCGCCGTCGGCGAAGAGGTGCCGGCGGTAGATCCCCGCCCAGACGAAGGGATAGTCGACCATCGTCTCCATGTCGGCCGGCGCGATCCCGTCGCGCGGGTCCATCACCGCGTTGCGGACCTGCGCCGGGGGCCGCCGGATCACCCGCTCGGTGCCGGTGGCCTGGACGTGGTCGGTACGGGCGAAGTCGCAGCCCAGCTCCTCCATGGCCCGCACCATTCCGGCGAGATGGCGCGGCCCGTACCAGTCGTCGCCGTCGAGGAACGTGACGAACTCGCCCTCGGCCGCGTCGATGCCGCTGTTGCGCGCCTGCGCGATGCCCCTGTTCGTCTCGTGCCGGATCACCCGGGCGCCCGGGAGCTTCTCCGCCCACCGGTCGATCACCCAGGGCGTGGCGTCCGTGGAGCAGTCGTCGACGAGCAGGAACTCGAAGTCCGGGTGCGCGTTGGCGGCGAGGCTGCGCAGGGTGCTCTCGGCGAAGGCCTCCACGTTGTGCATCGGGACGACGACGGACAGTTTCGGCACGTGGTTCTCTCTTTCGGAGGCTCGAAGCGGCGGTGGTGCGAGGGCTCATGCCGGGCCGAAGGTCTCCCGGAGCCCGTCGAGGTTCGACCGGGTGGTCTCCCACAGGAGCTTCTGCGCGCCGTGCACGTCCGCCACCGCGGCGGCGTGGTCGTCGAGGAGCGCCGCCGCCCGTTCCACGAGCCGGGAGCCGAGCTCCCGGTCGTGCACGGACAGCCCCCACTCCCCGCGCCCGATGTCGGACAGGAAGTAGGCGAGCTTCGGGTGGGAGACGAGGCTGAGGATCGGGGTGCCGCAGCCGAACGGGATCATTCCCGCGTGCCCGCGCATCCCGATCACCAGCCGCGACCGGCGGTACAGCTCGCGGATCCCGTCGTTCGTCATGTCGTACAGCTGCTCCACGGGCAGCGCGACGCCGTGCTCCCGGCGCAGGTCGTGCACGAACTTCTCGTCGGCGGGCATGTGGGCCGCGTACCGTACGTCGGCCCTGTCCCGCAGGGTCTTCAGCGCGCGGGCCAGTTGGGCGAGGAAGTGGCCGTAGTCGTGCCCGAAGCGCAGCCCCGCGCGGTCGTACGCGCAGTTGACCAGGACGGTGTCGTCCCG
The DNA here is from genome assembly GCF_040646935.1 of Streptomyces sp. NPDC044984. Classification (NCBI taxonomy): domain Bacteria; kingdom Bacillati; phylum Actinomycetota; class Actinomycetes; order Kitasatosporales; family Streptomycetaceae; genus Streptomyces; species Streptomyces sp. NPDC044984. Next base: position 462,119 of record NZ_JBEZBE010000001.1, read on the forward strand.
CTCCACCGGGTCGAGCCAGCCGGGGACGAGGTACCGGGCCACCGTGGTCGGGCAGGGCTGGTAGCGCACCCGGTCGCGCAGCTCCTCGGGCAGCAGCTCGCGGACCCGGTCGATCGAGCCGTGGTTGCGCAGCCCGAAGAACGCCGACCGCTCGACGAGGACCCGCAGGCTCTCGGCGAACCGGCCGCGGCGGTAGAGCTGCCCGTCGAACACGTTGTAACCGACCGCGAACACCGCCAGCGGCGCGGTCAGCCGGGCCAGCACGCCGTCCGGGACGTTCCACTGCCAGTGGCTGTTGCCGTTGGGGGAGGTGTCCGGCAGGAAGAGCCCGCCGCCGCCCACGACCACCCCGCGCCGCGCGTTCAGCTCCTCCAGCGACGCCTCGTCGACCAGCCGGTGCACCGGCTGCTGGTACCAGCGGCGCGGGCCGGTGTCGGTGCCGAAGCACAGGCGCACGGCCTCGGGCAGGACCTTGTCGCCCGCGTTCTCCTGGCCCTCGGCGAACAGCGCCACGTGCGCCAGCTGCTCCGCCGCGGGCAGCGGCTCCGCCTCCGGGGCCTTCGCGCGGGTGCGGACGTACCAGGCGTGGCACCCGGCGTCGGTGGGGTCGGCCTCCAGCCCGTCGCGGGCGTAGGCGTGCGCGTCCGCCTCCCGACCGCACAGCCACGCCAGCCGGGCGAGCTGGGCGAAGGCGCGCGGAGCGACGTCGGGCGAGGCCGCCGCCAGGAGCAGGTGCGCCTCGGCCTCGTCGTAGCGGGACAGCGCCATCAGGCAGACGCCGAGCGTCTCCTGGCAGCGCGGCGCGTCCAGCCGGTCGCCGACGACCGGGGCGAGGACGTCGACGGCCTCGTCGTAGCGGCCCTGCCTGCGGTACACGTCGGCGACCGTACGGGCGAGGCCGAGCGAGGGGCGGGCCCGGAGCAGGGGCGGCGCGAGGTGCGCCAGGAGGTCGGGGTGCTTCTCGCCGGGCAGGGCGCAGTAGGCGGCCCGGAACTCCTCGTCGTCCATCTCGAAGCGGCGCCGGGCCTCGGTGGCCGGACCGTACCCGGGCTCGTCGAACGGGCCGGTGAAGTGCAGGACGGCGACCTGCGGGGGCACCAGGGCGTCGTCGTACAGCCGGCGGGTGAGGAAGTCGTACCGCGCGTCGAGCGGAGCCAGGATCCCCTCGGGCACCGGATCCGGGCCGGCCGCCGCCGCGCCGTCCACGTCGGCGCGCTGCACGACCAGCAGCCCGTCCGGCAGGACCGCACGCCGCTCCCGGCCCTCCCCGTCGCAGAGCAGCTGCGGTACGGCGCCGACCCCGTGCCGCATCCGCAGCAGTTCGCCGATGTCGCCCAGCACGACCATGGCCGGGGCGAACGCGACCACGGTGTCGTAGCCCTCCAGCCGGAAGACGTCACCACGGCCGTCCGCCCGGCGCGTCACCACGCGCGGGTGCAGCCGGCGCAGCACGTCGAAGGAGGAGTCCGGCAGCCCGGGGTGCAGCACCACGAAGTCCTCGCACACGCCCGGATTGGTGAGCGCCAGGCTGCGCAGCAGCGTGGGCAGGGCGGACAGGCCGTCGGTGCCGGTGTGGACGGCGAAGGCGATCCGGCGTCTGCCGGTGACGGTGCTCCGGTCGTCCGCGGAGGAGGCGGAGGCGTGGGTCATCGCAGGGCGATCCTCATCTTGCTGTCGTCGACGTGCGTCGCGCGGTCCATGACCCACTCGGCCTCGTCCGGCCGCAGCCGGCCGGGCTTGTCGAAGCCGATGAGGTCCAGGCGAGGGCTGACGTCCAGGAAGTCCAGCAACCGCAGGACGGTGAAGGCGGTGGTGGCCCCCGGGCCCCAGCTGTCCTCACCCAGCAGCGCCGGGTCGCTCAGCGGCCGGCGCAGGGAGGCGTCACCGATGTGCTCCTGCGCCCCGGCCACGAGCCGCTGCCGCGTGGCGCGCCGCCACGCGGCGGCAGGGTCGCCGAACACCAGCCGGATGCCGGCCGGCCGCGTCCAGGCGGGCCCGTCCCACGGGGCGTCGCCCCGCAGCGAGACGGCGTGCAGGCCGGTGCGCGCGCCGGTGCCCTCCGCGTGGAGACGGAAGGAGTCGCAGCGCACCACCAGGTCGTAGCGGTCGATCTCGGCGCCCAGCGTGCTCCCGGCGACCTCGGCGGCGTTCGACACCAGGCACACCGTCCGCCCCGCGATCAGGCCGCGCAGCCCGCCGACCCCGACCGGTGTGCTCCCGCCGAGCAGCGGGTCGGACAGCCCGGACCGCTCGACGAGCCGCCGGTGGGTGCCGTACAGCGCGAGCAGACGCCGTACGGCCGGGTCGCCCGTGCCGTGCTCGGCCACCCGCGCCCGCACGTGGGCGTCGAACTCCGGTGCCGCGACCGCGGTGGGCTTCCCGGACAGGTCGCGCAGCACGGCGCCGGAGCCGGGGAACAGCGCGGCGGCCTCCTCCAGGCACTCCTTCCGGCGCCGCAGCGTGTCGATCCTGCGGGAGACCTCCTCGGCCGCCTCGCCGTCCAGCAGCGCGAGGTGGCGTTCGTAGCACTCCAGCGCCTCGTCGCCGCGGCCGAGCCCGTCCAGCGCCCGGCCGCGCAGCCGCCACGCGCCCCGGGACCGCTGCCGGATCCCGGTCGACGCCTCGGCGATGTCCAGGGCCAGGGCGAGTCCGTCGTCCCCACCGGTCTCCAGCGCGCGCTCGCCGACCTTGAGCAGGGCGTCGAAGGGATCGGCCGACGGGGTGTCGAGCGAGCGGGTGAGGACGCCGATCGCCTGGATGAGGCGGGTGTCCCGGGCGGTGGGGCGGCCGTCCCGCGACGCGAGGTACTCACCGCACAGGCGCAGGCTCCGGGCGTACTGATCCCGCCTGGCGGCCTCCTTCTGCCGTGCCGTGAACAATCCCGCCAGGGGGTTCGTCATGCCTCCACCGTCCTCCGATCGGAGGCCGAATGTGCCCCAGTACGGAGGGTCGGCGGTGGCTTCCGGGTGGACACGGGGTGAACAGTCCCCCTCGAACAGTCGGCCCGGCGTCGGGGGCCCCTCAACGCCGCACGGCCTTCTTCAGCGTCCGCGCCCGCCGCACCACCCGGCGCGCGGTGGTGCTGCGGGGCAGGAACGCCAGCCGTTTCGGAATGCCGCCGGGAAGCCCCAGCGAGGTGAGCCGCTTGCGCTTGAACCAGTGCCGGGTGCGCGGGCCGAAGTGCCGTGCGAGATAACGCTCGGCGACCGGACGCAGGGACGGGTGGATCTGCGGCTGCATGGTGAAGCCGAGCGCGGTGACCAGGTCGTCCAGCTCGTCGGCGGGCAGGGCGCTCCCGCCGCCGGGCTCCAGGGCCGGCAGCAGCGCGTCGGCCAGGACCGCCGGGACGCGGTTCCCGTTCTGGTAGGGCGTCAGCCGCTCCAGGGCCCGCTCGGTACCGGTGCGGGCCACCGGCAGGCCGTAGAGCGCGGACGCCGTGAACAGCGCGGTCGAGAAGCAGCCGACGACCAGCGCGGGCCGGGACCTCTCGAACAGCACCTCGGCGGGTACGGGGGTGTCGACGACGGTGAGGTCCACCCCGAGCCGCTCCGCCTCGGCGGCCAGCGCGCGGCCGTGGTGGACCGGCGCGAGGGGGTGCGGCTTGAACACGACGGCGCGGTGGCCGCGTTCGACCGCCCCCCGCATCATCCGCACGTGCAGGTCGTCCTCCTCCCCGGGGGAGAGGACGCCGAGCCCGGACAGGTACTGGCCGACCAGCAGCGCCGCGTCGTCCGGCAGTTCGGGCAGCACGCCGGCCGCCCCGGACAGTTCACCGACCGCCCGCCGGAAGGCGTCCGCCGGCACCATCCGCGCCGGCACGTCGAACTCGGTGAGCAGCATCGGCGTGAGGCCCGGCACCAGGTCCAGGTGGAGCACCTGCCGCACCCGCGTGCCCACGAGCGGGTCGAGCTTGGCGCGGGTGGGACCGTAGCTCATCAGCCCGTCGGCGTAGACGTGGACCGGGGCCCCGGTGAACAGCTGGGCCACCGCGAGGGCGGGGGGAACCGCGACGGACTCCAGGACCAGTTCCACACGGTCGTCGCCGAGCCCCCACAGCCGCCGCAGATGCCGCTCCAGGAGCGGGACGTCGGCGGGGCGCGGCGTCCAGGCCCCGGGGTGGAAGGGAGCGATGGCCTCGTTCCAGGAGAGCACGTCGTCGAAGTGGTCGCGCAGCGGCGCGAAGCCCGGCATCTCGTCCAGGGCCGGCGCGCCCTCCGGGACCGCGGCGTTGCCGCACACCAGCAGCACCCGCCGCTCCGCGTCCGCGAAGCAGCCGGACTCGATCGCGGCCGCCAGCGTGGCCAGGCCGTACAGCGACGAGGCGCAGAAGATCTGGGTGGTACGGGACATCACGCGGCCCCCTTCCCCGCGCCGGTCCGGCGCCGCAGCCGCCGCAGCCGGGCGGAACGATCCATGTCCATGGCCCCCAGCACCTCTCCGAGCAGGTCCTGCGGCAGCCGGTCGAGCGCCGCCGCGCTCATCGCCCGCAGCCGCCTGGCCACGGCCGGTTCGAACTTGTCCTCCTCGGCCAGATGATGGGCCATGATCGCGCAGTACTGCCGCACCGCCTTGGGCAGCAGCCGGTCGGCGTCCCGGTCCGCCGCCGTCTCCTCGACGATCTGGTCGAAGGCGCGGATGAAGTCGAGCTGGCGGACGTCGCCGATCCGGGTGAGGGAGGAGGCGACCCCGCGCCGGTAGAACACACCCAGCAGGCCGACCACGGCGAACGACTCCGCCTCCCGGTGCAGCTTCCAGGTCCACGGCCGGTCCTCGGCCGTGTGCAGCCCCTCGGTGAAGTGCAGCAGCCCCCGCTCCAGCAGCCGCCGGTGGTAGGCGCCGGCCCAGACGGACACGTAGTCCACCGCGGTCGTCCGGCCCGCGGGCAGGATCGCGTCCCGCGGGTTCAGCACCTCGTCGCGCAGGCCGACCGGGACCCGCTGCACCGACCGGGCCCGGCCGGTCACCCGCACGTGGTCGGTGCGGACGAAGTCGCAGCCCAGCCCCTCGACGGCCGCCACCAGCTCGGGCAGGTACCCCGGAGCGAACCAGTCGTCGCCGTCCAGGAAGGCCAGGTACTCGCCCCGCGCCGCGTCCAGCCCGGTGTTGCGCGCGGTGGCGATCCCGGCATTCTTGTCATGGCGGATGTAGCGCACCTGGGCGACCTTGGAGAGGTCCTCGGCCGCACGCTCGAGGATCGCCGGGGTCTCGTCCTCGGAATGGTCGTCGACCAGAACGAACTCGAAATCCGGCCGGGCGTTCGCACGAAGACTCCGCACGGTGTCGGGGGCGTATTGCCGCACGTTGCAGAACGGGACGATCACGGAAAGCTTTGGCACCCGCGGAACACTAGGAGGCCCGCCCGGCCGGACGACTTTCCGGTAGCCGTCCAGGGGGTGAACTCCATGTGTCCGTACGGTGCATCGCGCCTACGTACCGCGCTCCCACGAGCTGGTTCGGCTCTCGGTGGGGTGTTGTTAACTTCTCGTTGATTCACGGTTGGGGCATACCTAGATTTCGCTTCCTAGCGTCTTCGGCGTGCCAGCAAGTGCAACGAAGCCCCTCAGGGTCGCGGTCCTCGCGGATTCCGACACCCGGTGGAAATGGGGCGCGCTCACCGCGAACCGCGTCGCGCCGTCGGAGCCCGGAGACCCGGGAGCCGCGGCCGGTCAGGACATCCGCCTGGACGGATACCTCCTGCGGGGCCGCGCCACCCCCACCGCCCGCCAGCTCGGCGAGGTCGGCGTCCGCGCGGACTCGCTCCGCGAGGTCACCGCCGTCGAGTTCCTGCGCGCGATGCGCGAGGAGCCGTACGACATCCTCGTGCTCGCCCTGGTCGGCGGCGGCGTGCAGGCCATGCTGCACGGACTCAAGCGGGTCTGGGAGGACCGGCCGCGGCGGCCCGTCGTCGTCACCGGATACGTCGGCGTCGTCTACGAGAAGCTCGCCGACGGCCTCCTGCTGCGCCACGGCGCCGACCTGGTGCTCGCCAACTCCCGCCAGGACGCGGACCGTTTCCGCGCCGTGTACGAGGGAGTGGGCGCCGACGCCTCCTCGGTGACGGAGGTCGCGCTGCCGTTCCTCGGCGGGGCCGCCTACGAGGGCGAACACGATCCCTACACGGTCGTCTTCGCCGCCCAGCCCTCCGTCCCGGAGAGCCGCAAGGACCGTACGTACCTGCTGAACCGGCTGGTGGAGCACGCCCGCCGGCACCCCGGGCGCGAGGTGCTGCTGAAGCTGCGCTCCAAGCCCGGCGAACACACCACGCACATCGAGGAACTGCCCTACCAGAAGCTCGCCCAGCGGCTGGACCTCCCCGCCAACTTCCGCCTGGTCTACGGGCACATGGGCGAGGTCCTCGACCGGACCGACCTGCTCGTCACCGTCAGCTCCACGGCCGCCCTGGAGTCGCTGCACCGCCGCATCCCGACCGTGGTCCTCACCGACCTCGGCATCCGGGAGTCCCTCGGCAACCACCACTTCCTCGGCTCCGGCTGCCTCGCCTCCTGGGACCAGCTCGACGACGGACACCGCCCGGTGCCCGACGCGGAGTGGGTCGCCCGGCAGGGGGTCGCGTCGGACGGCTCGTACGGGACGGCCTTCGACGCGGCCCGCGCGCGCATCGCCAAGCTGCTCGACCGCCCCGGCGGACTGCCGCCCCTCACCCCGTACTACACGCCCGTCACCGCGCCCGGCTACCTGCCCGGCATCCTCGCCCGCCACCACCTCGGCCCGGACGGCGCCCCGTTGCCCGGCGCCCCCGCCGCCGACAAGGAGCCCGGACCGGTCCGGCAGATCGTGCGCCGCGCGGCGCGCGGCGCCTACCGGCACGGCGTGCAGCGCGTGGCCCCGGTGATCCGCCGGATGGGGGAGCTGTGACCGGCCCGACCCCTGCTCAAGGAGCTGATCCCATGTCCCACCCGCCGACGGTGCGCCGTGTGCTCGCCGTGATCCCCGCGCGCGGCGGCTCCAAGGGCGTCCCCGCGAAGAACCTCGCCCCCGTCGGCGGGATCCCGCTGGTGGCGCGCGCCGTGCGCGAGTGCCGGGCCGCGCGGTACGTCACGGACGTCGTCGTCTCCACCGACGACCAGGCCATAGCGGCCGCCGCCCGGCAGGCCGGCGCCGAGGTCGTGCTGCGGCCCGCCGCCATCGCCGGCGACACCGCCACCTCCGAGGCCGCCGTCCTGCACGCGATGGACACCCACGAGGCCCTCCACGGCGCCCCCGTGGACGTCGTCCTGCTCGTGCAGTGCACCAGCCCCTTCCTGCTCCGCGAGGACGTCGACGGGGTGGCCGGCGCGGTCGTCGACCAGGGCGCCGACACCGCGGTGACCGTCGCCCCCTTCCACGGCTTCATCTGGCGGGACGCGGCGGACGGGACCCCCGGCGCCCCGGCCGCCGCCGGAGGCCACGGCGTCAACCACGACAAGTCCTTCCGCCCCCGCCGCCAGGACCGCCCCCAGGACCTCCTGGAGACCGGCGCCGCCTACGCCATGGACGCGGCCGGCTTCCGCGAGCACAAGCACCGGTTCTTCGGCCGCACCGAACTCGTGCGCACCGACCCGGCCCGCGTCCTGGAGATCGACGACCCGCACGACCTCGCCCGGGCCCGCGCCCTCGCCCCGCTCTTCGACGGGGACCGGCCCGGCGCCCTCCCGACCGCCGACGACATCGACGCGGTCGTCCTCGACTTCGACGGCACCCAGACCGACGACAGGGTGCTGATCGACTCCGACGGACGGGAGTTCGTCTCCGTGCACCGCGGGGACGGACTCGGCATCGCGGCCCTGCGCCGCAGCGGCCTGAAGCTGCTGATCCTGTCCACGGAACAGAACCCGGTCGTCGCCGCCCGCGCACGCAAGCTCAAGCTCCCCGTGCTGCACGGCATCGACCGCAAGGACCTCGCGCTCAAGCAGTGGTGCGAGGAACAGGGCATCGCGCCCGAGCGCGTGCTCTACGTCGGCAACGACGTCAATGACCTCCCGTGCTTCGCCCTCGTCGGCTGGCCCGTGGCGGTCGCGAGCGCCCACGACGTCGTACGCGGCGCCGCACGCGCGGTCACCACCCTCCCCGGCGGCGACGGCGCGATCCGAGAGATCGCCGGCTGGATCCTCGGTCCCTCTCTCGATTCCCTCCCCAAGTAAGGAAACCCCGGACATGAGCACCAACTCCCGCATCCGCACCCTCGGTTCCCGCGAGGCCGGCCCCGGCCGCCCCGTGTACGTCACCGGTGAGATCGGCATCAACCACAACGGTGACCTCGAGAACGCCTTCAAGCTGATCGACGCCGCCGCCGAGGCCGGCTGCGACGCGGTCAAGTTCCAGAAGCGCACCCCCGAGATCTGCACCCCGCGCGACCAGTGGGACATCGAGCGCGACACCCCCTGGGGCCGGATGACGTACATCGACTACCGCCACCGCGTGGAGTTCGGCGAGGACGAGTACCGCCGGATCGACGAGTACTGCAAGGAGAAGGGGATCGACTGGTTCGCCTCCCCGTGGGACACCGAGGCCGTCGCCTTCCTGGAGAAGTTCGACGTCCCCGCCCACAAGGTGGCCTCCGCCTCCCTCACCGACGACGAGCTGCTGCGCGCCCTGCGCGCCACCGGCCGCACGATCATCCTCTCCACCGGCATGTCCACCCCGAAGCAGATCCGCCACGCGGTCGAGGTCCTGGGCAGCGACAACATCCTGCTCTGCCACGCCACCTCCACCTACCCGGCGAAGGCCGAGGAGCTGAACCTGCGGGTCATCAACACCCTCCAGCAGGAGTACCCGAACGTCCCGATCGGCTACTCCGGCCACGAGACCGGCCTGCAGACCACCCTCGCCGCCGTCGCCCTCGGCGCCGTCTTCGTCGAGCGCCACATCACCCTCGACCGCGCCATGTGGGGCTCCGACCAGGCCGCCTCCGTCGAGCCGCAGGGCCTGCAGCGCCTGGTCCGCGACATCCGCACCATCGAGGCCTCCCTCGGCGACGGCGTCAAGAAGGTCTACGACTCCGAGCTCGGCCCGATGAAGAAGCTGCGCCGCGTCAGCGGCGTGGTCGCCGAGGCGGAGATCGCGGCGGCGGCGGGCGAACCGCTGTCGGTCTGAGCGGACCGCACCCCCACCCCTACGACGACGGGAATGGTCGTACGTCGATGAGCCCCCGCGCCGGCCGGCCCGGCCCCCACACTCTCGCCTTCGTCGAGAGCCCGGTACAGCTGCTCAACGTGCTGGAGTGGGCGCACACGCGTGCGCCCGGCGTGGGGCTCACCCTCGTGGTGCTGTCCCCGGTCGACCCGATGACCCGGGGCCAGCTGCGCCGCATGGCGGAGCTGGCCCGCGAGGAGGGCCACGAGGTCCGCTGGGAGGAGGCGCGGGGAGGAGCCGGCGCACCGTTCCAGACGGTCGGCGGTCTGACCGCCCCGCTCCGCCGGGCCACCCGCGTCGTCCTGGGCGACCCCTTCTCCCGCTACGTCCAGCTGCTGCTGACGATCACCCGCGCCCGCGAGGTCGTCGTCGTCGACGACGGCACCGCGACCATGGAGTTCGTCGGCCAGCTGGCCCGGGGCGAACGCCTGGTGCGCTGGCACCGCAAGGGCGGCCGCCCGGGCCCCCGCGAACTCGTCCTCGCCCCCGTGTCCGCCGCCGCCCGGCGCCGGCTCACCCCCGGGGGGAAGCGCACGGTGGAGGTCTTCACCTCCATGCCCATGGAGGACGTCCCGCCCGGGGTCACCGTCAGCCCCCACACCTTCGCCTGGACCCGGGACCGCTTCGGCCCGCCCACCGTCACCCGGGGCGCCGACCTGGTCGGCACCTCCCTGGTGGAGACCGGCGTGGTGGACGCCGACGCCTACCTGGAGGCCGTGAGCGCCCTGGTCGCCACGCACGGCGCCAAGCGCTACTTCGCCCACCGCCGCGAGAGCACGGAGAAACTCCACCGGCTCGCCGTCGGGACCGGACTGGAGATCGTCCGCCCGGAGCTGCCGCTGGAGCTCGTCGCCCGCCGCGGCCCCATCGGCCGTACGATCGTCAGCTTCCCCTCCACGGTCGTCCACACCCTGCCCCTCGCCCTCGCCGGCACCGGCGTCCGCGTCGCGGTGTGCGACATAGACCCCGCCTGGCTGACCAAGAACGCCTCCCCCCGCGCCCAGGGCTTCCTGGCCAACGTCACGGACACGGCCAGGTCAGCCCACCACCTGCGGACGGCGCCGGCGGTGTGAGTCCCGGCTGCCGGAACTCAGGGCGTGGGAGGTGGGCGCTGCCCTAGACTGGCGGCGTGACCGCAGCGTTCGACTACGAGGACATGCACCACCTGGTGGACCGGCTCACGCCGTCCCAGGTGCGGCGTCTACGTCTGCTCGTCACCCAGGACGAGGAACTGTCACAGGCCGCCGAGGCGCTCCCGCCGCGTCCCGACGAGGAACAGCCGGTGCCGGACGGGCTGCTGGCCTTGATCGGCGCGGTCAGCGGGCCGAAGGACCTGGCCGAACGGCATGACGACCACATCCGGGAACGCATGCGCGAGCGGTTCGGCGACCAGATGTGAACGCCACTGTTCTCGACACGGGCCCGCTCGCCGCAGCCCTCAACGCCGGCGACCGTCGCCACTCGGAATGTGCCTCCCTGCTGGTCTCGATCACCGGACGCCGCCTGCTGCCCAGTCCGGTCCTGACCGAAGTGTGCTGGCTGCTGGAACGCTGGCCCAAAGTGGAGGCCGCGTTCCTCTCCGAGGTCGCCAAGGGGACCTTCGAACTGGTCCATCTGACTCCCACGGACCTGGAACGGATGAGCGAGCTCGTTCTGCGGTACGCGGATTTCCCCCTCGGAGGCGTCGACGCCTCGGTGATCGCCGTTGCCGAACGCTTCGGTGTGGAGCGCGTCGCGACGCTCGACCGCAGGCACTTCGGCGTGGTGCGCCCCACGCATATCCCGGCCTTCACACTGCTGCCCTGACGGCGGTGGGCCCCGCGGATCCACCGGCCGCCGCCGAACCGCGCTCCGGCATCCGCCGAATGAACCGACCCGCGTGCCTTGGGCCGAGCGTGGTAACCGTGAGGAGTGGACGGGTGCCGGAACCGTGGCCGGGACTGTGATCGGCCTCATGGACCGGCAGGCCAACGGCCTATACCCTCGCAAAAAGGCGGTGAGTGTACCCACCTCAATACACAACTATGCGTAGGGCAGCCGGATTTTCTCCCCCCAACAGATTGATTTTTCTTGATCGGGGGTCAGTGGACGGCTCCGGCACCCTACTCTTCAAAGGGTGAAACCACTGATGTCACTGGAGTCCGAGATCGATCTCCCCGGGGGAGCGGTGCTCCCCGGCGCGCTGCCCGAGGCCCTGCGCGCCGAACTCGTGGCCTTCCGGCGCGACCTGCACATGCATCCGGAGCTCGGTCACCAGGAGTTCCGCACCACCGCGGCGATCAAGGAGCGCCTCGAGCAGGCCGGTTTGCAGCCGCGCGTCCTCTCCGGCGGCACCGGCCTGATCTGTGACATCGGAACCGACGGCGAGGCCGGCACGGACTCGGCGATGCTCGCCCTGCGCGCCGACATCGACGGCCTGCCCATCCCCGACATGAAGGCCTCCTGCCCCTACCGCTCCACCGTGCCCGACCGGGCCCACGCCTGCGGCCACGACGTGCACACCACCGTCGTGCTCGGCACCGGCCTGGTCCTCGCCGAACTGCACCGCCAGGGCCTGCTGCCGCGCCCCGTGCGGCTGATCTTCCAGCCCGCCGAGGAGGTGCTGCCCGGCGGAGCGGCCGAGGTCATCGAGGACGGCGGCCTCGACGGCATCGGCCGGATCCTCGCCGTGCACTGCGACCCCCGCGTCGACGCCGGGAAGATCGGCCTGCGCGAGGGGCCCATCACCTCCGCCTGCGACCGGCTGGAGATCGCCCTCGACGGCCCCGGCGGCCACACCGCCCGCCCGCATCTGACCACCGACCTGGTCACCGCCGCCGCGCGGGTCGTCACCGACGTGCCCGCCCTGGTCGGCCGGCGCGTCGACAGCCGCAGCGGACTCGCCCTGACCTGGGGCCGGGTCGAGTCGGGCCACGCGCCCAACGTCATCCCGCAGCACGCCGAGCTGTCCGGCACCGTGCGCTGCCTGGACCTGGAGACCTGGCGGCAGGCCCCCGACATCGTGGTCGCCGCCATCGACGAGGTGGCCAACCTGCACCGCGCCAAGTCGGAGATCACCTACGTGCGCGGCGTCCCGCCGGTCGTCAACGAGGCCGGCGCCACCGAGCTGCTGCGCGACGCCATGATCGCGCGACGCGGGGCGGAGTCCGTCGAGGGCACCGAGCAGAGCCTCGGCGGCGAGGACTTCTCCTGGTACCTGGAGCGCGTCCCCGGTGCCATGGCCCGCCTCGGCGTCCGCCCCCCGGGCGAGCGCACCGTGCGCGACCTGCACCAGGGCGACTTCGACGTCGACGAGCACGCCATCACCGTCGGCGTGGAACTCTTCACCGGCGCCGCCCTCCTGGACGCCCTGCGCTGACATCCAGCCCTTCCGGCGCTTGAGGAGCGGGAGTCCGGGGGCAGCGCCCCCGGGGACGGGAAGGGGCGGCGGGGGCGAAAACCCCCGGCCGACCCCCACCCCACCCGCCCCGTCCACCCCACCACTCCCCACCGTCACCTCTCCCGCCCACCCCGCTTGCGCGCCCCGCGCACCAGAGGCAGCGTGGGGCGCGTGCACCCGCGCGCCCCGCACCGACCGCCCGGTTCGGCCCCGTACGACCCCCTGGTTCACAGGGACGTAACCGGCCACCGGCACGAATGGATAACGGCCCCGCTCGATCCCGTTCCCAGGAGTGTCTACGCGCGTTAATGTGCGCCGAACCGAGCACCCGCTGCGGGGCTTTGGAGAATGGGGACTTCAGATGCGTCGGATATCCAAACTGACCCGCGTCGCGGTGGGGGTCGCCTCGCTCGCACTCGCCGCCACCGCCTGCGGCGGCACCAGCAGTGAGAACGGCGACAGCGGCGGCTCCAAGGAAGACCTCGGTCTCGCCATCGCCTACGACATCGGGGGCAAGGGCGACCAGTCCTTCAACGACGCCGCCTTCGCCGGTCTCACCAAGGCCAAGGACGAGTTCGGTTACAAGACCGCCGACGTCGAGCCCACCGAGGGCGAGACCGACGCGGACAAGGAGCAGCGTCTGGCCTCGCTGGCCCGCCAGGGCTACAACCCGATCATCGGCGTCGGCTACGCCTACGGCACCGCGATGAAGGCCGTCGCCGCGAAGTACCCGAAGACCACCTTCGGCATCGTCGACTCCGTCGTCGAGGGCGACAACGTCGCCTCCCTCGTCTTCGCCGAGGAGCAGGCCTCCTACCTCGCCGGCGTCGCAGCCGCCAAGGCCACCAAGACGAAGACGGTCGGCTTCGTGGGCGGTGTGGACATCCCGCTGATCCACAAGTTCCAGGCCGGCTACGAGCAGGGCGTCAAGGACACCGACCCCAAGGTCAAGGTGATCCCGCAGTACCTGACGCAGACCGCGGAGGAGGGCGGCTTCTCCAGCCCCGACAAGGGCAAGGCCGCCGCCGAGGGCCAGATCGAGAAGAACGCCGACGTCGTCTACCAGGCGGCCGGTCTCTCCGGCCAGGGCGTCATCGAGGCCGCCGCCAAGGCGAAGGTCTGGGCGATCGGCGTCGACTCCGACCAGTACCGGCAGGAAGCCCTCGCGGCGTACAAGGACTACATCCTCACCTCCGCCCTGAAGGACGTCGGCGGCGCGGTGTACACCCTGGCCAAGTCGGTCGAGGACGACAAGCCGCTGACCGGCACCCAGGTCTTCGACCTCGAGGTGAACGGCGTCGGCCTCTCCGAGAGCAACCCGAAGATGGCCGAGGTCCCCGGCCTGACGGACGCCGTGGCCAAGGCCAAGGAAGGCATCATCGACGGCTCCATCAAGGTGGAGACCGAGCAGTAGGAACGACGGCGACCCCGTACGGAGCGGGCGGGCACCCAGGGTGCCCGCCCGCTCCGCCGTTCCCGCCCCCGCTCACCCCCGCCTTCCTTCACCCCCGTCCCTCCTTCACCCCCGCCTCGCTCACCCACAGCCACCCCGCGTTCGCGCCCGGCGACGCCCTGGCCACCGCTCGGCGTTGCGTAGGCCACGGCCGCATAACAAGGTGGACAGAAGGGGTTTTCAGGCAGGTCTACGCGCGTTAATCTGCGGCAAAGCCAGCGCCGCAGCTGAACACGTCCCGGCGCTTGTACGACTAGGAGCACCACACATGCGCCGGATTTCCCGGATCACGGTCGCAGGCGCAGCGACCGCCTCCCTGGCCCTCGCCCTCTCCGCCTGCGGCGGCACCTCCACCTCCTCGAACTCCTCGGAGTCGAAGGGCGACAAGGGCCTCGCCATCGCCTACGACGTCGGCGGCAAGGGCGACCAGTCCTTCAACGACGCCGCGTACGCGGGCCTGGAGCAGGCGAAGAAGGAGTTCGGCTACGAGACGGCCGACGTCGAGCCCACCGACGGCGAGACGGACGCCGACAAGGAGCAGCGCCTGGTCTCGCTGGCGAAGCAGGGCTACAACCCGGTCGTCGGTGTCGGCTACGCGTACGCCGCCGCCGTCAAGGGCGCCGCGGAGAAGTACCCGGACACCACCTTCGGCATCGTCGACGACGCCACGGTCGAGGCGAAGAACGTCGCCGACCTGGTCTTCTCCGAGGAGGAGGCCTCCTACCTGGCCGGTGTCGCCGCGGCCAAGAGCACTGAGACGAACACGGTCGGCTTCGTGGGCGGCGTGGACATCCCGCTGATCCACAAGTTCCGCGCGGGCTTCGAGCAGGGCGTCAAGGACACCGACCCCAAGGTCAAGGTCATCTCGCAGTTCCTGACGCAGACCGCGGAGGAGGGCGGCTTCTCCAGCCCCGACAAGGGCAAGAGCGCCGCCGAGGGCCAGATCGAGAAGAAGGCCGACGTCGTCTACGCGGCCGCCGGCCTGTCCGGCCAGGGCGTCATCGAGGCCGCCGCCGCCAACAAGGTGTGGGCGATCGGCGTCGACTCCGACCAGTACCTGCAGGAAGCCCTCGCCAAGTACAAGGACTCGATCCTCACCTCGGCGATGAAGGACGTCGCCAAGGCGGTGTACAACCTGGCGAAGTCGGTCGAGGACGGCAAGCCCACGACCGGTATCGTCAAGGGCGATCTGAAGACGGGTGAGGTGAGCCTGTCGAACTCCAACCCGAAGTTCGCGGACGACGCCGAGCTCCAGAAAGCCATCGAGACGGCCAAGGAGAAGATCATCAGCGGCGAGATCAAGGTCAAGTCGAGCTGAGACACCCCCTGAACGACCCCGGGGTCGCGTCCGCTCGACGGGGTACGAGGAGCACGGCTCCTCGTACCCCGTCGGTCGAGTGCGCCACCCCTTTGCATGCCGTAGGGGCGCTACGCGCGTAGACGGCCCCCGTCCCCAGGAGAGTGCGCCATCAACGCGTCCAGCAGCCCTCCGGCCGGAGCGGCGGTCAACGATTCGGTGACCGCCGTCGAACTCGCCGGGATCACCAAGCGCTTCCCGGGTGTCGTGGCCAACCACGACATCCACCTCACCGTCCGCAAGGGCACCGTCCACGCCCTCGTCGGTGAGAACGGCGCCGGCAAGTCGACCCTGATGAAGATCCTCTACGGCATGCAGAAGCCGGACGAGGGCACCATCGCGATCCACGGCGAACAGGTGAGCTTCTCCTCGCCCGCCGACGCCATCGTCCGCGGCATCGGCATGGTGCACCAGCACTTCATGCTCGCCGACAACCTCACCGTCCTCGAGAACGTCGTCCTCGGCAGCGAGAAGCTCCACGGCATCGGCGCCAAGGCCCGCCGCAGGATCAAGGAGCTCTCCGACCGCTACGGCCTCGGCGTGCGCCCCGACGTCCTGGTCGAGGAGCTCGGCGTCGCCGCCCGCCAGCGCGTGGAGATCCTCAAGGTCCTCTACCGCGGCGCCACCACCCTGATCCTCGACGAGCCCACCGCCGTCCTCGTGCCGCAGGAGGTCGACGCCCTCTTCGACAACCTGCGCGAGCTGAAGGCCGAGGGCCTGTCGGTCATCTTCATCTCCCACAAGCTGGGCGAGGTCCTCTCCGTCGCCGACGACATCACCGTCATCCGCCGCGGCACCACGGTCGGCACGGCCGTCCCCGCCGAGACGACCCCGCGCCAGCTCGCCGAGCTGATGGTCGGCAGCGAGCTGCCCACCCCCGAGACGGCCGAGTCCACCGTGACCGACCGCCCCGTCCTCACCGTCGACAAGCTGCGCCTGGTGGCCCCCGGCGGCAAGGCCCTGCTCGACGACATCAGCTTCACCATCCACGCGGGCGAGGTCCTGGGCATCGCCGGCGTCGAGGGCAACGGCCAGACCGAGCTGGTCGACGCGCTCATCGGCCTGAAGCACGCCGACTCCGGCGTCATCCGGCTGGCCGACGAGGAGATCACCTCCTGGGCCACCCGCAAGCGCCGCGAGCAGGGCATCGGCTACATCCCCGAGGACCGCCACCGCCACGGCCTGCTCCTGGAGTCCCCCCTCTGGGAGAACCGCATCCTCGGCCACGTCACCGAGAAGCCCAACGCCAAGGGCGTCTGGCTGGACCCGAAGGCCGCGCAGGAGGACACCCGCCGGATCGTGACGGAGTACGACGTCCGCACCCCCGGCATCGACGTCACCGCGGCCTCCCTGTCCGGCGGCAACCAGCAGAAGCTGATCGTCGGCCGTGAGATGAGCCACAAGCCGCGCTTCCTGATCGCCGCCCACCCCACCCGCGGTGTGGACGTCGGCGCGCAGGCCGCCATCTGGGACCACATCCGCGAGGCCCGCCGCGAGGGCCTGGCCGTGCTGCTGATCTCCGCCGACCTGGACGAGTTGATCGGCCTGTCCGACACCCTCCGGGTGATCTACGACGGCAAGCTGGTCGCGGACGCCGATCCGGCCACCATCACCCCGGAGGAACTCGGCACCGCCATGACCGGCGCCGCCTCCGGACACCTGGAGCACGAGGAGACCCCGGCCGACGGCGGCCGGGGTGCGGAAGACGAGGCCCGCTGATGAAGAAGTTCGACAAGGAGCGCGTGCTCCTCGCGGTGGCCGGGCCGGTCATCGCGCTCGCCGTGGCCTTCGTGCTCAGCGCGATCGTCCTGATCGCCTCCGGCAAGAACCCGGTCGAACCGTTCGCCCTGATGTTCGAGCAGGCCGGTTTCTCCGACATCCAGGTCCTGATCGTCAACCAGGCCTCGATGTACTACATCGCCGCCCTCGCGGTCGCCATCGGCTTCCGCATGAACCTGTTCAACATCGGCGTCGACGGCCAGTACCAGCTCGCCGCCATGATGGCCGCCGTCGTCGGCGCCCACATGAACCTGCCGGCCGCGCTGCAGATCCCGCTGCTGCTCCTGACCGCCGTGTTCACCGGCGCCTTCTGGTCCGGCATCGCCGGTGTCCTCAAGGTCACCCGCGGGGTCAGCGAGGTGGTCGCCACGATCATGCTCAACGCGATCGCCACCTCCGTCATCGGCTACCTGTGGCTGCCCACCGTCTTCGGCGTCAAGGTCGGCAACAACAACACCACCGGCGAGATGCACGAGTCCGGCTGGATCCCCGGCATCGACATGGGCGAGGCCGGCGAGATCTACGGCCTGGTCGTCCTCGCCGTCCTGCTCGGCATCGGCTACTGGGTCACGCTCAACCGCACCCGCTTCGGCTTCGACCTGCGCGCCTCCGGCGCCTCCGAGTCCGCCGCCGCGGCCAGCGGCGTCAGCCCCAAGCGCATGGTCCTCACCGCCATGCTGCTCTCCGGCGCCATCGCCGGACTCGCGGGCCTGCCCATCCTGATGGGCGACACCCACACCTACAGCCTCAACTTCCCCACCGGCATCGGCTTCCTCGGCATCGGCATCGCCCTCCTCGGCCGCAACAGCCCGGTCGGCATCGCCTTCGCCGCCCTGCTGTGGGCCTGGCTCGACAAGGCCTCGCCCGAGCTGGACTTCCACGGCTACGACAAGGAGATCGCGGTCATCATGCAGGGCCTGATCGTCCTCTCGGTCGTCGTCTCCTACGAGGCCGTCCGCGAGTGGGGCCTGCGCCGCCAGCAGCGCCGGGTCGGCGCGGAGCTCGCCGCAGGGCACGTCCTGGGCGCCGACAACAACACCACGAAGGAGGTGGCCGGCCGATGACCGCTCCGACCACAGCGACCGACGTCAACCAGCCGTCGCTGGAACACGCCCCGCCGACCGGCCGCCGCATGTCGTGGCCCGTCCTGCTCCTGGTCATCGCCGGAGCCCTGGCACTGGTCTCGGTCGTCCGCATCATCACCGGCGCGGACGGCATCACCAACGTCAGCCAGATGTCCACCGCCCTCCAGCTCGCCGTCCCGATCGGCCTCGCCGGTCTCGGCGGCCTCTGGGCCGAGCGCGCGGGCGTGGTCAACATCGGCCTCGAGGGCATGCTGATCCTCGGCACCTGGTTCGGCGCCTGGGCCGGATTCCAGTGGGGCCCGTGGACCGGTGTCCTCGTCGGCATCCTCGGCGGCTGCCTCGGCGGCCTGCTGCACGCGATCGTCACCGTCACCTTCAACGTCAACCACATCGTCTCCGGTGTGGCCCTCAACATCCTCGCCCTCGGCGCCACCCGCTACCTCGCCCCGCTCGCCTTCGAGGGCCACCAGGGCGGCTCCGCCAAGCAGTCCCCGGCGGTCGACTCCCTCGGCCACTTCACCGTGCCGGGACTGTCCGACGGGCTGAGCGACCTCAACGACAAGGGCTGGTTCTTCGTCTCCGACGTCGCGGGACTGCTCGGCGGACTGGTCACCGACGTCTCCTGGCTGACCCTGATCGCCGTCGCGCTCATCCCCGCCACCTGGTGGATCCTGTGGCGCACGGCCTTCGGCCTCCGCCTGCGCTCCTGCGGCGAGAACCCGATCGCCGCCGAGTCCCTCGGCGTCAACGTCTACAAGTACAAGTACCTCGCCGTGATCATCTCCGGCGGCCTGGCCGGCCTCGGCGGCGTCTTCCTGTCCATCGTCGCCAACCCCTTCTACCTGGAGGGCCAGACCTCGGGCCGCGGCTACATCGGCCTCGCCGCGATGATCTTCGGCAACTGGATGCCGGGCGGCCTCGCCATCGGCGCCGGCCTCTTCGGCTACACCGACAGCCTCAACCTGCGCGGCGGCTCCGCCAACGTGCACGCCCTGCTGCTGCTCGGCGCGCTGCTGCTGCTCATCGGCGCGATCTGGCTGGCCGTCCGCAGGAAGTACGTCCACGCGGTGATCACCCTGGTCGTCGGCGCCCTCGTCTTCGCCTGGTACGCCGGCACCAACGAGGTCCCCAACCAGGTCGTCGCCGCCACGCCGTACGTCATCACCCTCGTCGTCCTGGCCCTCTCCGCCCAGCGGCTGCGCATGCCGAAGGCGGACGGCATGCCGTACCGGAAGGGGCAGGGCAAGTGACCGCCACCGGGGCCACCACGGCCGACGTCGACTGGGAGGCGCTGCGCGCCGTGGCGCGGGACGCCATGTCCCACGCCTACGCCCCCTACTCGGGCTACCCGGTCGGCGTAGCGGCCCTGGTCGACGACGGACGCACGGTCTCCGGCTGCAACGTCGAGAACGCCTCGTACGGGCTCGGGCTGTGCGCCGAGTGCGGACTGGTCTCCGAGCTCCAGCGCACCGGGGGCGGCCGGCTCACGCACTTCACCTGCGTGGACGGCGACGGCGAGATCCTCGTCCCGTGCGGCCGCTGCCGCCAGCTGCTGTACGAGTTCGGCGGCCCCGGTCTGCTCCTTCAGACCCCGGCGGGCATCCTGCCGCTGTCGGAGATGCTGCCCCAGGCCTTCGGCCCGCAGCACCTCACCAAGTAACTCCCGTGCGGCCCCTCCGAGCGGCTGTCGACACCCGTCGATACCGTCGACCGGAGGGGCCGCACCCTTCGCACCTCCGGAAGGAACGCCAGCCATGGCCATGGACGCCATCTCCGTCATCCGCACCAAGCGGGACCGCGGCGAACTCAGCGACGAGCAGATCGACTGGGTGATCGACGCGTACACCCGCGGGGAGGTGGCCGACGAGCAGATGTCGGCCCTCGCCATGGCGATCCTCCTCAACGGCATGAACCGGAGCGAGATCGCCCGCTGGACGGCCGCGATGATCGCCTCCGGCGAGCGCATGGACTTCTCCTCGCTCTCCCGCCCCACCGCCGACAAGCACTCCACCGGCGGCGTCGGCGACAAGATCACCCTCCCGCTGGCCCCGCTGGTCGCCGCCTGCGGCGCGGCCGTCCCCCAGCTGTCCGGCCGCGGCCTCGGCCACACCGGCGGCACGCTCGACAAGCTGGAGTCGATCCCCGGCTGGCGCGCGCTGCTCTCCAACGAGGAGATGCTGTCGGTGCTGGACGGCACCGGCGCGGTGATCTGCGCGGCGGGCGACGGACTGGCCCCGGCGGACAAGAAGCTGTACGCCCTCCGGGACGTCACGGGCACGGTCGAGGCGATCCCGCTCATCGCCTCCTCGATCATGTCGAAGAAGATCGCGGAGGGCACCGGCTCCCTGGTCCTCGACGTGAAGGTCGGCACCGGCGCCTTCATGAAGACGATCGACGACGCCCGCGAACTGGCCCGCACCATGGTCGGCCTGGGCACCGACTCCGGCGTGAAGACGGTCGCCCTCCTCACC
The DNA here is from genome assembly GCF_040646935.1 of Streptomyces sp. NPDC044984. NCBI lineage: Bacteria > Bacillati > Actinomycetota > Actinomycetes > Kitasatosporales > Streptomycetaceae > Streptomyces > Streptomyces sp. NPDC044984. The sequence continues at coordinate 482,775 of NZ_JBEZBE010000001.1, forward strand.
GACATGTCCACCCCGCTCGGCCTGACCGCCGGCAACGCCCTCGAGGTCCGCGAGTCGGTCGAGGTCCTGGCGGGCGGCGGCCCCGCGGACGTCGTCGAACTGACCCTCGCCCTGGCCCGCGAGATGCTGGACGCCGCGGGCCTGCGCGACGCCGACCCGGCGAAGGCGCTGGCCGACGGCTCCGCGATGGACGTCTGGCGCCGCATGATCGCGGCCCAGGGCGGCGACCCGGACGCGGAGCTGCCGGTGGCCCGCGAGCAGCACGTGATCAAGGCCCCGTCCTCCGGTGTCCTGACCCGCCTGGACGCCTACGACATCGGCGTCGCCGCCTGGCGCCTCGGCGCGGGCCGCGCCCGCAAGGAGGACCCGGTGCAGGCGGGCGCGGGCGTCGAGATGCACGCCAAGCCCGGCGACACGGTGACGGAGGGCCAGCCCCTCCTCACCCTCCACACGGACACCCCGGACCGCTTCGACTACGCGCTCCAGTCGATCGAGGGTTCCTACGACATCGCGGCCCCCGGAACGGACTTCGAGGCCACGCCGGTCGTGCTGGAACGTATCGCCTGACCTGGAGTTTCCTCATTCGACTGAACGGGACCGGTGGACCCCCACCGGTCCCGTTCCGCGTGTTCGATGCCCTCATGGACGTGTGCGACGGCGACTACATCAAGGCCGACAACGAGTGGGACGAACTCCGCTGGCTCCGGGAGCGGACGGACGCTCCCAAGGGCTGCCGGGTGGAGATCGTCGAAGGGCTCGTCACCGTGACACCACTCGCCAGGGTCCGCCACCACATCATCGCCGCACAGGTGCACCGGCGCCTCCACGAGGCGATCCCGGAGGACTGGGGCGCTCATCAGTGGTGGGACATCGCCGTGCCGGAGCGCCTCGGGCTCTACGTGCCCGACCTCGTGGTCGTGCGGGAGAACACCGGGGCACGGGTGACGGCGGCCTGTGCCCTGCGGCGGCAGCCGAACTCGTCGTGGAGATCACCTCGAAGGCCACCGCGAGCCGTGACCGGACGGTGAAGCCCGAGGGATGTGCCACGGGCGGTGTCCCGCTCTACCTGCTGATCGACGGCCTGGCACCGGGCGGGCCGGCCTTCACGCTCCACGGCGCACCGGAGAACGGCGTCTACCGCGTCCTCGACGCGGGTCCGTTCGGCGAGCCGATCAAGCTCCCCGCCCCCTTCGACCTCGTCATCGACACCAGCGAGTTCCCCGAGACCTGACTCACCCCAGCAACGCCGCCACCACCACCAGCACCGGCACCGACAGCACCGTCGACACCAGGATCGCCTCCCTGGCCAGTTTCTCGCCCACCCGGTAGCTGCTCGCGTAGGTGAAGAGGTTCTGGGCGGCCGGGAGGGCCGAGGTCACCACCACGTCCAGCAGGTGCGCGCCGCGCAGGCCGAAGACGCCCACCGCCAGCGCCCAGGCGGCCAGCGGCTGGCCCACCGCCTTCAGACCCACGGCGAGCAGGACCGCCCCGCGGTCACCGCCCCGCAGGGGCAGCGTGCTGCCGCGCAGCGAGATGCCGAAGGCGAGGAGCACGGCGGGGACCGCCATGTTGCCGATCAGGGTCACCGGGTCCCACACCGGCCCCGGTATCTCGACCCCGGCCGCCGACGCAGCCACCCCCGCCAGCGACCCCACCGCGATCGGGTTGCGCAACGGGGTCAGGAGCCGCCGCCACAGCGGCTGCTTCTCGCCCGCCGTCGACAGGTCGAGGATCGTCAGCGCGACCGGCGTGACCCCGACCAGCTGGAACAGCAGCACCGGCGCCACGAGCGAGGCGTCGCCCAGCACGTACACGGCGATCGGGATGCCCAGGTTGCCGGAGTTGACGTAACTGGAGCACAGGGCGCCGATGGTGGTGCGGCCGACGCCCCAGCGGCGTACGACACCCACCGCGACGAAGACGCCCGCCACCGCCGCCGTGCTCAGCGCGGTGACCAGCAGCCGGCTGGAGAAGACCACCGACAGGTCGGCCCGGGCGAGCGTGGTGAACAGCAGCGCGGGCGACGCCACATGGAACGCCAGCTTCGTCAGGACCTCGCGGCCCTGTGCGCCGAGATACCCCCGGCGGCCGATGACATAGCCGACGCCGATGACGACGGCGATCACCAGGAATCCGCTCAGCACCCCCTGCACGGCAGCTCCTCGCGCAGGCGAAGGGCACCGGACACCGCGGGCGGGGATGATCTATGGCGCATACACCCAACCCTCGGGGAGGGGCGTACCCAGGTCAATGTGATCCTTACGGCGCCGACCCCCGCGATGAGTTACGCGCCGCCGCCCGGTCTACCGATCGTGGACGCCATGACACCGCCCGTACTCGTGCTCAACGGCCCCCTCGTCCCGGACGAGGTGGGCGGGCCCTGCGACGCGCTGCGGGCGCTGATGGAGGGCGGCGGTGGCGGCCCGGGCAGGGTGGTCGTGTGCGACGTCGCCGGGCTGGGGCCGGCCGGTCTCACCGCCGTGAACCTGCTCGCACGGCTCCAGCTCACCGCCCGCCGGTCCGGCGGCCGGATACGGCTGCGTGACCCCTCCCCGGCGCTATGCGCTCTGCTCGACCTGGTCGGCCTCCGCTTCGAGATGGAGGGGCAGCCCGAACAGCGGGAACCACCGCTTGGCGTCGAGGAAACAGTGGAACCCGGTGATCCGGCCGTCTGACATCTCCAGCACCTGGACCGCCCAGGGCGTGAAACCGCCGGTCTCCGGGTCGGGCTTGTACTGCGCGAACCCCGGCAGCCCGTTGACCTCCACCGGCACCAGCCGCGAACCCGCACACGGGGCGCCCAGCGTCGTCATGAAGCCCGTGATGTCGTCGACGCCGGTCAGCCAGAGGTCGAACGGCGGCATCGTCATGAGGGCGTCCTCGTGCAGCAGCGCGGTCAGCGCCGACATGTCGTACCCCTCGAACGCCGCCACATAGCGCTCGAGCAGCTGCTGCTGCTCCTCGTCCAGCGGGTCGGACACCGACGCGTCGGCGCCCGGCTGCTGCCGCTCCGCCAGTGTCGCCCGGGCCCGCTGGAGCGCGCTGTTCACCGACGCGACCGACGTGCCCAGCAGCTCGGCGACCTCGCTCGCCTTCCAGGCCAGCACCTCCCGCAGGATGAGCACCGCCCGCTGCCTGGCCGGCAGCTGCTGCAGCGCGGCCATGAAGGCGAGCCGCACCGACTCCTTGGCGACCGCCGCCTCCGCCGGGTCGGCGGGCGTGGGCAGCACCCGGGAGTCGGGCATCGGCTCCAGCCACGTGCTGTCCGGGCGGGGCGACAGGGCGGCCTGCGCCAGCGGTGTGGACTCCGTCAGGTCCATCGGCCGGGCCCGCTTGTTGCCCGCCGCCAGCATGTCCAGGCAGACGTTGGTCGCGATGCGGTAGAGCCACGAGCGCAGGCTGGAGCGGCCCTCGAACTTGTCGAAGCTGCGCCAGGCGCGGATCATCGTGTCCTGCACCGCGTCCTCCGCCTCGAAGGAGGAGCCCAGCATCCGGTAGCAGTACCCGGTCAGTTCGACCCGGTGCGCCTCCAGCCTGGCGTCCAGGTCGGTCGTCGTCGCGGTGCCGTTCATCATCGTCCACCCACCCCATGTGGCTTCTCGTGGCGCACCATCGCACCCACCACTTCGGAAGCTACCGCAGCCCACTGACAACGGCCCGCCGGGTGAACGGACATGCAGGTCAGAGCTGTTGAAGCAGGAGTTTCTGCGCCCCCGCCGCCCCTTCCCGGCCCGTCCCCGGGGGCTGCGCCCCCGGACCCCCGCTTCGGCCCTGAACGGGCCTCGTCCTCAAACGCCGGACGGGCTGTTCTCAGCCC